>CAIKAP010000075.1 GCA_903825435.1 uncultured Verrucomicrobiota bacterium
CAATCTCTTTGCCGTTGGCGTCGGACACGACCAGCAGCATGACGGCAGGCCGAGCTTTCTTGGCGAGCGCCTTGAGGTCAATGGACTCCGTCTCCGCGCAGACGGGCAAAGGTTGGTTGGCGGCGAACAGCGCAACAGCGGCAATGAAAACTCCGAGCACGCGTTTCATGGCGGCAGGATAGGAGCCGACACGGAGGAAATCAACGGTGGAGTTTTGCAGCAGATAATACCTTGCCTCGCCACCGCGCTTTATCGTTGACCGAATAAAGCGGCGGCGGGAACGTCTATTACCCCGAATGAAACGCACATTCCTCCTCATCGTGGCCGCCGTCGTCTCGGCAGCCGTCACCACCGCGTTCGCCGCGGTCAAACCCCACTGCACGTTTACCGACAACGCCGTCCTCCAGCGCGGCGTCCCGTTGCCCGTCACCGGTACCGCCGACGATGGCGAGAACGTTACCGTGATTTTCCAGAACCAGAAAGTCTCGACCGTCGCCAAGGACGGCAAATGGAAAGTCACACTCAAGCCCCTCGAAGCCGGCGGCCCGTTCGAAATGACCATTGGCACCACCGTGCTGAAGAATATCTTAGTCGGCGATGTCTGGGTCTGCTCCGGGCAGTCTAATATGGGATTCGCGCTCAACAGCGCACACGATGCCGCGCAGGAAATTCCGAAGGCGACGCATCCGAAGATTCGCCTCTACTCTGTCCCGCTCAAGACCGCGCTCGAGCCGCAACCGAGCTGTGGCGGCAAGTGGGTCGAGTGCACGCCCGACACGGCGAAGACTTTCACTGCCGTCGGCTACTTCTTTGGCCGCGACATCCACGCCGCGACCGGTGTTCCCATCGGCCTGATCAACACCTCGTGGGGCGGTACGCCCGCGCAGGCATGGACAAGCATGCAAGGGTTGCAGACCGATCCGGTGCTCGACGGTTTTGTGAACAACTACAAGACCACCGTCGCCAACCTCGACAAGATCGTCGAGAAATACGAACGCGAAACGCTTCCGAAGTGGAAGAAAGAAACTGACGCCGCGCTGGCAAAGTGGAAGCAGGCAGTCGCCGATGCCAAGAAAGCCGGGCAGCCAGCGCCGGCGCGTCCGAATCTCCCGCGCAAACCGAATTCGCCGACGAACAATCCCAACACGCCGACCGTCCTCTACAACGCCATGATCCAGCCGCTCCTGCCATTCCCGATTAAGGGTGCGATCTGGTACCAAGGCGAATCCAATGCCGGCAACCCGATGCAGTACCGCGTCCTATTCCCCGTGATGATCAGCGACTGGCGTCGCGCCTGGGGCTGCGGCGAGTTCCCGTTCCTCTTCGTCCAGCTCGCCAACTTCATGAAATGCGACGGCAACCCCACGCAGTCCGAAAGCGGCTGGCCCGGCCTCCGCGAAGCACAGTCGCTGACGCTCAAGCTCCCCAACACCGGCCAAGCCGTCATCATTGACATCGGCGAGGCCAACGACATCCATCCCAAGAACAAAGCCGACGTCAGCAAACGCCTCGCCCTTGCCGGGTTGAAGGTCGCTTACGGTAAAGACATCGTTTATTCTGGCCCGACCTACGACACGATGAAGGTCGAAGGCGACAAAGTCCGTCTCCAATTCAAAAACACCGGCACCGGCCTCATCATCGGCGCCGCACCCGCCATCCGGCTCGGCGAAGAACCCACCAAGCCGCTTGACCATCTCGTCGGCTTCAACGTCGCCGGTGAAGACAAGAAGTTTGTCTGGGCCAGCGCGAAGATTGACGGCAACAGTGTGGTCGTCTGGAGCGACGCGGTGAAGAATCCTGTTGCCGTCCGCTACGCTTGGGCCAATAATCCCGAATGCAACCTGTACAACAAAGAAGGCATCCCGGCTTCGCCGTTCCGCACCGACGTCTGGGTCACCACATCCGAACAACCGAAGAAAGAGAAAAAGTAAAATGAAATTCACTACCGTCACCGCCGCATTGATGCTGGCCGCCACCGTCGCGTTTGCCCGCGACGATTCCGCCTCGGAAAAACTCGGCCTCAAACTCAGCCTCCAGTGCTACAGCTTCCGCGCGTTGTCGTTCATGGAGACCGTTGACGCCGCCGCCAAGCTCGGCATCAAGTATCTCGAAATCTATCCCGACCAGAAACTCGAACCCGGCTCGAAAGAAACCACCACCGCCAACATGAGCGACGCCACCGCCGCCAAGATCCAACAGAAACTCAAGGACGCCGGCGGCCTTCAGCTTGTCGCCTGCGGCGTCGCCGGCGTGCCAAACGACGAAGCCGGCGCGCGAAAAATGTTCGAGTGGGCGAAGAAAATGGGTATCAAAGTGCTCGTCACCGAGACCGTTCCGAACGAAGTCCACGACAAACTCACGAAAGAATACGGCATCCGATTCGCGTTGCACAATCACCCGAAGAGCTGGCCGCCCGACAAAGTTCTCGAAGCCTGTAAACCCTTCAACAAACTCATCGGTTCCTGCGACGACACCGGCCACCAATTTCGTGCCGACCGCAACCCGATCGCCACCATGAAACAACTCGAAGGCCGCATCGAAAGCCTCCACTTCAAAGACCTTGACGCAAAGAAACAAGACGTCCCCTTCGGTACCGGTGAGTGCGACGCCAGGGGAATGCTCGCCGAGTTGAAGCGCCAGGGGTTCAAAGGCTATCTTTCCATCGAGTACGAGCGCGGCAGCGTTGCTGACCTTATGGCCAACATCGCCAAGTGCATCGCCTACTTCGACAAGACCTGCGCCGAACTTGCTAAATGACATGAGACGGCTCGCGTTGTTGTTTTGCCTCGTCGCCGCGCCGCTGTGCGCCGAGAACTGGCCGCAGTGGCGCGGCCCGTTCTTCAACGGCTCCACCACCGAGACCGGTCTGCCGACCTCGTGGAGCGCCACCGAGAACATCGTCTGGGTCACGCCGATGTCCGGTTTCAGCGGTGCAACGCCCGCCATCTGGGGCGACAACGTTTTCGTCTCCAGCCCTGACAAAGCGAAGAACCTGAACCTCCTCTGTCTCGACCGCCGCACCGGAAAAACCCGTTGGCAGAAGACGCTCGGCGACGGCGACTTCGCCAAAGGCCACAACAACGCGGCCTCGCCGTCGCCCGTCACCGACGGCCAACATGTCTGGGTCATGTACGCCACCGGCATCGTTGCCGCGCTCGACATGAACGGCGCCGTAATTTGGAAACGCGACCTCGCCAAAGACTACGGCAAGTTCGCCATCATGTGGATCTACGGTTCCAGCCCGCTCCTCTACAAAGGCAACCTCTACATCGAAGTCATCCAACGCAACCCGCCGACCTATAAACATGCCCTCGATGACAAGCCGACCCGCGACTCCTACCTACTCTGTCTCGACCCGCTCACCGGTAAGGATCGCTGGCGTCACATCCGCAAGACCGACGCCATCACCGAGTCCATGGAATCCTACACCACGCCGATTCCGAACGGTAACGAGATCATCATTATCGGCGGCGACTACGTCACCGGTCACAACGCCGACACCGGTGTCGAGCTGTGGCGTTGCGCCGGGCTGAACCGCAAGCACGACGGCTGGTGGCGCAGCGTCCCGTCGTCCGTTGTCGCCGGCGGCACCGTCATCGCCTGCGGACCGAAACGCGATCCGCTCCTCGGCATCCGCGACGGCAAAGTCGCATGGGAACTCACCGCCGTCACGCCCGATGTCTGCACGCCGCTGTTCTATCGCGGCAAACTATTCGTCCTCGACGGCGACCGCCAGAACATCGTCTGCCTCGACCCGAAAACCGGCTCCGTCCGCTGGCAGGGCAAACTCGAAGTGACCGGCGACATCTTCCGCGCCTCTCTTACCGGCGCGGACGGAAAACTTTATTGCGTCAGCGAAAAAGGAACTGTCTACGTCCTCGAAGCCGGTGACAGGTTCAAGGTTCTCTCGACCTTCAGGATAGCCGAGCCGCCCTGCCGCGCCAGTATCGCTGTCGCCCAAGGCCAACTCTTCCTGCGCACCGGCAAGAATCTCTACTGCATTGGCAAGAAATGAAGCCGAGCAAGAAGCCGGTGAGTCCCAAGCAACAGGCCGAGATTCTCGCGAAACTCCGCCGCGACGCTGAGATTCGTCAAGCAGGCTATCGTGAACGGGCGTTGCGACTGTTCCCGCACGTCTGCGCCAGTTGTGGACGCGAGTTTTCCGGTAAACGACTGCCGGAGTTGACGGTCCACCACAAGGACCACAACCACCAAAACAACCCGCCCGACGGCAGCAACTGGGAGTTACTCTGCATCTACTGTCATGATCACGAGCACGAGAAATACAAGCTTGCCGAATACCTTGGCGAAACCAAGCCGCGTGAGTTGACGGAGCCGTCGCGGATGGCCGATCCGTTCGCGAAGCTCGACGGTCTACTGAAGCCAAATAAGGAAAATCCCAAACAAATCCGAAGCACGAATTCTTCAAATTGAAGTTTCGATCATTGTTTAGGATTTAGGAATTAGAGTTTAGAGTTTTGGGTTGCGGCGCGTTGCTTTTCGGATGGAGGTTGATTAAGCTGTTGGCGTGAAAGCGGTCACTACCGAACAAATCCGTGCTCTCGACCGTCGCGCGATGGAGGCCGGTATGCCGGGTAAGGTGTTGATGGACCGGGCGGGACTGGCAGTCGCGCGCAAGGCGGCGGCGTTGTCGCGACGCGTGCTGTTGCTGGCGGGCAAAGGCAATAACGGCGGCGACGCGATCGTGGCGGCACGGCATCTGGCGGCGATGGGTTGCGAGCCGACGCTGGCGTTGTTCTGCCGGCGCGCCGAACTCAGCGGCGATCCGCTGGCGTATTTCCAAGAACTCGGCAACGTGTCGGTGTTGGAACTGCCGAGCCTCGATCAACTGGCGTCGGTGTCGGCGGAGGTAATCGTGGATGGATTGCTCGGCACAGGATTGACTGGTGACGTGCGCGAGCCGGCGGCATCGGTGATCCGCTGGGTCAACGAGCAATCGGTGCCGGCGGTAGCGATTGATTTGCCGTCGGGACTGGACAGCGACACGGGCGAGGTGCACGGCGTTTGTGTGCGCGCGGAGGTGACGGTGACGATGGGGCTGCCGAAGATCGGGCTGCTGCGTCCGTCGGCAACGGATTGGGTGGGTGTGATCGAGGTGGCGGACATCGGGTTCCCGCCGGAGTTTGGCGAGAAGATTCCCTCGGAGGTGGAACTGTTGACGGCGGCGGATGTGAAGGCGTTGTTGCCGCGGCGTCGGCGGAGCACGCACAAGGGCGATTACGGTCATCTGTTGGTAATTGCGGGGAGCGAAGGCTACACGGGTGCGCCGGTGTTGTGCGCGCATGCGGCGGCACGGTCGGGCGCGGGGTTGGTGACGTTGGCGGTGCCGCGGTCGGTGTACCCGATCGTGGCGGCGAGTTGTCCGACGGAGGTGATGCCGCGGCCGATGGACGAACTTGGATCGTTGTCGGACTACGACGCGTTGGCGCTGGGTCCTGGGTTGGGTCAGGCGCCGGAGACGCAGCGATTGGTGTTGAATTGGATTTCGAGTTGCCGGCGGCCGTTGGTGGTGGACGCGGATGGGTTGAATGCGCTGGCGCGAAATGTGTCGTTGTTGAACACGGTGGCCGTGCCGCTGGTGTTGACGCCGCACCCCGGGGAGATGTCGCGGTTGTGTGGAAAAACCGTGCGCGATGTGCAGGCGCAACGGTGGGAGGTGGCGCGGCAGTTTGCGCGGGAGCACGGCGTGGTGCTGGTGTTGAAGGGCGCGGGCACGGTGGTGACGGACAAGTCGGGCGGTCTGTGGGTGAATTCCACGGGCAACCCCGGCATGGCGAAGGGCGGTATGGGCGACGCATTGACGGGGATCATCGGGGCGCTGCTGGTGCAGGACCTGTCGGCGTTGGACGCAGCGCGGGTGGGTGTGTTCGTGCATGGTCGCGCGGGCGACTTCGCGCGAGAACGCTGCGGCGAGCGGTCGATGTTGGTAAGTGATTTGATTCTGAATATCGGCGCGGCATTTGGTTCTATCGTTTCTTGTACTCGGTAATGAACCGGTTCGGGCCGACCTCAAAGAAGCGAACTTCGTGCCTCCAGCGCAATACCACTGCGCGCAATCTCTTGATCCCGCAGGGTCCACCGTCCACGCGGGCCACCACCACCTCACAGCGGATGGTGGTCAAGATCGAGTTAAGGGCTTGGCGGCAGTGGCTGATGAAGATGCCGAAGTCGTTGCTGCTGCTGAAGAAACTGCTTCACTAAGACTGGTATGCCCGGCGAGAGTTGAACTCGCAACCTTTGGCTCCGGAGGCCAACGCTCTATCCAATTGAGCTACGGGCACACATTATTGATAAACAATCACTTGCGACGTGTTGCTCAACCCCAAAAAAAGACCTTGTAACCCATATATTTGTAGCACTATGAAAAGTAAGCCCAAACCCCCAGAGGGCGGCCAACTGCTGCATCGGGTTGCTGCGTGTCTTTATCGAGCCGAACATAACGGAACATATTATGCACTCTTTAAGCGGGCAGGCAAGCAAATCAAACGCTCCCTCAAAACTGCCGACCGCCAGTTGGCAGATCGTAGCCTCAATGAGATGTGGATTTCAAGAAAGGTATGCTTACGGTTTCAGGCGGCGAACAAGGCACGAAGAACAGAGAGTTTCGAATGGTGCCGCTGTTTCCGGCACTGCGGCGGCTGTTACGGGAACTTCACGATGCTCTTGATCAAGCCCCGTTGTCTTCAGAAAAAGTTTTCTCCGTGCTGTGTGCGAGGCGTTCCTTGAGTTCGGCGTCGGAGAATCTAGGTCTCGCACACTATACCCACCATAGCCTGCGGCATTTTTTCTGCAGTAATGCCATTGAAGCGGGGATTGATTTCAAGGTGATTGCGGGTTGGTTGGACCACAAAGATGGCGGGGTACTTATTGCGAAAACCTATGATCATCTGCGAGATTAGCATAGTGCTGCGATGGCTAAGCGCATTACATTTGATGCAACACGGAAAGGCTGAGCGTGCAAGGAACAAACAACAACCCCATAATATCCGCATCCTGCTCGATAGACCTTATGTTTTCTGCATGAGTCTGCAAGAGTCGGCACAAGTCAGCTTTTTGAGGAAAGAAGGCGAGATCAAATGACGCAATCTGAACCATGGGTGTCTTTAGAGGGTATCTCCCAGCATCTGGGTGTCAGCCAAGACACAATTCACCGTTGGATTCGAAATCGGAATATGCCGGCCCACCAGATTGGGCGGCTGTGGAAATTCAAAGTATCGGAAGTGGATAACTGGGTACGTGGCGGGGAGGTAGACAACACTGACGGGCGCACTATTGAGGGAAGTTCGCTGCATGCCAGCTGATTACCATGATTTGCTGAAGGATATGAAACTGCACGTTCTGCGGTTTCGACTGGTGCCTTCGCTCATGAACGGGTTCAGCAATACCGCCGGACTCAAGTGGCAGCAAGTGAGGTTTCGAGATTACATCTCCTTCAAAATGACACCACGGCGCGCGCTGTTTATGCAGCCATGTTCCGGAGGCGGAAGTCATCGCGCGCCAAGGTTGGTGTATTCGTTTAACAGCTTGAGGAAGACGCGGTACTCGGCCAGCGAGACGCCGGGAGGAGTTTGGTGGTCAACGCTAGGGATGTAGCCGCCACGTCGCATCAGCGGAAGGATGCGCTCGAACTCGGCGCGCATGTCGGACTCGCTTTTGTTCATCGTCATCTTGTCGAAGTGGCCGACCATGCAGAGGTCGGGATATTTTTTGCGCAACTTCATTCCGTCCACGCCGGCTTGGCGTTCGAGCGGGAGCACGCCGCGGATGCCGACGTTGCGCAGCCACGGCACCATCAACGTCACGTCGCCGTCGGTGTCAACGAGCGGGATGATGTTGAACTCCTCGGCCATCGGAATGAGCTGGCGATAGTACGGCGCAAGGAAATCGTTGAACGCCTGCTCGGAAATCATCGGGCCGAGATTGTAACTGACGTCCTCGGCAAACGTCATGAACGTCGGCACGCAGACCTTTGCGATCTGCTCCATCAGGCGGCGATTGAAATCGCAGAGGTCCTGGTTGATGGCGTGGACAAGTTCCGGCTGATCGTAAAACGCGAGGCTCAGCCGTTCGATGTTCATCAACGTCCTCGGAAACCAGAAGAATCCTTCGAGCGTGATCCAGACGACGGCGTCGCCGCGACGCTGGCGTTCGGCCCACGCGCGCATCGTCTCGATGGCGGGCGTGTGATCCGGAAAAATGTGCGGACGAATCCGGCGATAGTCGTCCATGTTGGCGACAACGCCATCGACGTGGTGTTGCGTGGCCTCGATGGTTGCCTCGGTGGTGCTGAACCAGAACTGCGGGTACGGATCGAGGCCGAAATACTGAGCGATGTCTAAGACCTGGCTGAACTTCAGTTGGCGCGGCAACCCTTCGCCATGCCATCGCTTGATCGTCTCGTCCCACCACATCGCCCACTCCCAGCGCGGCAGCCGGTCGACCGGTTGGAAGTTCATCACGGCGCGGAAACGTTCGACGTGGTTCATGGCTCACCCTCCTAGCGCGCGGCGCATTGCACGCAAATGTTCCGGGGTTGTTCCGCAACAGCCGCCGACGACGGCAACGCCGAGCGATTTCATCCGCGTTGCAAACGCGGCAAGTGCAGCGGGGCCGACGTTGTACACGGCATGGCCATTCACGACTTGTGGCAGGCCTGCGTTTGGCTTCGCAAGCAACCGCGCTTGCGGACGCGCTGCCTTCATCGCACGAATCACTTGTTCCAAACTCTCCGGACCGACGCTGCAATTCGAACCGACGGCAGCTGCACCGGCGTCGGTGAGTCGGAAAACGGCATCTTCTGGTGTGACGCCCATCATCGTGCGCCCGTTCAGCTCAAACGCCATACTGACGAGCACGGGCACGCTTGCGTTTTCCTTAGACGCGCTGACGGCAAGCAACGCTTCCTGCAAATCAGTGAACGTCTCGCACACCAGCGCGTCCACGCCGGTTTGTGCGAGCAGGGCGGCTTGTTCGGCGAAAGAAGCGCGCGCTTCGTCAAGGCTAAACTCACCGTACGGTTCGAGCATCTCGCCAGTTGGGCCAATAGAACCGACGATAAAGGTGTTTTTACCCGCAGCAGCCTCACGAGCAAGTTCGACGGCGGTTCGATTGATGGTCTCAAATTTATCTTCGAGTCCACAGCGACTGAGGCCGACGCGGCTGGCGCCGAAGGTGCAAGTATAAATCATGTCAGAGCCTGCGGCGACGTATTGCGCGGCAACCTTGCGGATGGCGACGGGATTGTCAAGTAACCAGCGTTCGGGCGCCTCGCCGACGGGCAAGCCAGCGGCTTGGAGCATCGTGCCGGTAGCGCCGTCAGCGAGAAGAGGTGTGGGTTGTGTCAGTGCGTCGAGAAAGGATCGGGTCATGGCGTAACAGTGCGCCGTTCACCGCATTGAGACAAGAAATTTTTACCCAACTCCTGCCTACGCAGGAACAGTGACAGGAAGGACCCCAAGGCAAGCAGCACGGCGCCGAGAGCGAAGGCGTAGGCGCTGGCCTGCGGGCCGTGGCGATCTTTGAGCCAGGCGACGCCTTGCGGGCCGACGATACCAGCGGCGGACCAAGCGGTCAGGATGCAGCCGTAGAGGACCGGCATAAGACGGGGGCCAAAGGTGTTCAGCACAAATGACGGCATGACGCCGAAGCCGCCGCCGTAACAGAGCAGAACGTAGCAGATCAGCACGCCGAACAGCCACGGGTTGCTGACTTTCATCAAGACGCCAAACGCGACGACTTGCGTGGCGAGCATGATGCGAAAAGTTGCAAGTTGGCCGAGCCGGTCGGAGAGAGCGCCCCAGCAGAGCCGGCCGAAACCGTTGAAGACGGAACTGACGGCGATCAGCGTCGCACCAAACACAGCCAGCGTGACGGGCGCCAACGATGGATCAACTTTTTTCCACAAATCCTGGAGCAGCGGCGACTGGAAACTGATGATGGCGACGCCGGCGACGATGTTGCAGAAAAAAACCAGCCACATCAGCAGGAATTGGCGCGACCAAATCGTGGCGATGCCGGTAAGGTCGGTGGGGCCTGTCGGGGTGTCAGGTGGATTACGAAGACCGGTAGCGACGATGAGACCGGTGAGACCGACAATCAGGCCGGCACCGGCGAAAACTTCCGGTAATTGAAATTTTGTGGCCAATGCCGGCGCGATGACTTTGCTCATCAGGAGCGCGCCGAAGCCGAAACCCATCACGACCATGCCGGTGACGAGACCTTTTTTGTCGGGGAACCACTTCGCAACTGTGGCGACGGGCGTGACGTAGCCGAGGCCTAAACCGATGCCGCCGATGCCGCCGTAGCCGAGCCACAACAGCGGCAGCGATTTCAAATGCAACGCCAGCGCGGCGAGGAGGTAGCCGGTGCCGTAGAGGAGGCTACCGGTGATGGCGAGTTTGCGCGGGCCGAATTTCGGCAACAGGACGCCGCCGACGGCGGCGGCGAGACCGAGGAAACCGATGGCGAAGCTGAATGTCCACGCAACTTGCGTGTTGCGCCAGCCGTAGCCGTCAACGAGCGGTTTCTGGAAATAGCTCCAGGCGTAAACCGAGCCGAGGCAGAGTTGGAGCAGCGTGCCCAGGCCGGCAATGAGCCAGCGATTCATTAGAACAGACCGACGATTTCGCCTTTGTCATTGATGTCGATGATTTCGGCGGAGGGGACTTTCGGGAGGCCGGGCATGGTCATGATGTCGCCGAGCAGCACGACGACAAACCCGGCGCCGGCACTGAGTTTCACGTCGCGGATCGGGACGTCGAAGTTTTTCGGGCGGCCACGCAACGACGGGTCGCTGGACAACGAGTATTGCGTCTTGGCCATACAGACCGGTAGGTGGCCGTACCCGCCTTCCTCGAGTTCCTTGAACTTGGCGCGGATTTTGGCGTCGGCCATGATGTTGTCGGCGCCGTAAATATTCTGCGCGATGGAGCGGACCTTGTTCCAGAGGCTCATCTCATCGGTGTAAAGGAACTGGAACGGCTGGGCGGCCGGTTTGCTGGTGATCTCGACGATGGCGTGCGCGAGTTCCTCGGCGCCGGCGCCACCCTTGGCCCAGTGCAGGCACTTGATGGCCTTCACACCGAGCTTCTGGCAGTGGCGTTCGACCACGGCGAGTTCCTCGTCGGTGTCGGCGACAAAGTGGTTGATGGCGACAACGACCGGGAGATTGAACATCCGGATGTTTTCGAGATGTTTTTCCAGGTTAACGATGCCTTTCTCGACGGCAACCGGGTTCGGCGTTTTGAGGTCGGCTTTTTCCACGCCGCCGTGCATCTTGAGGGCGCGGATGGTGGCGACGATGACGACCGCGTTGGGCTGGAGGCCGGCATGGCGGCATTTGATGTCGAGGAATTTTTCCGCACCGAGATCGGCGCCGAAGCCGGCTTCCGTGACGGTGTAATCGGCGAGACGCATGCCGAGCTTGGTGGCGAGGACGCTGTTGCAGCCGTGCGCAATGTTGGCGAACGGGCCGCCGTGGACAAACGCCGGGTTGTTTTCGAGCGTCTGGACGAGGTTCGGCTTAAGCGCGTCCTTGAGCAGGACAGTCATCGCACCGTGCGCCTTGAGGTCGGCGGCCGTGATCGGTTTCTTGTCGCGGGTATAGGCGACAACGATCCGGCCGAGGCGTTCCCGTAGTTCCTTGAGCGACTCGGAAAGACAGAAGATGGCCATGACTTCGGAGGCGACGGTGATGTCGAAGCCGGACTCGCGCGGGATACCGTTGGCGTGGCCGCCGAGACCGAGGACGATGTCGCGCAGGGCGCGGTCGTTCATGTCAACGACGCGACGCCAGACGATCCGGTTGATGTCAATGTCAAGACGGTTGCCTTGGGTGAGATGGTTGTCGAGCATCGCGGAGAGAAGGTTGTGCGCGGTGCCGATGGCGTGGAAGTCGCCGGTGAAATGGAGATTGATGTCTTCCATCGGCACGACCTGCGAGTAGCCGCCGCCGGCAGCGCCGCCCTTGATGCCGAAGCACGGGCCGAGGGAGGGCTCGCGCAGGCAGATGACGGCGCGTTTGCCGATGCGGTTGAGCGCGTCGCCGAGGCCGACGGTGGTGGTCGTCTTGCCTTCGCCGGCGGGCGTGGGGCTGATGGCGGTAACGAGGATGAGCTTGCCCTTGGGGACGTTGTCGAGCGAGTGGAAATAATCGAGCGAGATCTTTGCTTTGTATTTGCCATATTGCTCAATGTGATCAACGGGAATGTTGAGTTTCGCAGCGATTTTTTCGACCGGCTGCATCTTCGACTGGCGGGAGATTTCGATGTCGGACAGGAACGTTTGGGTGCTCATGGGAATTTTCCTTTTAGGCGTAGTATTCCTGGACGCGCATGATGACGTCGAAGCCTTCGAGCTTCAGACAGTGAGCGAGGCACTGCATCGCGGCGTGGTCGGGCGCGAGGATTTCGTATTTGCGTTTCACCGATCCGATGACGTGGTCCATGCCGAGCGGCATCGCCATCGTCAGGAACGCGCTCTCCAGCGGGCCTTTTGTCGGCGAACCGTCGGCGCGTTTCGGCGGCAACATCACGGTGAAATTGCTGAGACCAACCGACATGTGGACGCCCTTGAATTGCGGGTCGTCGTGGATCATGCGGATGGATTTTATCAACCGCTGGAACTGGTCGTCGGAGTCGGCGCCGATGGGCGAGATGCCTGCGTCAATGATGCAGTCACCGACGGCGATGCCGTGCCGCTTCGCCTCGGCGATCATCTGCTTCGCGGTGTCATAGGTCTGCTCGGCGGTGTGGTTGGGCTTGCCGGTGCCGTTCTCGTTGCGCTCGGTCACGAGTAGGATCGGTTTGAACGGCACGATCTTCTTCAACTCGAACATCTGCACCCGCAACGGCGAAATCGAGTTCAGCGCCGGAATCTTTCCGCCGGCGCGGGAGAGATCGTAGGCCTTGAGCGCGGCCTCGGCCATCACTGGGTCGGGAGTGTCAATCGAGAGCGGCTTGGCAGTCACGCTCTGGACCTGGCGCACCATCTCCGCAAGGAACTCCGGCGTTCGACTGCCAACGTTGACGTCGATGTAGCCGGCGCCGCCTTCGTCCTGCGACTTCGCCAGCTCCTTCAGCCCGGCAATGTCGTTGGCTTCGTAGAGTTTCTTGGTGGACGGGACAGAATCATTGATGGATTCGCCGATGATGGTGAGACCTTGGATGGGCATGACTATTTCTCCTTCTTGGCGTTGTGGTCACGGCCGAGGAACGAGTTGGCCCAGCCGGAACTGTTCTTAAGCCCGGCGTTGTAAAAGACCGCCTGGCCTTGGAGCATGTCTTTGGTTTCTTTGTAGTGCTTCAGGCGCTCGTAGGCGCGCGCCCAGATGCAGTCCTTGTCCTTCAATTCGCACCGCCCGTCGAACGAGCCGCCGCACGGACCGTTGCGCTGGTTCTTCGAGCACGACCCCTGCGGGCAAAGGTTCGCGATGTCGGGCAGGCTGCAATCGCCGCAGTCGCAGCAGTCGAACATGACCAGTTTCGACACCTTCTCAACGCCGTGCGCGGTGCGGGAAAGGAAACCGGTGTTCTTGTCCCACCCGGTGTAGATGCGCTTCATGAAGTTAAAGCCGCTGGTGCCGGGAGTGAAGAACGCGCTGTGGACACAACGCGAGAGGCGATAGTTGAAGTTGACTTCCTTGCTGTCGCCGGGGTGTTCAAGTGAGCGGACGTACTCACGGTTCAACGCGCCGTCCGTCTCGAACAAGTAGAATTCGCCGTCGCGGCAGAACTGGATTTCCTTCGCGAACTCCTTCCAGTCGTTCGCGCCGAATTTCTCTGCCATATCGATGATCTCGAAGAAGCTTTCCGCCTTCGCCATGCCGCCGATGTAGCCACCCGCGAAACCGAGTCCCTTGAAGACAGCAAGCTGTTTCGCGGCCAGCTCGAAGAAGAACGCGCGCCCCTTGTCGGGCCCCGCGGCGTATTTCTCCGCGAGCGCCAGCAGCTTGTCGCTGACAACGCAGCCCGGCACGTCATTGCGGTAGAACATGCCGGCGACGGTCTTGTTGAGCAGATAAACGTTGCCGATGAGCGGAAGGCTGATGCCGTGCGACTGGAGAAACAGTTTCACCTCGTGGAACTTCCGCATGTCGTAGCCGAGCTGGGTGTAGATGAACTCGGCGCCGTTGCTGATCTTGCGGAGCAGCTTGAAATACTGCGGCATTAACTCGCGCTCGTACCGTTTGAACGGCGACACCGCGCCCGCGATGTAGAAACTCGTCTTCGGCAGCGTCGTGATCTCGCCCTTGCGTCCCGGCACTGGCAGACCGTCGTTCATCGCCTTCAACATCGCGATTAGGCTGACCGAATCGAGGTCGAACGAACCGCTTGCCAGCCCGTGGAACCCTGCCTTCGGATGATCGCCGGTCATGGCGAGGACGTTGTTGAGGCCCTCGGACGCGAGCCGCCACGCGGTGGATTCGAGCGCGTTGCGGTTGCGGTCCTTGCAAGTCAGGTGAACGACAATCTGGGCGCGACGTTTGGCAAGCAACTGTCCCAGCCACTCCGGCGTGAGCATTACGTTGCCGCCCGGGTTGTCGGTGATCGAGACCCAACTGATCCGCGGGTCATCCGTCAACGCGTTGCCGAGATCGACAATCTTGCTGGACTGGTCTGCCGGCACGAAACCGCGTGTCGTCACAACTTCTGCGCCGTAGCAGAACCGGCCGCTGGTGAGGACGTCGCGTAATGTCGGGGTTGTCGTCATGTTCCGGTTTTGTTCCGGCGGTAAAGACACGCCGGGCCGGTGAGCTTTGTAAAAGGTTCTACCTTGTTTTCTTCCGTTGTGCCGGCTCAGGCGGCCATGAGCTGACGGGCGACGTCCACCGCGCTGGCGGCGTCGGGCGCGTAGCCGTCGGCGCCGATTTCCTTCGCGAACTCTTGTGTGATGGGCGCGCCGCCGATGATGACCTTGACGGGGCTGAGGCCGGTTTTCTTGAGCGCCTCGATGGTGGTCTTCATCGCCGGCATTGTCGTGGTCAACAGCGCGGACAGGCCGACGACCTGCGCGTTGTGTTCCTTGACGGCGGCGGCGAATTTGTCGGGCGAAACGTTCGTGCCGAGGTCAACGACGCCGAAGTTGGCGCCTTTCCACATCATGGCGACGAGATTCTTGCCGATATCGTGAAGGTCTCCCTGTACGGTGCCGATGACGGCGGTGAACTTCGGCTTGATGCCGGCCTGCACCAGCAACGGTTCGAGGAGTGCCATCGCTTCCTTCATGGCGCGGGCAGCGATGAGCATCTCAGGAACAAAGATCTGGTTGTTCTTGAACTTCTCGCCAACCTCGGCCATGCCGGGGACAAGACCTTTCTCGACAATGTCCAGCGGTTTCATACCCGCTGCCAGCAACGTCTTCGTAATCTCGACGGAATCCTTGCGGTTTCCTTTCACGACTGCTTGGCTCAAAGTTTTCAGGTCACTCATGCGTTATCTCCTCTTGAAAGTGGCGTCACAATAGCGGTTGCCTCGCTTCTTGACAATACCCAAGATTGGCCGATACTTGCCTGCCATTGACCGCTGATGAACCTCAACCCGATGGACAACCTGCTCGTCGGCAGCGCCGGAATCGCCGCCTATCCTCCGGGCGCAACCTTCGGCCCCAGACTCCTTTACGATTTCCAATTCCTCTGGATTATCGAGGGCAATATCGCTGCCAATTTCGATCAGAAGAAGATTTCCGCTTTGCCTGACACTATCCTGCTCGGTCGGCCCGGGATGACGGACCGCTACGACTGGGACCGCGAACGGCGGACCATTCTAGCCTACCTGCATTTCAGCTTCGACTACTCTGCGCCGGAATGGCCGCCGTTGAAGGAATGGCCTTTGGTCCGGCGGATAACCTCCAATGACATCCTCCGCCCGCTCTTCCGCTACGCCGTCGGTCTGGCCCAATCGTCGATTCCAGACCGGGATCAACTCCTTGAATCCACCGTCACGCTGATGCTCCACAGTTTCCTCTCCGGCCAGACCGCCGTCGCGCCGGAGCCATTCGGCAAACTGCCCGGCGCTGTCGAGAAAGCGCTGGCGGCAATACGGCGGGCGCTCGCGCAAGACCCGCCGTTGCCGATCACGCTCGAAGAACTGGCCCGAACCGCGCACGTCACGGCCGAACATCTTTGCCGGCTGTTTCGGCGCCATCTGAACCTCGGCCCGCTCGAATGCGCCGGGCTGGCCCGGCTGGAGCGCGCGGCTTCATTGCTGGTCCGCTCGAACCTTGCAGTGAAGGAGGTCGCCGACGCCACCGGGTTCGTCTCGCAGTACCATTTCTCCAACAAGTTCAAGCGCATCTACGGCGTCTCGCCGCGTGACTACCGCCGCTCGATGCGAGCCGGTTTCATGATTCTCGGCAACCCGATCATCCAACGCCTCCAACTCCATGTTCCGGAAACCCAACCTTGATTTCGCCCTCTCGCCGGATAGAGTAGCGGCCACCTTATGAGCGAGAAAGTCGCCGTCATCACCTGCGCTGTCTTGGAAATCGAGCTGGCCCATTTCGCCCGCGAGTTTCCGAACGTCGTCCATACCGAGGTCCTCGAACAGGGCCTGCACAACGAGCCCGACAAACTCCGCCGCGAACTCCAAGCCGCCATCGATCGCGTCGAGGCCAACACGGTCGCCGACGTCATCGTGCTCGGGTACGGACTTTGCAGCCGCGGCACTGAAGGCGTGCGCACGCGGCGTTGCCGTCTGGTGATCGCGCGCGCGCACGACTGCATCACGCACCTACTCGGCAGTAAGGAACACTATGCCGCCTACGTCGCCGAGCATCCCGGTACCTACTGGTACAGCCCCGGCTGGAACAGACACCACACGCCACCGGGCCGCGAGCGCTACGAGAATTTCCACCGGCTCTACACCGAGAAGTTCGGCGCCGAGAACGCCGAGTACCTCATGGAGACCGAACAAGGCTGGATGAAGAGCTACACCCGCGCCGCATTCGTCCACCTCGGCGCGGGCGACATCACCGGCGAATGGAAACGCACGCAGGAATGCGCCGCGTGGCTCGGCTGGCAATGCGATTTCCAGTGCGGCGACCCGGCGTTGCTGTGCGCGCTGCTTAACGGGCCGTGGGACAACGACCGCTTTCTCGTCTTGAATCCCGGCGAAACTTTCCGCATGACAGCGGACGAACGTGTCATTGAAAAAACAAATCCAACTTGAAATCGAGTCGCCGAAAGGCACGGCGACCATCGCGACCGCCTCGCACCAGCGGCTCAGCGACGTGCTACGGCGCGAACATCTGCCGTTGAATATCCGTTGCGGCCAGCGCGGCCTGTGCGACGGCTGCACACTCGACCTCGTACGCGGCACGATCGCCAACATCCACACCGGTGCGGTCGTCAACGCACCGGCATCGGTGCAGGCGTGCCAGCACCGTCTCGACAGCGACGCGGCGATCCGGATTCCCGCGCGTTCGTTGCTGGCACACAAGCCGCAGATCGTCAGCGAATTCCGCGTCAATATCCCGCGCGCCTACGACCCGCTCGCCAAGACCGGTATCGGCGCGGCAGTGGACGTCGGGACGACGACGGTGGCGGTGGTGCTCGTGGATTTGCGCGACGGCAAGGTTGTCGGGCGCGCCGCCGATTTCAACAAGCAGTTGAATTTTGGCGACGATGTGGCGACGCGGATCGGTTTGTGCGCCGGGGACAAGACAATGGTAGCGCGGCTCCAGGAAGCCGTCGTGCAGGAGACCATTTTGCCGCTGCTCGGAAACACGTCGCCTGTTTGTCTCAGCGTGGCCGGCAACACGACGATGCTGCACCTGTTCGCCGGCGTGGACCCGACGCCGATGGGGACGTATCCGTTCCGCCCGGCGTTTCTGGAACATCGCACGGTGAAGTTGTCGGCGTTCGGCGACGCGGAGGTTCATCTGTTGCCAAGCGCGGCGGCGTACATCGGCTCGGACATTACCGCCGGTATTTTAGCGAGTGGCCTGGCATACGATGACGGGCCGAGCCTGTTGGTGGACGTCGGCACGAACGGCGAAATCGTCTTGAAGTCGGGCGGTCGTCTTTTCGGTTGCGCAACGGCGGCCGGCCCGGCGTTCGAGGGCGCGGGGTTGACGAACGGCGTGCGCGCGGCGGAAGGCGCTATCCAGAAAATACGGCTCGGTGCGGAGACGCACGTTGATGTGATCGGCAAGACGAAGCCGATCGGCATCTGCGGTTCAGCGTACGTGGATTTCCTGGCGGAAGGCCGACGGACTGGCCTATTGAACGAGCACGGCCGGTTTCGGGAGCGCAGTGAGTTTCCGGTTGCGGCGGGTATCGTGATCACGGAGACCGATGTGGCGCATCTGTTGCAGTCGAAGGCGGCGATTGCGGCGGGGATTGTGACGTTGCTGGAACGTGCCGGGCTGACCGCGTCGGCCATCAAGCGCGTGTATATGGCGGGCGGGTTCGGTTTGCACATCAATGTCGCCAACGCCATCGGGTGCGGGCTGCTACCGGGATTCGCGACGGAGCAGGTGCAGGTGGTCGGGAACACGTCGCTGGCGGGCGCGTTTGTGAGCTTGCTGGATCGCGGTGCGCTGGAGGAGATCGCGCGAGTGTGCCGGCAGATCGAGGTGGTGGAGTTGAATCTGGATCCGGGATTTGAGTCGCGCTACATCGATCATCTCAGCTTATGACGGCGCGCTACGAGTTCTTCGAGCACACGGCGGACATCGGTGTACGTGTGTTTGGAGCGACGCTGGAGGAACTGTTCCGCAACGCGGCGGCGGCGTTGTTCGAGGTGATGGGAGAATGGAAGAAGTCAGGAGTCGGGAGTCAGAAATCGATCGTGATCGAGGCGGGGTCGGCGGAGGATTTGTTGCACGACTGGCTGACGGAGTTGTTGTTCGAGTTTTCGGCGCACGGGGTCGTGTACGATGAATTTGGAATCTCAAATCTCAATTCTCAAATCATCGAAGCCTCGTTGCGGGGTGGGGCGGTGGATTGGAAACAGTCGGAGCCGCGGGCGGAGGTGAAGGCGGTGACGTATCACCAGCTTCAGGTGGAGCAGCGCGACGACGGTTCGTGGTTGGCGACGGTGATCTTCGACGTTTAGTAAACGTCTTCGATCTCGTCCTTGTCCTTCTTCTCGGAGGAGGGAGCTTCGCCACCCTTGGCTTCGCCGGCTTTGGCTTCTTCTTCTTCCTTGTGGGCATAGTAGTAGCCGCGGGAATAGTAGCTGTAGTAGTAGGGGTAGTAGTGGTAGTAGCCGACACGGCCAGGTTCGAGGTTGTTGAGGATGAAGCCGAAAATCTTGGCACCACGACTGATGGCGGTCATTTTGGCGACACGGACGTACCGTCGGGAGGTGCGGCCGGCCCAGATGATGAAAAGGGAGCCATCACCGGCGGCACCGAGAATGGCGCTGTCGGCGATGCCCATGACGGGCGGGCTGTCCACGATGACGCGGTCATAGTGTTGGCGCGCCCAGTCCAGCGTTTCTTTCAGACGCCAGCCGAGCAGCAATTCGGCAGGATTGGACGGATAGGCGCCGGAAGGGATAACATCGAGTTTTGGAATGTCGGTGTGGCGGACGACTTCCTCGGGGGTGACCTCACCAAGCAGCACGTCGGAGAGTCCTTTCTCGCGGTCGAGTCCAAAGTACTTATGGATTTCGCCACGACGCAAGTCGCCGTCGAGCAACAGGACGCGCTCTTCAATCTTGGAAAAACCGATGGCGAGGTTAACGCAGGTGGTGGTCTTACCTTCACGTGGAACGGCGCTGGTCATCAGTATGGTGCGGAGTTTCTCGCGAGGAATGGAGAAGATGATGGCAGATCGGACAACGCGGTAGGCTTCGGCGACGCCGCCTTGTTGTTTGACGCGATCAAGGCGGTGGGCGGTGAGATCGTCGTGGTTCCACTGGGCGGCAGGCACCATTCCGAGAAATGGCAGTTGAAGGTCGCGTTCAACGTCCTCGGCAATTTTGATGGAGTCGTCTACGTACTCGACGAAGAAAGCGAGCGCCAGCCCGAGGCCGAGGCCGAAAAAGGCGGCGAGCATAAGTCCTTTCATCTTCTTCGGGTAAATAGGGTCGGATTCGACGGCGGCGGACTCGATCACAGAGATAGTGCGGTAGCGGAAACCTTGGCGAACATCGATGGCGGTAAGGGTGGTGAGGAGGGCACGCTGTTGAGAACGGAGGCGGTCGAGATCGTCGTTTAAGGCGTTGCCTCCCAGGAGTTCGCGGCTTTTCTGCTGGATCTCATTATCGGCTTCGCGGAGCATCTTTTCAGCGGAATCCATCTGGCGCTGGAGGAAAGCGACTTCGGCGTTCTGAATGTCGCGGGCGAGACGCATCTGGTACTGAATGTTGTTCCTAACTTCGTTAAGTTCGATCTGCACCGACTGGACGGCGGGATACTTCGACTTATAGACAGTCAACAACTCAGCCAAACGTCCTTCCAATCTCACGCGGCGGCGTTCCAAGTCCATCAAGGTTTGCACAATGGCCGTCGGCATAGCGGGGACCGCTTGGAATACGCGTTGGTCTGCTGCGGGTAATTCATTCGGACGCGCGGTGGCAGCGGGCACAACTGCGACGGCCACTTCGCCGGTGCGGGCGGTGTCCATGCCCGTGCCTGCGAGCTGTTCTGGTGTGGGATTTCTCTGTAGCTGTTCAGATTGTTGCGCGGCTGGTTGGCTCATGAGGGCGATGAAGGTGCCGGTGTTCGACTGTTCGAGGGCGGTTTGTCTGGCCTTAGCAGCGTCGAGCGCATTGCGCAACTGCACGTAGCTGGTGAGGTGCTGTGTGTAGAGTTGTCTCCAAGTAGCACTGGTGTCCTGGAGCACGGGAAGATTGTGTTCCTTGGCATAGGCGAGGTATCGCTCCTGGGCGGCCTTGATTTCCTGCCCAAGACGGTTGGCCTCGCGCGTTAGCGACAATAGCGCAGACTCAGCACCTCGGGCTCGTTCCTCGTCGCGGAATAACAGGTACTCTTGGGCTAGTGTGTTGGCGAAATCGCGAGCAAATTCCCTCGATGGGCCGTCCACAGTGATGACGATGATGTCGGAACCGCCGATGAGCGAAACCTTCAAGTTGGCAAGGTTCTCACGGATTTCATCAGGCGACTTCTTCATCCGCTGTTGAACGCGCCGCAGCATCGTCTGGCTCTGCATGAGGTTGAGTTGTGTGGCGTAAAACGTACGCATGTCCTCCACCACAGCTTCAGAAGTAGGCAATACACCCGTCGTGGTCACCAGCATGCGTAGGTTGGCGCGGTAGATCGGCTGGCGCGTGAATAGAAAAGCTGTCGCACCCGCCATGCTCAACAGAAAACAGACCAGAATTAGCCATTTGCGCTTCAGTAAGACGGACAGATACTCCTTGATGTCCACTGACTCCGGACGCGCTTCAACTGGAGCTTGATTCAACATCCTTCAATACCTCTAGAAATTGATCCACTTCTCCGGCACGATGATCCAGTCCCCGTTCTGGATCGGGAGGTCCTTCTCAAACTCGCCGCGTTTCATGATGCGATCCACATTCACGAAGGTCTCGAACTTCTTGCCGTTTGTGTCGTAGCGCAGCACGCGCACCTTGGCCCCATTGCCGAATGTCGCAATACCGCCAGCGGCAATGATCACCTTGGTCAGCGTGAACACCTCGTCGCGAGGCAGCATCAACGGCCCCGGCCGGCCGACGTGACCGAGCACATACACCACGCCACCACCGCCACCAATGCCGGTGGTGCTGGGTTGCCCCGGAGCACCTGTCGCAGCGTCTAACGTCACTGTCACCGTGGCCTTCTGAAAGTAATCCCGTTCCAAGGGAAGTTTGATCATTTTGATCAGATCATCGGTCGTCAACCCCACCACCTTCACGCGTCCGACTCCGACCATCTCCACCATACCAGTAGGTGGCACTATGTACTGGCGGTTCAAATTCGTATCCTCGGCCACCATCACCGTTAATACCATCCCCGGCGCAATCAACCGCGGTGCGGATGCGTCCGCGCCGGGCGCGTTGGTCACAGCTGGTTCCGCCGCGGCGGGAGCGGAAAACTTCCGTATAAACTCTGCGTTGGAGAGGACCTTCGACTCCGGTGACGACGATTTGCAGCCACACACAGGCAGGATTAAACACAATAACAAGGACCATCTGGTTCTCATAACCGTTGCATCATACGCATCATGCCCACCTCGGTCAAGCGACCGTAATGTAGTTTTAGCGTCGCCAAATGACAGATGGTTTGTCATTCTAGCGGCGCATGACCAAGGACACCAAGCCCAGACCGCCACGGGCTAAACGCCTGCTGTTGACGCGCGCATGGCTCCTGATGCGAATGCAATGGCGCGGAGCTGCGGCGGGTTTCGCACTGTCGCTGTTGGCGGTCGGAGCCAGCCTCTACCAGCCGTGGCCGATCCAGATCGTCGTGGACACCATCCTCACCGACAAGGCGCCGCCACCTCACTGGCTGACGCCGTACATGTCCGACAAGAGCGTCGCGTTGCTGGTTATCTGTGGTGTGTTGCTAGCCGTGTATTTCCTCCGATACGCCTTAAACGCTTGGGGCACCATGTATTTCGTCCGCGCCGGGTTGGAGATGACGCACGACCTGCGCTGCCGGCTGTACGAACACATGCAGAAACTTTCCCTCCTGTTCCACGAACGCCACGCCGTCGGCGACTCCATTTACCGCGTCACTTGGGACACTTACTCCATCCAGACCTTGTTCAACAGCGGCGTCGTCCCGATGATCAACGCCCTCGCCACGCTGATCGGCATGCTCATCATCATGTGGCGGTTCGACCCGTTGCTGACGCTGCTCGCCCTCGCCGTCGTGCCCGCGCTGTGGATCGTGATCAAGTACTACGGCGAACGCATCGGCCAGACGTCCGTCGAGTTTCACGACAGCGAAAGCAAACTCAGCACCCTGATCCAGGAAACCCTCACCGCCATCCGGACCGTCCAGGCTTTCGTCCGCGAAGAAGACGAACGCCGGCGGTTCGAGGACGACACCGGCCGTTCCGTCGAGGCCAACCTCCGCCTGATGCGCGAACAAATCATGGTCGGGTTCATCGCCGGCCTCATCACCGCCGCCGGGACCGTCGCCATCATCTGGGTCGGCGGCGAACGCGCGCTCAACGGGCATCTCAGCGTCGGCGAACTGATCGTCTTCATCACCTACGTCGGCATGCTCTACACGCCGATGGCCACGCTCAGCGGGCTGGCCACCGCCGTCCAGGGCGCGCTTGCGCCGTTCCGTCGCGTCGTCGAGATTCTCACCGCCAACCCCGTCATCAGCGACAAACCGAAAGCCCGCCGGCTCACCGATTGCCGGGGGCTTGTCCGTTTCGAGCACGTCAGTTTCAGCTACGACCCCGGCCGGACCGTCATCAAAGACGTGGACTTCGAGACGCGCCCCGGTGAGATGATCGCGCTCGTCGGCCCCAGCGGTTCCGGCAAATCCACGCTCCTGAGCCTGCTGCTGCGGTTCTACGATCCCCAACAAGGCCGCGTCCTCGTGGACGGTGTTGACGTGCGCGATTACCAATACCGCTCACTGCGCCGCGAGATCAGCATCGTGCCGCAGGAACCGATTCTCTTCTCCGCCAAGATCGCCGAGAACATCGCCTACGGCCGGCCCGACGCGACGCGCGACCAGATCATCGAAGCGGCCAAACAAGCCGAGGCCCACGAGTTCATCAGCGCGTTGCCGGAGGGCTACGACACGCCGCTCGGCGAACGCGGCACGACGCTCAGCGGCGGCCAACGCCAGCGCCTCGCGCTCGCCCGCGCCTTCCTCAAGAACTCGCCGATCCTCATCCTCGACGAACCGACCGCCGCGCTCGACGCCGAGACCGAGGCCGCCGTGCTGCGGACGCTGCGCCGGCTCCGCGAAAACCGGACCGTGTTCGTCGTTGCGCACCGGCTCTCGACGATCCGCGAC
Source organism: uncultured Verrucomicrobiota bacterium (assembly GCA_903825435.1). Lineage (GTDB taxonomy): Bacteria > Verrucomicrobiota > Verrucomicrobiia > Palsa-1439 > Palsa-1439 > CAIKAP01. Next base: position 23,914 of record CAIKAP010000075.1, read on the forward strand.
GCGTCTTCCGTGCTCGTACTCCAAGCCGGGCAGGTTGCCGAGCGCGGCACGCACGAAGAACTGCTCGCCCGACACGGTCCGTATGCGCATCTGGTCGAGTTGCAATTCGGGCCAGCCAAGTGAACATCCTGTACGAGGACGCCGACCTGTTGGTCGTGGACAAGCCGGGCAACCTCGTCTGTCACTCCGCCTCGCGTCCGGGCCAGTTGTCGCTTGCCGTCTGGGTGCGCGAGCACGGCGTCGCAACGCCGCGATTCCTGAACCGGCTCGACCGCGAGACCAGCGGCGTTATCGTTGTCACCAAAAACGAGCGGGCCGCCAAGATTCTTGGAAAACAAATGTTGCGCCGTGAAATCGAGAAAGAGTACGTTGCCATTTGCTGGGGCCGGTTCGCGGAGGAGCGCGGCGTGGTGGACAAGCCGATCGGCCTGACAAAGGACGCGGTGGTGTACACGAAACGCGTCGTGGACGAAACCGGAGGCAAGCCGTGCATGACGGAGTTCGAGGTCGAGCGCCGGCTGAAGGAGTTCACAGTGGTGCGATTGAAGCCGCGCACCGGGCGGGCGCACCAGTTGCGAGTTCACATGGCGTGGCTCGGTCATCCGATTGTTGGCGACAAGGTGTACGGGCCGGATGAACGGTGGTACTTGGAATTCATCGCGAAGGGCGTAACGGAAGAGATGTTGCGGTGTTTATTGATGCCGCGGCACGCGCTGCACGCGACGGCGGTGTCGGCGCGGCATCCGACGACACAGGAGCGGATGCGGTGGGAAGCGCCGGTGGCGGAAGACATGAAACGATTTATCGAAGAACATGCGTGAACTATTCCAGAACGCCGGGTTCCGGCGGTTGTGGGCGTCGCTGGTGGCGTTGTCGCTCGGCGACGCGCTGATGCAGATGGCGCTGCTGGAGCTGTTTCACCGGCACCACTACGACGAGCGGATCGAGACGGCGAAGATGCTCTTTGCGGTGGCGGTGCCGGGGTTGTTGTTCGGGCCGGTGGCGATGGCGTATCTGGACCGGTGGCAACGGCGCAGCGTGTTGCTGGTGAGCGACGCGTTCCGCGCGTTCGTGGTGCTCGGGATTGTGGCGTACGTGTGGCCGCTGGAGACGGGGCGCGTGGAGGAGAGTCACTTGTTCGTGGTGTACGCGCTGATTTTCGTGGTCGGGACGATGGCGACATTTTATCTGCCGGCGCGCGTGGCGCTGGTGCCGAACCTGGTGCCGGCGGACAAGTTGATGCAGGCGAACACGCTGTTCACGACGAGCATCGCGGTGGCGGCCATCGGCGGCCGGGCGCTGGGAGGATTTGTGGCGGAGGTGTTCGGCGTGATGGCCGGCGTGGCGGCAAACGTGGCGGCGTATGTGTTCAGTGTGTGGTGCCTGTGGCGGATCAAGATGCCGCCGCACGCGACATCGCGTGACGTGGTGGGGCGCTCAACGGGCGGGTGGTCGGAGTTGCGGACGGGGCTGGCGTATTTGTGGGGGAACGCGCTGGCGTGGCGGCTGGTGTGGGTGGCGGCGGCGTTTGCTTTCGTGGGCGGATTGTTGCTGGTGGAGATCGTGGGGTACGCGATGGAGACGTTGAGTTTGCGGACCGGCGGCGTGGGCTATTTGATCGGCGCCGGCGGCGCGGGTGCGGCGATCGGCTTGGCTATTTGCGCGCGCGGCCCCAAGTGGGTGCGGGCGGATTGGTTTACGCCGTTGCAGTTGGTGGTGGTGGGCGCGGCGTTGGCGGGGATGGGGTTGACGAGGCAGGTGTGGGTGGCGGTGCCGTTGGTGGTGGTGGGCGCGGCGGCGGCGATGGCGGCGATTCACGTGGACGCGAAGTTGCAGGAGCACGTGGAGGAGACGCGGCGCGGGGCAGTGTTCGCGGCGCGCGGGATGTTGACATCGTTGACGACGGTGATCGCGTTCTGGTTGCAGTTCGGGACGGCGGTGTTGAGGCGGACACCGGCGCCGACGGTGATGTGGTGGCTGGGGCTGGGGACGATGGCGGCGGGTTTGTTGACGCTGGCGGCGATGCGGATGCGGGTCAGGCAATCTCGACGCTGAGCAGGCAGACGTCGTCGATGAACTCTTGTGCGCCAGCAAATTGCTGGGAGTCGCGGAGTAATTCCTTGAACAGTTCCGGCGTGGGCCGTGCGAGGTTTTGGCGTGTGATGTTGAGGAGGCGTTCCTGTCCGTATTCGTCGCCGCTGGCATTAGTGATCTCAAAAAGACCATCGGTGTAGAGGAAAATGGCGTCGCCGGATTCAAAAGGATGCTGAAGGGTGGTGTAGATGGTGTCGGGGAACAGGCCTAGCGCGGGGCCGGGGCGGTTGTTATTGGTGATGGGGATGATGGTGTTGCGGCTGCGTTGGAGGTGAAGCGGGGCGGGATGGCCGGCGTTGGCGTAGCGGATTTCGTGGCTGGCGGCGTCGATGACCATGTAGAAGACGGTGGCGAAAATGGTGGCGTCGGTTTGTCGGAGAATACTGACGAGTTCGCGATTGATTTCGTTGAGGAGGCTGCCGGGATCGGCGGCTTTGGCGATGAGTTCGTCCACGAGTGGCCGAATCATGGCAGTGATGAGGGCGGCGCGGATCCCGTGTCCCATGACGTCGCAAATGAAGATGCCGGCGGAGGTGTCGTTGATGGGGAAGACGTCAAAGAAATCGCCGGCGAGGAGAGCAGCGGGCTGGTAATGATGGTAAAACTGGAAGAGGGATTGTTCCGGTTTTGTTCCGGGCGGAAATGTGGGGTAGTGCTGGGGCAGGAGCGCCATCTGGACTTCGCGGGCGAGGAGGAGGTCGGCTTGGATTTGTTCGTTGTAAGCGCGAAGTTCGCGGGCGTAGCGGGCAAGTTCGGCTTCGGTGCGTTTGCGTTCGATGGCATAGCGGATGGTCCGTATGATGAGTTCGCTGTCGGCCCAACCTTTGACGAGGTAGTCCTGTGCGCCGGCACGAAGGGCGGCGATGGCTTTTTCGTCGCTAGAAGATCCGGTGAGGACGATGATAGGGAGGTCGGGTGCTATCTCGCGGGTTTTGATGACGGTGTCGAGTCCAGTGGCGTCGGGCAGGGTAAGGTCCACGAGGACGACGTCGACGGGGTTGGTGTGGAGTCGGTCGATGGCTTTGGAGAGTCGGTCGAGCCAGGTCAGTTCAAAGGGGGTGGTCTGGGTGTCGCGGAGCATCTCGGAGAGCAGGCGGGCGTCGCTGGGATTGTCTTCTATGAGCAGGACGCGAATGGGTTGGTCGTTCATGGGTTGTGTTCCGGGAGTTTGACGACGGTGAACCAGAAGGATTCTATGTTTTTCACGACTTTGATGAACTGATCGAGGTCAATGGGTTTCTGGACGTAGCAGTTGGCGTTGAGGGCGTAGGCTTTAAGAATGTCTTCCTCGGCTTGGTAGGTGGTGAGGATGACGACAGGGATACTCTTGAGGAGGGGATCGTTTTTGATTTCGGCGAGGACTTCGCGCCCGTCTTTTTTTGGGAGGTTGAGGTCGAGGAGAATGAGGTCAGGGCGTGGGGCGTTAGTGTGGGCGCCACGGCGGTTGAGGAAGTCCATGGCTTCCTCGCCGTCGTTGACGACGTTGAGTGTGACTTTGAGTTTGTCGTCGCGAAGCGCTTCCTCGGTGAGGATGACGTCGCCGGGGTTGTCTTCCACGAGGAGAATTTCGATGAGCTTACTGTTGCAGGTTTTCATGAGAGGGTATTCCCTTGCTCGGGTAGGGTGAAGTGGAACGCAGAACCGCTGCCGGGTGTGGACTCGACCCAGATGCGACCGCCGTGGCGTTCGACGATCTTCTTGCAGAGGGCCAGCCCGATGCCGGTGCCGGGATATTCTTCGAGGCTGTGGAGGTGTTGGAAGATGACGAAGATGCGCTGAAAATCTTTCGAGTCAATGCCGATGCCGTTGTCTCGGACGGTGATGACCCATTCTCCGGGGCGTTGTTTGGCGACGACGTGGATGGCGGGCGGTTTGGAGCCGTGGAATTTGATGGCGTTGCCGATGAGGTTCTGGAAAAGCTGGGTGAGTTCAGTGGAGTCAGCCATGATGGTAGGCAATGGGTCGCTGGTGACGGTGCCTTGTTGTTCGACGAGGGCTGGCTGGAGGTTACCGATGACGGTCTTGAGGACGGCGTTGCAGTCGGTGGGTGCAAAGGGGCGGCCTTGGCGTCCCACGCGGGAATACTGTAGTAGGTCGTCAATCAGCTTGCGCATGCGCCCGGCGCCGTCCACGGCAAAGCGGATGTATTCGTCGGCATCGGAGCCAAGTTTGCCGGCGTAGCGGTGTTGGAGGAGTTGGAGAAAGCCGGAGATGCTCCGCAACGGCTCCTTCAGGTCGTGGGAGGCGGCGTAGGCGAATTGTTCGAGTTCGACGTTGGAGAGGCGGAGGTTCTCCTCAACGTGTTTACGTTCGGTGATGTCGTTGTTAGTTTTGAGGATACCGCTGGGGTAGCCTTTGGCGTCGCGAACCAAGGCCCAGCGGCTAGCGACGACGAGGTGGTGGCCGTCGCAGGTAAGCTGTTCCAGTTCACCTTCCCAGCGCCCGTTCTCGAGTAGTTCGGCAGTAATCTGTTTCAGAAGGACAGGAGAGTGTGTTCCCAAGATCTCGTGGGATTTTTGTCCCAGCACGTTGTTCTGCCGCCAGCCGTACATGCGTTCGGCGCCGCGGTTCCAGAACTGGATGCGTCCATCCATGTCGCAGACGAGGATGGCGTCGTGGGTCAATTGAAGCAGTTCGGCTTCGCGGCGGGCGTCTTCTTCGGCGCTGTGACGCGCGGTGATGTCAAGTGCGATGCAGGTGAGGCCGGTGATGTGGCCATCGGGGTCGCGCAACGGTTCGATAGTGATATCGTAAAAATAGGTGGTTTCGCGATAGGTGAGGGGCAGCGTGGCGCGGGTGCCGGTGCCGGTGTCGAGGACGCCGCGTTTCAATTCGGTGATGGCGGCGCCTTCTTCTGAGGATAACATCTCGGCGTCTGTCTTGCCGACGAGATCGTAGACGGGAAATGGTGCTTTCGGATAATGGATCCACGTGTAGCGTAGTTTCTGGTCGTGTCGGAAGACGGCGATGGGGGCGCTGGTGACGGCGAGGCGGAAACGCTCTTCGCTTTCGCGGAGGGCTTTTTCGATATGGGCGTACTCGGTGAGTTGGACTTGGAGGGCGGCATTGGAGTGGGCGAGTTCGGTGGTGCGGCTAGCGACGAGCAGTTCGAGGTGGGTGCGGTGCTTGTAGAGTTCCTCCTCAATACGTTTACGGCGCAGCAACTGCCAGAGGTTGGCCATCAATAGGGCTAGTCCGCGCGCATTAGCTTCGGTGTAGGGGGACTCTTTGTTGGCGACATTGACGAGCGCGACGATGCGTTCGCCGTCAAAGACGGGCACGGTCAGGTAGCGGGTCGGTGTGGTGTGGTCCTTAGGGAAACACGGCGGGCAGGCGTCGGGTGTGGTGGGGTTGTTGTGGATGATGAAATGGCGTTGGCTGATGGCTTCCATCCACGGGCTGCTTTCGTGGATTTTGATGATGGCGGGTTTGTCGCCGGGGGCGGACTCGGCGCGGAGTTGTTTGGAGTAGTGGTGGATGGTAAGGACGGATTCGTCCTCGTTGAGGAAGCCGAGACAACCGTAGTGGCTGGCGGTGAGTCTAACGCCCTCCTCAAGGGCGACGTTGGTGATGGTGTCGGCGGGTAGGTCGGAGATTTGGTAGAGACGGACGAGGACTTCGAGGCGTTCGTTTTCGGCGGCGAGTTCGCGTTCGGCGCGTTTCAGGGGAGTGATGTCGCGGACGATGGCTTGGACGACGCGCTGGCCAGTGAACGGGTCGGCGGTGAGGAAGGAGTCGTGGAGGACCCAGCGGTCCTCGCCCTTGAGGGTCTTGAAATGGTACTCGTAGCCGTGGATTTCGCCGTTTTTTTCAAGGAGGCGTCGGATGGTGCCGGGTGGCTCGACGTAGGCGAGGACTTCGTCGAGGTGTTTGCCGACGAGGGCTTCAGGAGGACAGTCGAGGCCAAGGATGCGCACAAGGCCGCGGTTGGCCATGAGGATGCTGGCCTCGTCGAAGGTGTAACAATTCACTCCTTCTTCGGTGAACTCCAGCAGTCTGCGGTAGAGTTCCTGCATGGCTATTACTCTACCCAAGAACGCGGGCAACGGCCAGCGATTTTATCAGGCATCGTTGGACGTGGCAGGGATGCTGAAGAAGAAGATGGAGCCTTTGCCCGGCTCGGACTCGATCCAGATGCGTCCTCCGTGGCGCTCGACGATTTTGCGGCAGACGGCGAGGCCGATGCCGGTGCCGGGGTATTTGTCAGAGGAGTGGAGGCGCTCGAAGATGACGAAGATACGTTTGTGGTACTGGGAGTCAATGCCAATGCCGTTGTCGCGGACGTTGAAGACCCACTCGGAGTTCTGATGGTTGACGCCGATGTGGATTTGTGGCGGCTCGTCAGGGCGGTGGAACTTGATGCCGTTGCCGATGAGGTTCTGGAAGAGTTGGGTCAGTTGGGTCACGTCGCCTTGGACAGTGGGCAAGGGGCGGTCGTAGGTGACTTTGGCGCCGGTTTCCTCGATGGTGGCGCGTAGGTTTTCCAGCGCCATGTCCAGCGCGGTCCTGCAATCGGTCGGTTGGAATGCCTGAGCGTGAGTTTCCACCCTGGCGTACTGGAGCAGGCCGGTGATGAGGGCGTCCATACGGAGGGCGCCGTTGACGACGAAGTTCATGTAGCGTTCGTTGTCGGCGTCGAGCTTGCCTTGGAGGCGGGCTTGGAGGATCTGGACGAAGCTAGTGATTGTGCGCAATGGCTCGCGCAGATCGTGGCTGGCTACGTAGGCGAACTGCTCCAGTTCGGAGTTGGAACGGGCGAGGGCGAGGCTGGCTTGTTTTAGGCGTTCATTGGCAGACCGTAAAGCGTTGGTGCGGTCGGCCACCAGTTCTTCGAGGTGGTCGCGGTGCCGACGGACTTCGTCCTCGGCTCGCTGGTGCTCGGTGATCTCGTGTTGGAGTGCCGTCTCGCTTCGCTGGATGCCGTCGAGCATCTGGTTGAAGATGGCGGTCAGATGGCCGATCTCGTCTTCGCTGTGTTGTTCAGCGCGCATGGAGTAGTTTTTGCTGGCGGTGATGCTCTGGGCGATGCGGGCCAAAGCGAGGATGGGATCAGAGACGCTGCGTTGGAGCAGGGCGGAGAGGACATAGGTGACGCCGATGGCCAGCAGCAACACGAAGACGGTCATCAGTCCGTACACGCGGAGGCGGTCGTAGAGTGGATGCAGGTCGCTCTCGATGCAAAGAGTGCCAATGTGTTTGTTGTTGAGCACGACGGGGCGAACCACTTTTAGGGAGTTCCCTTCGTAGCGTTCGCCGTCGGGGCCGGGCGGGGATACAGGTGCCAATGGATTGCCTTCCTCGCCGATGAATGAGGCGAAGGGCTGGTCGTTCTTGTTGTAGAGGTCAGCGCGGAGGATGTGAGGGCGGGCGCGCAACGCCTGCAACGTCTCGCGTCCGGAGGAGGCGTCGTTGAAGGAGAGCGCGGCGGTGCTGTTGGCGGCGAGCACGTCGGCGAGCACCGCCAGGTCATTGGCCATCGTACGGCGGGTGGTGAACCAAACGTTGCCCATGAATGCGACCGACGCCAGCAGCAACGCGGCGGCGCTGGTGATCTGGATGATCAACATCAGCTTGTCCTGAAGTCCCATGCGGTACCACCAAGTCATGTCAGCCGCCCTCCCTTTCCGATTCAGGGTACAGGCTGAACGCCAGGTTCAGCAACTTGGAGCTGACCTTGAGGCTGGCCTTCGCGGCGGTCTCGGAGTTGATCTCGAAGCGGACTTTGTTCTCGTGAATCACGAACCCAATCATGCCGCCGTGGCGGACGAACTGGTCGCTGTCGCTGACGGTGACGACAGGGACGCCCTTTAGCGCAGCCAGCACCTGCGGCAGGCGCGCCTGTTCGGAGCGGCTGATGAACAGTAACTGGCAGGCGTGCACATCTTCGATGCGTTTGAAGAGTCTGATGACGACCTTGCGGCCGTGAACGGTCTCACCTTCGACGGTCTGGCTGAGCACGGCGCCGAATGGGTTGTTGCCGAGGATACCGATGACGAGCGGGGCGTTGGCGTCGGCGAAGGCGTTGGTGGGCCATTCGATGAACTGAGTAAAGTTGAACAAGAACGCGGCCTTGAGCTGGTACTCGGAGTAAGCCACCGGCTGCACTCTAGCCGGACACGCCGTGCGGGGCGTCAACATGAACAGGCATGTGGCCGCCAGCGCCGTCAGCCAACGGCGAATGGGTGAGAATCGGGTTCGCATGACGATGCTCAGTAATTGATCCGCACACCGAAGACGCCGTGGAAGGATTCCTGTGGATAGGCCATTCCCGCGATGCCACCTAGTGTAGTGTTTCCAACGCTTCTTTACATTTGGCAATTTTTGTCATGATGCGGTTCACCGGCGCGGTCCAGACGAACACTTTGGGATTTTGGTTGTGATTCTTCAAGTACTCGGCGATGGCGGCAATCAGCTCTGC
>CAIKAP010000076.1 GCA_903825435.1 uncultured Verrucomicrobiota bacterium
CGTGGAGCGCGGGATCGCCGACTATGAAAAGAAGTACCAAGAGCAGACGCTCCGCTACCTCAACAAAATGGCCGCGGCGCACGGGTTCTCCCTCTCCCCAAAACTGGCCGAATGAGGAAGGTTCTTTGGTAGCGAAGTCGAGCCGAGTCAGACGAGACGCCGTCGTCGTGTACGGCAACGGTCTCTTTTGGTCAACTCCAGCCTCCGGACTCAGTCGTTTATCCGCGCCTCCAACAAATCAATCAAGGCGTCGTAGGCGAGGGCGGCGTTCTTGTCGGCGCTGCGCGGGGTTTCACGGTGTTTCAGGTACGCCGCATATTCGTGCTTGCGCTGGGTGAGGAGCGCCGGCAGCGCGGGGTCGGTCACGCCGGTTAAGTGCCGTTGGACAATCAGCGCGGTGGCGAGTTGGTAGCGGGCACCGGTCAGCCAGCCGTCAAGAATGTCAAACCCTGCCTTGGCGTCGGCGAACATTTCGGTCAGGAGCTTGATGCCTTCGGGGATGTCGGTCACGGCTTGCCGGAATGCGTTTTGCTGGTAGGTGGGCGTGGAGGGATATTTCTTGGTGAGGTCGGCGAGGTATTGTTGCAGGTAACCGGCCGGGGCGGGTAGCGAGTCTTTCATGGTGTTCCACTGGACGCTGCTGCTGCCCGATTGCATGTACGGCAGGCTCACGCCGAGGAGGTTGATGGCCTTGATGAATTTGGCCGGGTCCGCCCCGAACAGTTCCCGGCAGTAGTCGGCGAGGAGTTCGTCGCTCGATTTCTCAGCCGTGGTTTTGGCGGCAAGGCCGATGTAGGGAATCTGGGTGGTGTAGTCATTGAACCGGACCGCCCAGCTTGTGACGCAATGGCCGAGGAGGTTTTCGGCGGCGACTGTTTTGGCTGCGCCGACGATGTTCTTGGCGTGGACGGGCAGGGGACAATAGAAGGTGTCGCCGTATGACCGTGAGGCACTGCACAGGATCACTTCAAACCCGTACTTCTTCAACACCTGCACTGAACCGAACGGGCGCAGCTTGCCGGCATCATCAACGAGATTCGGAAAGTCTTTCAGAATGCCACTGGTCGCGATGTTTGCCTGCGTGAATCGCCCCAGCGCATGCAGGTTGACCTGTTGCGGGGTTTGCTCGGTGTCCCAGTAGTTCCAGTCCCAGATCACGAAGTCGCGCGGGCTGAGACCGGTCGCGCCGGGGTCGGTCATGATCATGTCGTTCCAGATGCCGGGGCGGATCTGTTTCTTCAGGAGCGGTTCGGCAATGGCGCGGATGTGGCTGCCGAAGAGTTTGTTCCGGCCTTGCGGCGTGGGATCGGCGGAACATTGCGGGCATTTGCCGAAGACATAGGCTTCGTCACCGCCGAGATGGAAATAGCGGAGGTCGCCGAACAGGTCGAGGTATTCGGCGATCCAAGCTTTGAGGAAGGTTTGGACTTTGGGGTTGGAGGTGCAATAGCAGTCGTGCCGGTCCGGGAGTTCGCGGAAGGCGTGGTAGGGCTGGTGTTGGAGGACA
>CAIKAP010000077.1 GCA_903825435.1 uncultured Verrucomicrobiota bacterium
ACGTGATCCGCGACCGCGCGATTCCGAGCCTGGCGGACGGCTTGAAGCCCGTGCAGCGGCGCATCCTCTGGGCGTTGCACGAGAAGGACGACGGGCGGTTCATCAAGGTGGCCAACGTCGTCGGCCACACGATGCAGTATCATCCGCACGGCGATGCGTCCATCGGCGACGCGCTCGTGGTGCTGGCGAACAAGCGTTACCTCATCGAGGGCCAGGGGAATTTTGGCAACATCTTCACCGGCGATCCCGCCGCCGCCTCGCGGTATATCGAATGCCGGCTCACGGAACTGGCGCGCACGGAAGTTTTCAACGACTCCATCACCGAGTTCATTCCCAGCTACGACGGGCGCAACAAGGAGCCGGTGTCGCTGCCGTGCAAGCTGCCGCTCACGCTCATGCTCGGCACGGAAGGCATTGCGGTCGGCTTGAGCGCGCGGATTTTGTCGCATAATTTCCCCGAGCTGCTCGAAGCGCAGATCGCGATCCTCAAGAAGCAGCCGTTCAAGTGTCTGCCGGATTTTCCGACCGGCGGTTTGATGGACGCCCGCGATTATCAGGACGGCAAAGGCTCGGTGAAAGTCCGCGCCAAGATCAAGACCAAGGACGAGTCCACCGTCGTCATCAAGGAAATCCCGCCGACCACCACGACGGAATCGCTGATCGCGTCCATCGAGGACGCGGTGCAAAAGGGCAAGCTCAAGGTCAGATCGGTCAATGATTTCACGTCCGAGACCGTGGAGATCGAAGTCAAATGTCCGTCCGGCGTGGACGCGGAGAAGCTGGTGGACGCGCTTTACGCCTTCACCGATTGTGAGGTGTCCATCGCGAGCCGCATTGTTGTCATCAAGGATAATCGGCCGGTGGAGTTGACCGTGTCAGAAATTCTGCGCGAGAACACTGACCAACTCGTCGCCATTCTCAAACGCGAACTGGAGCTGCGCGAGAAGCAGTTGCTGGACGAACTGCATTACCGCACGTTGGAACGCATCTTCATCGAGGAGCGGATCTACAAACTGATCGAGAAGTGCAAGACAAACGAGGCGGTGATGGCAGCCGTCTACGAAGGCTTCAACCCGTTCAAGAAGCAGCTCGTGCGCGAGATCGTGGACGCGGACGTGGAGAAATTATTGCAGGTCCGCATCCGCCGGATTTCGCTGTTCGACATCAACAAGCATCGCGAGGAGATGGAAAAGACGAAGGCCGAACTCGCCGAGACGCTGAAGAATCTCAAGAGCCTCACGAAATATGTCATCGGCCATCTCGAAGCGCTGCTGGAAAAATATGGGCCGATCTATCCGCGCCTGACGACCAAGTCCGCGCGCCACGAGGAAGTGGATGTGAAGGCGGCGGCGTTCAAGTCGTTCAAAGTCGCCTACGACCGCGAGACCGGCTACGTGGGCTACAAGGTGAGCGGCGACGAGTTCAAGCTCGAATGCACCAAGTTCGACAAGGTGCTGCTCGTGTTCAAGGACGGCACCTACAAGGTCACCGAGCTGCCCGAGAAATTATTCGTCGGGCCGGAACTGTTCTACTGCGGCCTGCCCGACCGCGATAAAGTTTTTACCTGCGCCTACACCAACCGCGACGCCAGCTATCTCAAGCGGTTCACGTTTGGCGGAACCATCATGGGCAAGGCCTATTCCTGCATCCCGGAAAAATCGCGCATCCTCTACTTTGCGCCGGAAACCCCTAAGATGCTTTACGTCCGCTACAAGCCCGCGCCGCATCAGAAGATTTCGCAGCAGACCTGCAATCCGGCGGAAGTGGACGTGAAATCGCCGAAGACCCTGGGCCGGCAACTTTCCATCAAGGACATCTCCTCCGTCACGGCGGAGCCGACGCGCGGCTGGGACGAAAAGGAGACCACCACCAAGATTGTTTTTGTGTGAGGCGAATCGGGCTCGGCATGGATGATCGCCGCACAGTTTCCGATTGCCGGCGCGGGCGGCATCCGGGACGAACCTTTCTTGACGTTTGATTACGGGGGTCTAGGCTTCGAGCATGACCCGTTTGGTTATGTATTCACGCTTCTGGGTGGGCGTATTCTTTGCCGGACTTCTGGTGGTGATGACAGTAATTCCTTCGGCCCACGCCGCGCGCACGGAACTCGACCTCGGCGGCACCTGGCAATTCGCCAAGGTGAGCCAGCTCAATTTTCCTCCCACCAATTCCTGGCAGACGATGACCGTGCCTGGTTTCCTTTCCGGCTATCAGAACGAACACGCTTGGTTCCGCCGCACGTTCACGATTCCTGCTGGCATGGCCGGCTCGAAGCTCAAGCTGCGTTTTGGTGGCGTGAAATACAACGCGCAAGTCTGGCTCAACGGCGCATTCGTCGGCAGCTACCTCAACGGCTACGAGCCGTTTGAGTTCGACGTGACGAGCGCTGCGTTGACGAGCCAAACCAATGAATTGATCGTCGGCGTCACCGACTGGTCCGCCACGTTCGCCGCGCCGGTGGATTTCAGCACCAAGCCGTCCGCGCAGGATGCGCGGGATTTTGTCAAAACGAACATCCTTGCGCCCATCGGCGGCCGCTATGAATTATACGGCCCGTGGCAGCCGGTGAAACTGGTGAGCTTGCCGGCGGTTTCGATTGCCGACGTGTTCGTGATGCCGTCTGTGCGCAGCAATCTGGTCACTGTGCGGCTGACTCTGCGCAACGACACCGCCTCGGCGCAAACCGTCAATCTTACCAACCGCGTGCTCGCGGCCGGCAGCCCGGTGTTGTCACTGCCTTGGCAGCAGGTGACGGTCGGACCGCTCACAAACGTGTCGCTGGACATCGCGGCACCCTGGACCACGGCGCATCTGTGGAGTCATCTCGATCCGTATCTTTATTCCCTGGAGACGAGCATCAGCAGTCCGCAAGGAACTGACCAAATGCTGACTCGATTTGGCTTTCGCGAGTTCTGGGCCGAGTCGGGAAAGTTTTTTCTTAACGGCACGCCCCTCAACCTGCTGGCCACCGCCACCTGGCCCACCACCGACTTGCAGACGACCAATCAAATCAAAAAAATCCTCCAGGATGTCAAAGCCGGGAACAACGTGGCCATCCGCTTCCACACGCAGCCGTGGGATGAAACTTGGTATGAAATGGCCGACGAGGTTGGCTTGCTGATCGTGGAGGAGTGCGCAGTCTGGTGCGATCCGAATGCTTACAAGCTGAGCGACTCGACTTTCTGGACCAACTACTCCCGCCACCTCTCCGCCGCCGTGCAGCGCGACCGGAATCATCCTTCGATTGTCCTGTGGAGCCTGGAGAACGAAATCCTGCATTGCGGCGGGGATAAATTATATGCCGCCACGCCCGCGCAACTCGGCGCGATGGGCCGCGTGGTGAAGGGTATGGATCCCACGCGTCCGATCACCTTCGAGGCCGACCTCGATCCCGCCGGCGAAGCCAGTGCGCTCGGTCTGCACTATCCACACGAATATCCCGATTACCAAGTCTGGCCGAATGCCGCGTGGTGGATGGACCAATACATCGCGCGCAGTTGGATGCCCGGCGGGCAATGGAAATGGGATCATACCAAGCCGCTCTACATCGGCGAGTTTCTCTGGGTGCCGTCCAGTTCCCCGGCCGATTTTACCATCATCTTCGGCGATGATGCCTACGCCGATCCAAGTTACTATCGCAATCAAGCCAAGGGCATGACGTGGCGCATGGCCATCGAAGCGTATCGCGGCTATGGCGTGAACGGCATCGGGCCTTGGACGTTGTTTGAAGACCCGGTGGTTTCCTGGGGAACGTTCGATTTGCAACCCACCAACAATTATCTCTATCAGGTGCAGAAGGCGGCCTATGAGCCAAACGCGGTTTTTCCTGAGGAATACAACACGCGCTTCTTCGCGGGCGAAACGGCGCAGCGCACCGTGCGCATTTACAATGACCGGATGACCACGAACAATTTGACATTGCGCTGGCGCGCGGGTTCTGGCGCGTGGGCGAGCCGCGCCTTCACGCTGCCTCCGGCTGGACAGCGGCGGGATACCAATTCGTTCACCGCGCCCGCCGCCGGGCCGTTCGCGCTCCAATTTGAATTGAGCGACACGAACGGTGTGGTCTTTACCAATGCGATAGATTGCACCGCGATGGCGCGTCCGGCGTTGACTCTGCCTGCGGGCGTGAAGCTAGCGTTGTATGATCCACATGGCACCACGTCCGGTTTGCTCACACGCTTCGGCCTGTCGTTTACAACCGTGACGAATTTGCGGACCGCCGCTTACGATCAGTTTAATCTGCTGCTAATCGGTCGCGACGGATTGACGAACGAACCCACTGCCGAGGTTGGCATAAGCACACTAGCCGCGCGCTGGCAGCAGTATGCCGCGCAAGGCGG
>CAIKAP010000078.1 GCA_903825435.1 uncultured Verrucomicrobiota bacterium
CGCAGAGCTGATTGCCGCCATCGCCGAGTACTTGAAGAATCACAACCAAAATCCCAAAGTGTTCGTCTGGACCGCGCCGGTGAACCGCATCATGACAAAAATTGCCAAATGTAAAGAAGCGTTGGAAACACTACACTAGCCAACGGCATTGGTTCTGGACGTAACGTCAGTATGAACATGAGCAGTGGCGGTTGGTTGAACATTGCCGGTGGACAGTTATGGAACGGTGGATGGCAGAATATTACTTGGTCTGCCAATCAGTCGTCGTTGAACATCGCGAATGGAGCCAGATTCGACATGGCTGATGGGCAATCTGTTTATGTGGATGCACTGACCGGTTCGGGAACGGTTGACAAGAATACGGCTGGTTCGATTGTCCTGAACATCGGTGTAAACGGTGGCGGCGGAACATTCAACGGGATCATCCAAAACACGCTTGGAGCTATTGAGCTGATCAAGACGGGAACAGGCGTACAGGTGTTAAGCGGAGCGAACAGCTACAGCGGTGCTACCGTCATTAACGGCGGTATTCTCCGGTTGGACAATCCTTTGGCGTTGGGAGGCACTAGTGGTATCGCTGTGTCGAATAGCACCCTGGTGCTGAATACCGCTGGAGTGGCCATAACCGCGCCAATCACCATCAATGGCAACGGCGGCGATAACGGGTACTCCTATACCAGCATCGCAGCTCCGGGCGGCGGTACGAGTTACCTAGGCGGACTTCTGACGGTCGGTGCGAGTGGAGGTAGAATTTGGGGTACATTCAGTGGGGGAACGACGTTGATTGTCACCGGAGGTATCAGCGGTGCGGGGAATCAACTTCTTTTGTATGGTGAAAGCGGCACAATTACATTGACCAACAATCCTGTAGTTCTGGGCACCTTGAATGCTTTCGGATTGAACATTTGTGTGGCGAACAATGCGGTCAGTAACTTAATCGCTGAATGGGGCGGCGGAAGTGCAGGGATTAATCTTAACGTTGCCAATGCCTTTACAAACGCACCCTCTCTAACCATCGGAAACAGCAATCCATCCTCGTTTGGCTTGTTGAATTTAAACAATTACAAACTGACTGTAAGCAGCATCACGAATTGTGTTGGCTCAAGCGATGTCATTACCGGTGGGCCTTCAGCAACGTTGACGGTTAGTAATGTGAGCAGTCAATGCTACTACAATGGATCCATCAAAGGTGTGGGGTTATCGCTGACCAAAAATGGAGCTGGCACGCTCATCATAGCCGGCACGAACAACACATATACTGGCGCTACTACAATAAACGGCGGCACTCTTCTGATCGAAGGCGCACTCAACAGCGGTGGCGGTAATGTGAGCGTCAATAGCGGCGGCACGCTAAGTGGAACCGGTACAGTAAACCGCGCGATTGCCATCAATAGCGGAGCTACACTCTCTCCAGGCGACAACAATCCTGGAGTACTGATGATAGGGAGTAACTGCATATTGAATGCTGGGGCGATTCTGAATTACCGACTTGGATTCACAAATGACCAGGTGATTGTTACGGGGAACTTGACGCTCGGCGGCACACTGAACATCAC
Organism: uncultured Verrucomicrobiota bacterium; assembly: GCA_903825435.1. Classification (GTDB taxonomy): domain Bacteria; phylum Verrucomicrobiota; class Verrucomicrobiia; order Palsa-1439; family Palsa-1439; genus CAIKAP01. The sequence goes on from CAIKAP010000078.1 coordinate 1,557, forward strand.
CGATTCTGGTGGATTCACCACCGGTACTTATACGCTTTTCACCTACAGCGGCGCGCTGACGAACAACGTTTTGAACATTGGAGCGACGCCTGATTCCAGCTTGGTGTATCAGATTGACGCTAATACCGTAGACCAAGTCCGTCTTGTGGTGCTCACGCAATTCGCCGCTTGGCAACTGCAGTACTTTGGTTGCACGAACTGTCCCAATGCCGCTCCTGCCGCCGACCCGTATGGGAAGGGAATGAGCAATACTAATCAGTTTCTTGCCGGGCTTAATCCGACTAACAGTGCCTCGGTGTTTCGCGTGAGTAAGGTTGCCCCCAACAGCAGCGGCTTCCTCGTTTCCTGGCCATCCGTTCCGGGTAAAACGTACAAGGTGCTTTACAGCGATTCGCCCGGTGGTCCATGGCAAGAGGATTTACCAAGCTCACAAATCACTGCCGACACAGGACAAACTAGTCTTTCCTATACGGATGCCACTATCGGCAGCGCAGTACGTCGGTTTTACAGAATCAGGCTGGTCACTCCTTAAGCGGAACTAGACACAGATGGGTTGTTTAGCGCGACTTCAATGAGACGCTGGCAGTTTGTTGAATCAACAAGTTACCGCGGCGTTCGATTACAAAGATAGCCAAGCTCACGGCATCGCCGGTTTTGACATCGGCCATACGCTCAGCCAATCGCTCCATCAATTGCACTTCCTCGCCGGTGACGTGAGTGATTACAAGGCCACGACGCAATCCTGCTGAAGCAGCAGGGCTGACCTTCTCGACCTCGGTGATTAACAAGCTTTGTGCGATTGGGATGCCCAAAGCTTCAGCTAAGTCGTGAGTCATTTCTTGTACCTGCAAACCAAATTTCGTCCGGAACAAATCCGTAACAGACAGCTTCGGCAACGCTGCCAACGCGATGCTGAATGCCTTTGCCCTACCGGCACGTTCGACTTCCAGTTTCACCGACTCACCGGTTTTTTTGCGGATCAGGTGACGCTGGAGCTGCAATAGATCGGCATACTTCTCGCCATCCACCACCGCCACCACGTCTCCAACCGCCACGCCAGCGTTCGCTGCGGGACTAGCGGTCTGCACGTCGGCCACCACGAGACTTTCATCCTTGCGCGCGAACCGGAGGCCGAGCCAAAGACGGGCTCGTTTCTCCGTCGTCAGCCACGTCGCCAGCATCTCGGCGACGCGCTTGGCGGGGATGGCGAAGCCGATGCCCTGCGCCTGCGAGAGGATGGCCATGTTGATGCCGATGAGCTGGCCGCGTGTGTTGATGAGCGGACCGCCGGAATTGCCGGGATTGATCGCGGCGTCGGTCTGGAGAATGTCGTTGAACGTCACGTCGCCAGCGGAGTAACTGCGGTGTTTGGCGCTGATGATGCCCTTCGTGACGGTATGTTCCAAGCCGAACGGATCGCCAACGGCCATGACAGTCTCGCCGAGCAACGACTCGCGTTCGGCACCAATCTCAATAAACGGCAGTTTCTTTTTCGCCTCAATCTTCAGCAGCGCGAGATCGTTCTTGTCGTCGCCGCTGACGTACTTTGCCTCGTACTGCGAGCCGTCGGCCAGTACGACGTGGATTTTCGTCGCCCGTTGCACGACGTGGAAGTTGGTGACGATCCAGCCGTCCTCGTCCACGATCGCGCCTGAGCCGAGGCTTTGCGCGCCCTCGATGCGCGGACCCCGGCCCTGGCCGCCGAAGAACTGCCGGAACAACTCCTCAAACGGGTCGCCGACACTGCGTTGCACGAGCCGTTCCGTGCTCAGGTTCACCACGGCGGGCATCACCTTCTGGATCGCCACGACCACCGGATCGGTTTGTGGATCGAACGGCTCGGCGAAACCGGCACCGGCCAGCGCCAACATCACCACAACAAAACAAAGTCGCGTTTTCATCGTGGCCGCAGTATATTCGGCTTCGATGTAGGGAGCAAGTCATGCCACTGACACAATATGCGGAGCTGCGGACACGTGTGTTGCGGGAGAGTTTCTCCGATGCCAGCGTACGCGCTGTGTTGCGTGACGCCGACAGCAACTACGTCCCCATCTCCATTACCGAACGCCTCGTCCAAGCCATCTGGTACGACCAGCGCCTCAACCGCGACAGCCTCGTCACGACCGACGGACGCCGCGTCCGCATCATCTTCCCCGGCTGGTGGAACGTCGAGGCCGGCCCCGATTTTCGCCACGCCACCGTCCAGTTCGATGACCGGCCCGAACGCAAAGGTGACATCGAAATCCACCTCCGCGCCGACGACTGGCGCCAGCATCGCCACTACGAAGACCCGCTTTACAACGACGTCATCCTCCACGCTGTCCTCTGGGAAGCCGGCGGCGATACCGTCGTTTTCAGCCACGCCGGCATGCCCGTACCTCAACTTGTCCTCCAGCCGCACCTCGCCGCACCCATCGAATCGCTCTACGACGACATTGACCTCGACTCCTACCCACACAACGTCCGCCCGCAGGGTGGTGGCTGCATCAAGGTCATGAACCGGCTCAGCCCGCCGCAGATCGAATCCTTCCTCGATCTCGCCGGTGATGAGCGGTTCGCCAGCAAGACCCGCAAGTTCATCCGATGGATCCACCGGGCCGGTCCCGAGCAGGCGTTCTACGAAGGCTGGATGGAAGCGCTCGGCTACAAAGCCAACAAGACCGCCTTCCGCTCGCTTGCCCAACGTCTCCCGCTCGCCACGATTGCCGAACACCGTGCCACCATCGCGCCGCTGCTCTTCGGCATCGCCGGTTTCCTACCGACTACCGCGAGCGGCGACCCTTGCGTCAAACGACTCTGGAACAGTTGGTGGAAACTCCGTCCTGATTTCGCTGACAAGATTCTTCCCGACACCGTTTGGCGACGCGCCGCCATCCGTCCGCTCAATCATCCGCATCGCCGGCTCGGCGGCGCAGCCGCGTTGTTGAAGAAACACCCGAACCTGCTGGAGAAAGTTCTCGGCGCCATCGAGTCCGACGGCGACCCAGCGAAGCTGTTCCTCCAAATTCGCGACGACTACTGGGCACGCCACTGCACCCTCGGCGGCAAAACACAGGCCAGGGCGATAGAGTTGATCGGCCCGCTGCGTGTGCAGCAGATCATCAGCAACGTTGTCCTCCCGTTCACCGCCGCTTACGCCGAGGTGAACGCCGATGCCCGCCTGCTCGACCAAGTCCGTCGCCGCTACGCCGCACTTCCCCACGGCGAGATGAACAGTCTGCTACGCCTAGCTGGCCAGCAATTCTTCGCCACTGATGCCGAGGCGCACCGCCACCTCAACACCGAGCGCCGCCAACAAGGCATCCTGCAAATCCTGCTCGATTTCTGCGTGAACGATAAGTCGCTCTGCCGCGACTGTCGTTTCCCCGAGATGGTCGAGTCTTGGAGCCAAGCCGCGACCTAACGCGAAAAACTGTTGCGAGCCGGGGCTGGCTGCGTCATATTGCGGCACGATGTTCAAGCTGACCAAGCAGGAGATGAAAGTTGTCGCGTTCCTAGTGGGCGCACTCCTGTTGGGGTCAGCAGTCCGTCAGTGGCGAGTCCACAAGGAGAACCAGAAGGCCGCCCCGCCGGCGAGCGATGTAAGGAAACCGTAGATGCAAAAACCCAATTTTGCCGAAGCCATCGAAAAGATTGTGCAACAGGACTCGCGGTTTGATCCCGACGCCTACATGTTTGTGCGTGAGGGTCTTGATTTCACCGTGAAGATGCTCAAGAAGAACCCGCAAGGCCCCCCCCCCCACCGGCACGTGTCGGGGCAGGAACTTCTCGACGGCTTGCGCCGTTACGCACTCGAGCAGTTCGGGCCGATGTCGAAGACTGTCCTGTCGCATTGGGGTGTGAAACAATGCGAAGATTTCGGCGATATCGTGTTCAACATGGTCGAGAAGGGCATCCTCGGCAAGACCGAGCAGGACCGTCGCGAAGATTTCAAGGGCGGCTACGATTTCGAAGAAGCTTTTGTCCGCCCGTTCCAGCCGGAACACCCGCGCTACGTCCGCCACGCCCGCAGCGCCGCCCACGGCAACCGACGCCGCGACAAGAACCTCAATCCCGGCCCGGAAAAATTGAGCAGCGGCTCGAATTAGTTGTCTCACTTCCCATGAGACCCCTCCGCAACCTGTGCTGCCTCGCGGCAGCTTTCACTGCAATCATTTCCATGGCTACCACCGCTCCCGTCCAAAAGGTCATCCTCGACAATGGCCTCACCATCCTCGTCCGCGAGGACCACAGTGCGCCTATCGTCACCGCACAGGCTTGGTGCCGCGCTGGCAGCATCACTGAGGGCAAACAGATGGGCGCGGGCCTCTCCCACGTCCTCGAACACATGCTTTTCAAAGGCACGACCACCCGCGGCGTCGCCGGCATCGCGCAGGAGATCGAAAACAAAGGCGGCTACATCAACGCCTACACTTCCTTCGAACAGACCGTCTATTACATCAACCTCCCCTCCGAGAACTGGCAGACCTCCGTTGACATCCTCGCCGATTGCGTGATGAACGCCACCATTCCCGAAGACGAACTCAAGAAGGAAAAAGAAGTCATCCTCCGCGAAATGGCGATGAATGTTGACGATCCCGCACGACGCGCCAACCGCACGCTCTGGGCCACCGCCTACACCACGCATCCCTACCGCCATCCCGTCATCGGTTACCCCGACATCTACAACCGCATCAGTCACGCCGACGTCGTTGCCTACTACAAGAAGATGTACGTCCCCAACAACCTCGTCTTCGTCGTCGTGGGCGACATCACACCGGCCGAAGTCATCGCCTACATCCGCAAGCTGACCAAAGACTTCAAGATGGGCGCCATCGAACCGTCGAACCTCCCCGCCGAACCGGCGCAACTCAGCCTCCGCGAACGCCACGAGGAAATGGCCGTCAACCTCTCCCATCTTCACCTTGCCTGGCACGTCCCCGCCTTCTCGGATCCCGACGTGTACGCCCTCGACGTCCTCGCCATTATCGCCGGCGAAGGCCGCAGCTCGCGCCTCTACCGCGAGATCCGCCAGAAGAAAGGACTCGTCCACACCATTGGCTGTGGCTCCTACACGCCCGGCTACCCCGGCATCTTCGAGGTCGAAGCCACTGCCGACCCCGACAAACGCGCCGCCGCCACCGCCGCTGTCCGTGAATTGATAAGCCAGTTCGCCAACAAGCTCGTCACCGACGCCGAGTTCAAGAAAGCCATCAAGATCACCGTCGCAAACCACCTCGAAAAACTCAAGACCATGGAAGGCCAAGCGTCCGACCTCGCCTCCAACTTCATCCTCACCGGCGACCCGAACTTCGGCGACACCTATCTCGAAAACGTCCGCAAGGTCCGGCCCGAAGACATCCGACGCGTCGCCAAGACTTACCTCACCGACAACAACCTCACCATCACCTCGCTCAACCCCACCGGCTCCGGAACAAAACCGGAACAAAAAGCCGACGTCGCCACCGGCATCCGCGTCGAGAAAATCGAACTCGCCAACGGCCTCCGCCTGCTCGTCCGCGAAGACCCGAAGCTCCCGTTCGTTGACATTCGCGCCTTCTTCAAGGGCGGCGTCATCGCCGAGTCCGACGCCGACAACGGCATCACCAAGCTCGCCTCCCGGATGTTATTGAAAGGCACGAAGCGCCGGACCGCCGAACAAATCTCCAAGTCCATCGAGTCCGTCGGCGGCGCCATCAGTTATTTCTCCGGCAACAACAGCTTCGGCGTCTCGACCCACTCGATGAGCGACGACCTCGACCTCGCGCTCGATTTGCTCGCCGACGTGCTCCAGAACCCGACGTTCCCCGCCGAGATGCTGGAACGCGAACGCAAAGTCCAACTCGCCGAGATCAAGGCCGAGCAGGACCAGATCGTCCGCGCCGGGCAACAGTTGCTCCGCGAAGCGATGTTCCCGAAACATCCCTACCGGCTCAACATCCTCGGCAAACCGGCCAGCATCGGCAAACTCACCCCTGCCGACCTCGCCGCGTTCCACAAGAGCTACGTAGTCCCGAACAACATGGTCCTCGCCGTCTTCGGCAACGTGAAAGCCGCCGACATCCGGAAGAAAGCAGAAGCCAAGTTCGGCGCGATGAAGAAGAAGAACGTCGAGTTCCCGAAGACGAACAACGAGCGCATCTCGACTGCCATCCGCAAGGAAGCGAACAAGCCGAAGGAACAAGCCGTCCTGTTGATCGGCTACAACAGCGCCGACATGTACAGCAAGGACCGGTTCCCGCTCGAACTGCTCGACGAAATCTTTTCCGGCATGGGCTCACGAATGTTCCTGCGCCTGCGCGACGAACTCGGTCTCTGCTACTACTGCGGCGCCTTTCAACAACTCGGCCTCGACCCCGGTTACTTCGCCTTCTACGTCGGCACCACGCCGAAACAGGTCGCCGACTGCGAGAAAGAACTCCTCGCTGAAGTCGAACGCCTCCAGCGTGAGGGCGTCACCGCCGACGAACTGGAGCGAGCCAAGAACGCTATCATCGGCCAACGCAAAGTGAAAATGCAGGATAACGCCGACCTCGGCATGGTCATCGGCATCGACGAGTTAAATGGCCTCGGCTACGATTACTTCCAGACGATTGACCAAAAATACCGCGTCGTCACCGGTGCCGACATCAAGCGTGTCGCCACAAAATATCTCGGTGCCCCCGGCCGCGCCATCATTGTCGTCAAACCCGCGTTGAAGGAGAAATAACATGGCAGAAGTCCAGAAAGACACCGTTGGCAACCGCGAAGACACGCTGCGGTTCCTCGACCTCGTCGGCCTGTTCAGTACCCAAGGCATGATCGCCCTCGGCAAACTCGCCAACCCCGCCACCGGCAAGTCCGAGAAGAACCTCCCGGCCGCACGACTGTTCATCGACATGCTCGACATGCTCGAACGCAAGACCAAGGGAAATCTTACAGCCGACGAGACCAAGATCCTTCGCTCCTCCCTCACCGACCTTCGCCTCATGTTCGTCGAGGAAGCCAAGTCCGAAGAAAAGCCGAAGACGGAAGAGAAGAAGTAGTTCTGTTCCGGTTTCATTGAGACTCCATCGGATTGGTCCGTTTTTATTTTGGTTCGGCGCAAAAGCAGGCGCTCGAAGCGGTGGCGGTGGACATGTGGGAGCCGCTTATCCAGACGCTTAAAAAAGAGGTTCTCGACACTGACATCGTGCATGACAAATTTCACGTTAGCCCATACTTGGGCGAAGCCATGGACAAGGTAAGGTCCGACGACAGATCCACAATTGGAGAGTACAGCGTTGCCGCGCGAGGAAGGACTGTTGGCAGACATTGACGAATTTCGTGAATGACGCCGGATTGTTGGATGCCACCGATGTGGAGTCTAGCAATTTCTGGAGCCGCTTCTACCGCATCCGTTGGGTGTCGTGATTTTTGGTTGTGGCGGCCGATACGCAACCACGCACCATACTACGCTTGTGGAAGACGTCCCACGTTTAAGGTTGGGCCAAGCAAGTCGCTTCTGATCACATCCGCAAGTATGAGGCCAGCGGTTAACATCTGCTTGGGACAGTAACGAAGCACTATCTTTCGTCCGTCCCGCTTCTTGACACCTGCGGCGCGGAAGGCTACAGTGCGCGCCGATTCACTGAGTGGCTAGGTAGCTCAGTTGGTAGAGCACGGCACTGAAAATGCCGGTGTCGTCAGTTCGATTCTGACCCTAGCCACCACTTTCCACCGCACGCTCCAGCTTCCGCAGAATTCCGTACGGCTCCGCCACGCCCAGCCGCGCGATCTCGTCGGCACGTTTCTGTGTGTCGGCCACCGCGTAAATGCGAAGCTCGTTCGCGTTGCCCGACGGGCGGATGTGCGCCACGTCGCCGTTGGCGAAGTAAATCCGCACCCCGTCGGTCAGATCGAGCTTCGTGATCGGACCAAAACCGGGAAAGAACGGCGCCAGCCGACTTGCATCGGTGAAGGTCTCGATAATCTTCTGGCTCACCGGGCGCGGGAAGTTCTTCAACAACGCCGCCTTGCTGTACCGCTTCGGCAGCCGCGCGAACAGGTCGGTCAACGGCTTGTTGGCTGCTGCGAACAACACGCACAGGATCGGTAACACCGCATCGCGCGTCGGCAACGCCCGCAGCGTCCTGCCGCTGCGCTCGATGTCGGAGCCGAGCAGGAAGCCGCCGTTGGCTTCCCAGCCGCACACGACCTTGCGTCCGTTCTCTCGCGCCTGTTCCATGCCCGCGATGACGAACGGCGAACCGATCCGCGTCTTCGGCTCGACGACGTTCTTCAAGCTGCCACGGTCAATCGCGTCGTTGCAACTGACCGGCACCACCACCGCGTCCGCGCCGAGAAACTCCGCGACGACCATCCCCACCAGATCGCCGCCGAAGAACTTCGCCTTGCCCCGCTCGACGCCGAGAATCAGCGGCCGGTCGCTGTCGCCGTCCGTCGAGACGACCGCGTCAACCTTGCCGGCTTGGTCCACGAGCGACTGGATCGCCGCGAGTTGCGCGTCGTCGATGTTCTCCGTGTCAATCGGCACGAACGTCTCGCTGCGTCCCGCCGCGACGACCTCCGCGCCGAGCTTCTGCAAGATTTCGACCAGCATGTCGCACCCGACGGCGGAGTGCTGATAGACGAGCAGCCGTTTCCCGCGCAGCGAGCGGTCGGCAAAGAAGTCGGTGTACCGCGCGATGTAGGCGCGACGAGCGCTGTTGGTTTCGGGCGCGAGGCCCTGGTGAGCGTCCTTGAACAAGCCCTGCTCGTTGAACGGCGACGCATCGAAGGATTGATAGTAGATACGCAGGCGGACCTGAGCGACGCGCTCGTTGATCGGCGCCTCGTCCGTCTTGAGCAACTCGCCCTTGGAGGTGTTGGTCTTGTAGCCATTCCGCTCGAACGGAATGTGGCTGCCTGTGACCATCATGCTGCCCTTGCCGCGCTCGATGGCGTAGCTGGTCAACGCCGGCGTCGGGATCCGGCCCAGATTGACGGGTGTCAGCCCCGCGTCGCGGATGGCGCGCTCGATGGCCTGCGCGATCTGCGGCGAACTGGGGCGCAAGTCGCAAGCGTAGTAATAAACGTCGCCGCTGCTGATGCCGCCGTCAGCCGTCGGCAGCGAGAGCAGGTACTCCAGTTCAGCAAGCGCGTTGATGTAGATTTCCAGTTGCGTCAGGTCAACGACAAGCCCGCGCCGGCCGCTGGTGCCGAACATCAGCGGCTGCGGTTCGTAGGCGAGCCGCGAATGGAGCGTGTCGGTGCTCATGGCTTGACTATCCCGTCTTTCCGCCGCCACCGCAAAGGAAAAATATCCCCGGAACAAGCCGACGAGACGCTGATGGGTAATGGGCAGCAAACGCCGTCCTCGGCAAACCGGAACACCGTCGTTGGCTTGACCTTCTGCCGTCAGCTTCTTATCATGCCGCGATGAAAGTGCTGGGAGCATCGCTTGTTGGGATTGCACTGGTCGTGTCTTATGCTAACGGCAAGAAGACCGGCATCAGCTTCGTCGTTTCCAGCAATAGGAAACTCATCACCAACTTCCACGTCATCTAGAAAGCCATCAGCGATGGTTGCTAACAAAGGAGAACTTATGACAATCAAAACAACGCTTATGATTGCAATATGCTTAGTTCTCTCCGCTTGTGGTAAGCGAGAAGTTGTGGTGGTCCCGCAAGACGGGCAAGTGCAAGGGAGTGTTTTTATCGTTACTAAAGGCAGCGGAAGTTACAAGTTCGGGCTGGTGTCGATTTATGTGTTACAGCCGGAGAAACTAAAGCGTTATCTCGACGAAAGTGAAATCAAACTTAAGAACGAGATCAACCACCTGAAGTCTGATCACGATGGATTGGTTGGGGGTTGGGAAGCAAACAAGAATCGTAGCCAAGAAATCCGTGATAAAATTAAGAGCCTGATTGATGGTTATATGAATGAGGCGGTTGAAAAGATTTTGATTTCCGAACAACCAGTGACTAAAACAGATGCAGATGGAGTTTTTACATTAGAGTTGCCAAAAGATTCCAAATATATCGTATTGGCTCGGGCAGAGAGGTCCGTCGGTGAAAGTCACGAGGAATATTGTTGGATGGTTCCGGTTTCGGTAACAGGCAAACAGAGCAAAGTATTCCTCAGTAATGATAACCAGCGTACACTTTATCCGCCTAGGGTGGTGGTAGATTTGTACGAGGCGGTAAACAAAGATGTAAAATCAGCCAAGTTGAAATGGGAACACGAACTTGAAGTAACCGCCAGACAACGTGAAGTGGCCGCCGCACAACGGGCGGTACAAGAGCAACAGCGCCAGAAAGAGGAAGAAATTCGCCAATGGCAAGAGAGACAACAGTACTTGGCTTCGTTAATCACAAAAACCAATGTTGCAGAATTCGTTGTGGGGAATAGTCGCTATGAACAATGTGCGATTTCCAGAATCAATCCAGCCCAGATCAGAATCGAACACAAGGGTGGGGTTGCGTGCGTGTGTCTTTGGCAGTTGGCGGGTGATTGGCAGAAGCGTTTTGGATATGATCCACAAGAGGCAAAGAGTTTCTGGGATACCAAGACGACGGCAGAGGCGATTGAGCAACAGCTCATTGAGCAACGAAACATTGAACGCCGCCAACAAACAGATCCTATTCCAACTGGTAGGGTCTATTTGCAGAGTGCACCGCAAATGGCTCCTCAGGCAGATCCAAAGGTTAGGAGAATGGGGGAAAGACCGTAAAGTTCTCGCTAATAACTGCCGGAGAACTTACTGCCATGATCGATGTCTGCGTTACTTGTTGTGTTGGATGAAACAAATTCAGACGGAACATTAACTTTGTGTTCCGGGGTGCAGCCGGAACAAAACCGGAACATTTTGCTACGCTGACTCCAGCACCATGTTGGCGTACTGGACGGTGTCGCCGGTGCGGATGAGGCCGATGGCGTGCGGGATCCGTTTCTTGAACTCGATGTGCGGTTCGTGGACGAGTGCGATGTCGGCGAGCGCCTTGGCGAAGGCGGCGCGGGTCTTGGCGTTGTTGTTGGCGAGGAATTCCTGGGCCATCCATGCTTTGCCGATGACGAAGTTGGGGCGGAGCGCGGTGAGGACGTCGAGGACGCTGGGCAGTCCGTCCACGAGGGAGATGTCAACGGTCTCGATCATCGGCCAGAAGGGGAAGCCGCGGTCGGCGATGACGAGGGTGTTGGTGTGGCGGACGCGGCTCAGCAGCGAGTTGATTTGCGGGTTGAGGATGCCGGTTTTGAGCATGGTCGTTTCTCCTTCTTGTCGAGGTAGCGCAGCGCGTGCGCGATGAGCGCGCTCCACGCGACGGTCTTGAACTCGTGGCAGTCGAGGGCGGTTTCCAGTTGGCGGCGGGTCAACAACAGCAACTCCTGCTCTTCCAAGTCGCCGCCGGTCGGCGCGCTCTTGCGGCGCGCGTCGAGGGCAAGATAGAAGTGCGCGCTGCCGTTGCCGTGGTTACCGTTGACGACGAAGTGGCCGAGCGAAATCCAGCGAGCGGCGACGTAGCCGGTTTCTTCAAGCGCCTCGCGTTTGGCGGCGGCCAGTGGGCGCTCGCCGTCTTCGATGTGGCCGCCGACGGGCGCGAGCGAGGTGCCTTTGACGGCGTACTTGGTCTGGCGGAAGATCACGAACCGTCCGTCGGTGGTGCGCAGCAGGACGAGGACGAAATGCGGCGAGACCAGCCACGGCCAGTCGCCGACGCGACGGCCATCGGGCAGTTCGATCTCGTGGACTTCGACTGTCAGAAACGGACCGAACTTCCGGATGACTTCCCGCGAAACTGTTTTCCACTGTTGCACGGTCAGAGCAACTCCTTGCCGAACTTTTCGCCGACTTGTTTGTGGAGTTCCTTGATGGCTTCGGCGCTGTCTTTGCGGCAGACGAGCGTGGCGTCGGGTGTGTGGATGATGATGAGGTCGTCGCAGCCGATGGTAGCGATGAGATGCTTCGGGTCGTTGGAGGCGACAACGGTGTTGTGCGTGTCGAGCAGGAGCGCGCGCTCGGCACCGAGGGCGTTGCCGTGTGCGTCGTGGCGGCAGGTCTCGGCGAACATCGGCCACGAGCCGACATCGAGCCACTTCAACGGCATCGGCACGGCAGCGACGCGGACCTGCGGGTCGCGCGACGCCGGTTCCATGACGGCGAAGTCCACGCTGATCTTCTTCAGTGTCGGGAAAACTTCGGCGAGGACGGCGTCGCGGCGCGGCGTGTCCCACGCGGCGGCGATGCGCATCAAGCCGGCGTGGTTGTCGGGATGATAGCGGCGGATGCAGTCGAGCAACGTCGAGGCGCGCCAGACGAACATGCCACTGTTCCAAAGATAGCGCGTCGGTCCGGCGGCGAAGTATTGCTGCGCGGTGGCGGCGTCAGGCTTTTCCTTGAACTGTTCGACGACGCGGGCGGAGTCGTCAATCGGTTTGCCGAGTTGAAGGTAGCCGTAGCCGGTGGCGGCGGCGGTGGGCGCGATGCCGAAGGTGACGAGTGTATTCGGTGTTTGTTCCGCCAACCGGTAGCCGTGGTCCACGATTTTCTGAAAGTCGACAATCGGCTCGATGATGTGGTCGGCGGTGAAGGTGGCGATGACGGCGTCGGGATCGCCTTGCGCGATGACGGCGGCGCTGAAGCCGACGGCGTTGAGCGTGTCGCGGCCGGTCGGTTCACCGAGGAATTGTTCGCGGGGCAGGTTGATAGACCGGTAGATGAGGTCGGCGTGTTTCTGTCCCGCACAGATGTAGCGGTTTTGCGGAGGCACGAGTCCTTCGAGACGCTCGTAGGCGAGTTGGAGGAGGCTTTTCCCGTTGATGAACGGGATAAGTTGTTTTGGCAAGTCAGCGCGGCTCATCGGCCAAAGCCGCGTGCCGGACCCGCCCGCCATGATTAAGGCGTACCTCATAATCATTCGTTTATAGCCGAGGAAGCAGAGGTTTGACAATGCTGAGATGCTTCCTTGATTTGGGATGGGGGCAACAGTACCATCTAATAAGTGCAAGAGTTGATCATCAACTTCACCCCGGTGGGGATAATGCCGCTCAAAAAAGACACGATACATGTGCCAGTGTCGCGGCTGGAGATTATGGAGCAGGTGCGTATTCGCCGTCGTGGTACGGGCCTAGTAATCTGTGCATCGTTGCAGTCCGTGCAGGGCGGCCATTGGAATTGAAAACATGATGGGCTACATCAATTTTCTCGCGGCGATTGCGCTGATGCTCTACGGCATCAACCTGCTGCGGCGCGGCAGCGAGCGCGTGTTTGGGCCGCGGCTGCGGCAGTTGTTGCGTAGTGCGACGCGCAGCAATGTGCGGGGCTTGGGTGCGGGATCCCTGCTTTCGATCTTCGCTCCGAGCAGCACGGCGGTGGCGTTGCTGACGGTCGAGGCGATCCACGCCGGGTACGTCACCTCGCAACAGGTGTTGGCGGTGATGCTCGGTGCCAACATCGGGTTCACGCTGACGGTTCAGTTGCTCGCGTTCAAGTTCTACCTGTTCAATCCCGTCTTCATTCTGTTCGGCGTTGCGCTGTACCTGTTCGGCCGTCGCGACACGTTGCGCGGCTCGGGGTTTGTTCTTCTCGGCATCGGGTTCCTATTGTTGTCCATCCAGATGTTGTCGGCAGCAGTAGTGCCGTTGAAAACGAGCACGGAGGTGCGCGGGGTGATGCAGATTCTGGAGGCGCACCCGGTCTGGCTGGTGGCGTTTGCCGTCGTGCTGAAACTGATACTGCAAAGCGCGACCGCGACCATCGGCATCGCGATGGCGTTGTGCGCCGAGGGTGTGCTCGGCGTCCGCGGCGGCGCGGTGGTGGTGATCGGCACCAACATCGGTATCGGCGTAACGGCGCTGATCGTCGGGTTTGGGCGCGTCGAGTCGCGGCGGATGGCGGCGGGCAATCTCCTGTTCAAGATCGCCGGGGCGGCGGTGTGTGTGCCGTTGCTGGGGCCGATGGTGGACTGGCTTTATGCGGCAAGTCCGTCTAGCCCGGTGCAGGTGCTGGCGAACCTGCACACGCTGTTGAACGTGGGTGTGGCGGTGGTGTTCCTGCCGCTGGTGCCGGTGATTGGCGAGTTCGTCGAGCGGTTGATTCCGACGAAGGAAGAGGAAGGCAAAGCGTTCGGGCCGCTCTACCTCGACCGCGCGGCGCTCGGCGTGCCGGCAATGGCGTTAGCGCAGGCGACGCGCGAGCTGTTGCGGATGGCGGACTTGGCGCAAGGGATGTTGCGCGACGGGCATCGCGTGTTTGTCGAGAACAACGCGGTGTTGTGCGAGGCGGTCCAGAAAGAGGACGACAAACTCGACCTGCTCAATGCCGAGATCAAGACATACCTCGTCCGATTGTCCGGGCAGGCGTTGACCCGCGACGAATCGCGCCGCGAAGTCGCGCTGCTGACCTTTTGCAACGACCTCGAAACCGTCGGCGACATCGTCGAACGCGACTTGATGGGCTTGGCGAAGAAGAAGCTCGCGCTGCGCGTCGAGTTCTCTAAGGAAGGCGGGGTGGAACTGGAGAAGATGGCGCGGTTCGTTTTGGAAAGCTTCGAAATTGCCGTGGCCGCGTTTACAGGCCAGGACCGGATGTTGGCGGCGCAACTGGTCCACCGCGAGCGCGAGATGAACGAGCGCGAACGCGACCTGCGCAACAGCCATTTCCAGCGACTCCGTGCCGGGTTGCAGGAGTCGGTCGAGACCAGCGCCATTCACCTCGACATCCTGACGTACCTGAAAGCCATACATGCACACCTAACGTCCGTAGCGTATCCGATCCTGGAGAGCAGGGCGAATTGATTTACCAGCCGGCCAACTATCTGGACCCGCTCGACTGGCGCATCCTGTTCGGACGCGAGGCGCCGGTGGAGATTGATGTCGGTTGCGGGAAGGGTAATTTCCTCACTTGGGTAGCCGGAACAAAACCGGAACATAACTTTCTCGGCGTTGACCGCCAGCTTGTGCGGCTGCGGAAGGTGGATAAGAAGGTCAAGCGCGCCGGGCTGACTAATGTTCGGCTGTTGAGGTTGGAGTTCACCTACCTCATCGAGCGGCTCATACCCGATGCCAGCGTCGCGGCCTACTACATCTTCTTTCCCGACCCGTGGCCCAAACGCCGGCACGCGGCCAAGCGCCTGTTCCAGCCGGCGTTTGTCGAGCAACTGCGGCGAACGCTAGCCGCGCACGGCGCCGTCAACGTCGCCACCGACAATAGTCCGTACTTCGAGCAGATCGTGCCGTTGATGACCGCCTCCGTCCATTTCAACGCCGAGTCACCGTTGTCACTGCCGGAAGAAGCGCGCACGGAGTTCGAGAATATCTTCCTCAGTAAGGGCGACACCATCCACCGCGCCCGATGGCGGAAGAAGTAAGGCAGATGGAATTTGATCGGTGAGGTGATCTTGTTATTTCACTTCACTGGTGGTATCCCTCTGAGGCTGAGTGTTCGAGGATGGATACGTTTCGGACTCATATGGGTTTCTCCGGTAACTCAGGAAAAGTGATGTTGGGATAACGAAACCGTTCGCTTTGGGAAAAGGCGATTGGTTACAATTCGCATCATGAAGATCTACAAGCCCTCTCAAGCTCCCGGTTTTTTGATGTGGAACTGCGCGTGCAATTCCTTTTGGCCAAGGGCAACCCGTTGAATCGTCTCGATACCGTCATCGACTGGGAGAGTTTCCGTCCCCTGC
>CAIKAP010000079.1 GCA_903825435.1 uncultured Verrucomicrobiota bacterium
ATCTTTTCCCCTGAGCCCACCGCTGGAGAGTCAATTGTTCCTCGGGCGACAAAATAATCCGTTCGGTGATGTTCATCATCCATGAGCATAGAATATCACTACTTAAATATAAAGCTATTTATGTAACACTACACTAGCACCGAGGTGGTCACCAAGGCTTGGGCGCGCCGCGGCTGCCTTCCACTGCGGATCCGCCCCCAGTTGACCGACGCTGAATTGGAGAAAGTCTCGCCATTCTTAGCGCCGCTTGTCGGCCAAATGGCGCAGACTGGCATTGGAACGGACCACTGCCTGGCCCATCAAGGCCTGCCAATGCCTGTGCACTTCTATTCACCGGTTCCGGATTTGGCTGATTTGGAGAGGCGCGGCGTGTGGGATCAGCGCAGTGAATTGGTTGGACTAGATTTCAACGTGGGAGAACAGTTGAAACTGTTGCAACAACTCGGAGGAAGCTACAGCGCCGAGTGTAACTGGCCCACTGCGCCTGCCGCTGACCGGGGCGCGTTCTATACTGAAAACAGTTCTTTTTCGTATAGTTGTGCGGCCCCACTTCACTGTTTGATACGCTGCCACAAACCGCGCAGACTGGTGGAGGTTGGTTCAGGTAACTCTTCGTTGGTGATCTCAGCCGCCCTGACTTTGAATAAGCATGACCAACCAGAAGCCAAGACTGAATACACGATTGTCGACCCATACCCAAATTCGCGCATTAAGAATGGCCTGCCATGTTTGACTCAACTAATTCAACAGCCAGTCGAATCTCTCCCCTTGCCTTTTTTCAGTCAGCTCGGTCGGGGCGATATTCTGTTCATCGATTCAGGCCATACCGTGCGAATCGGAAGTGATGTGAACTTCCTGATACTGGAAGTATTGCCGCGGCTTGCACCAGGAGTTCTTATTCATTTTCACGATATCCCCATGCCGGGCGAGTACTCTAAAGGCTACGCGACTAATTCGCGTTTTCGCCAGTTCTGGACTGAGTCTTATCTGCTACAGGCGTTTCTTTGCTTCAATTCTCAGTTTGAGATTTTGTTGGCGATGGGCCATCTGATGGCCAACCACCGGGATGCTTTCCAAAGGGCTTTCCCGCTGTACGATCCCGCTCGGCATCTTTTAACCAGCCAGAGTTTTTGGATCCGCAGAAAATAGATTCAGAAACGATTCACTCATAATGAAACTCTTGATTCTCGGCGGTTCAGGAATGCTAGGGCACAAGCTCTGGCAGGTGCTGAGCCGCGACCATGAGACACACGTGACGTTGCGAGACGGCTTTTCGCGCTATGCACACTTGGGGATTTTTGATGCCAAGCGGGCGATCCCGAATGTGTCGGCACACGACTTCGATACGGTTGTACGGGCAATTGCCGTCGCACGCCCTGAAGTGGTTGTAAACTGCATCGGAATCATCAAACAGCAAGCGGCTGCTAAAGACCCGCTCCAGAGTATTGCCATCAACTCGCTTTTCCCCCATCAACTTGCCGGGTTGTGTCAGGCTACCGGAGCGCGTCTTATCCACATCAGCACCGACTGCGTGTTCTCCGGTCGCAAAGGCAACTACACCGAGGCGGACGCGCCCGACGCCGAAGACGTTTACGGGCGCTCGAAGTCATTGGGTGAAGCCAGTGGTGCCGGTAGTCTGACAGTCCGCACTTCCATCATCGGACGCGAACTGGCAAGCTCGCATGGCTTGATTGACTGGTTTTTGAGCCAGGAAGGCAAGACAATCCGCGGTTATCAGAAGGCGATCTTCAGTGGATTCACCACTTTGGCGTTGGCCAGAATCATCGGCGACATCATTGAAAAGCATCCGCATCTGGATAGCCTGTATCAGGTGTCAGCCGCGCCAATTTCCAAATTTGATTTACTGCAACTGGTCAAGCATATCTATGGCTGCAAGATACAGATCGAGCCTGACGCCGCCTTTTTATGTGACCGCAGTTTGAACTCTGACCGCTTTCGGACCGCGACGGGATTTCTACCACCGTCTTGGCCGGAAATGATCAGGGAAATGCACCAAGATCCAACGCCGTATCAGGAAATCAGGAGGAACTATGCTCACAGGTAAGACAGTCGTAGTCACGGGCGGCACCGGCTCGCTCGGTAAGGTATTGGTCAAACGCCTGTTGTCAGGCGAACTGGGCCAATTGAAAAAGCTCGTCGTGTTTTCCCGCGACGAGGCCAAACAGCATGAGATGCGGTTGTCGTATGAGCATCGGCGGGTGGCGACTGATGACATCATCTATAATAATTTCAAGCGGTTGCTACAGTTTCAGATCGGCGACGTGCGCGATTATCACTCGGTTAGCACCGTTTTGCGGAACGCGGATATCGTGTTCAATGCGGCGGCCTTGAAACAGGTGCCCACCTGCGAGTACTTTCCGTTCGAAGCGGTGCAAACGAACATTATCGGCCCCGAGAACATCATCCGGGCAATTCGCGCCCATCACCTGCCCGTCCAGACAGTGGTCGGTGTCTCCACCGACAAGGCGTGCAAACCAGTCAATACGATGGGAATGACCAAGGCTATTCAGGAACGGATTTTCATTCAGGCGAATTTAGACTGTCCTCAAACGCGATTCATTTGTGTCCGGTATGGCAACGTCTTGGCTTCCCGAGGCTCGGTTGTTCCTCTATTTCACGATCAAATTCGTTCGGGCGGGCCAGTCACGATCACAACTACCGACATGACTCGCTTTCTATTGAGCTTAGAACAGGCAGTGGATACGATCTTTGCCGCCCTCAAAGGCGCCAACCCAGGCGAAACCTACATCCCCCGCGTACCATCGGCGCGGGTGACGGATCTCGTCGCGGTCTTGATTGGCAACCGCCCAATCGAAGTCAAGATCATCGGCATCCGACCGGGCGAGAAAGTGCATGAGATTCTGGTCTCCGATGAGGAATCCCACCGCACCTGCGACCGGGGAGCGTATTACGCGATCCTGCCCATGCTGTCCGAAATCAGGACCGAGGTGTCCGACAAGTTCACCCTGACCAAAGAATACAGTTCCGCAGACAGTCTGATGACCAAGCCACAAGTCGAACAACTGCTACGCAAGTACAAATTGACTATGGACGACAAACTGGTCCTTGAAGACGAATTGTTGGCCTGACCATGAAAGTATTAACCATTCTTGGGACGCGACCCGAAATCATCCGCCTCAGCCGGCTGATTGCCAAGCTCGACACATTATGTGACCATGTTCTGGTTCATACCGGGCAGAATTATACTCACAGTCTCAACGAACTATTTTTCCAAGAGCTTGGCGTTCGATCACCCAATCACCACCTTGGCATTCAGAGTGCCCAGTTCGGTGAGCAGGCTGGGCAAATTCTAGCTCGCGTGGAAAAAGTGTTGCTGTCGGAGAAGCCCGACCGCCTGCTCATTCTGGGCGACACCAACAGCGGTCTCAGCGCCGTCGTCGCCAAGCGTCACGGCATTCCTGTGTATCACATGGAAGCTGGTAATCGATGTTACGACGACCGCGTACCGGAAGAGGTCAACCGTCGCATCATCGACCATTCTAGCGATGTATTGCTTCCCTACACGGAGCGGAGCCGCCAAAACCTGTTGCGGGAGGGCATTCCCGGCAAACAAATCTACGTCACCGGCAATCCGATTCATGAGGTTATCCAACACTACGACGCCCAGATCCGCGAGTCTCGGATACTCACAACTCTCAACCTTCAACCCTGCCAATACTTCCTCGTCACCATGCACCGGGCGGAAAATGTAGATTTACCGGAGCGGCTGAAAGGATTGACTGACGCGTTGGAGCGGATCCAAGCGGAATACGCAATGCCAGTCATCATCAGCACCCATCCCCGGACCCAAGCACGGATGAGTGCTTTTGGTGTAAAGAACGAGAACCAGTACATTCGTTTTCTTGAACCGTTCGGCTTCTTCGATTTCATCACGCTGGAAAGAAATGCTTTTTGCGTCTTGTCGGACAGCGGCACAGTGCAGGAGGAGTGCTGCATCTTCAAGGTCCCCAACGTGACCATTCGCGATGTCACCGAACGACCGGAAACCATCGAACATGGCAGTAACATCCTCAGTGGTGCCCAACCGGAGGTGATTGTACGTTGTGTCCACACGGTTCTTGACCAGAAGAACGACTGGACAATCCCACCCGAATACCTGGTGCCGCATGTGAGCAACACTGTGGTCAAGCTGTTATCCGGATATCTTCATCGCCCGCAGTAGATTTCGTCCTCCTCGCGTATGCCTGAGACCCCGTTTTTCACGGTCATTGTTCCGACCTACAACCAAGTTCGTTACTTGGGTGAAGCGTTGGATAGTTTACTGGCCCAAACCGATCCAGACTGGGAAGCGGTCATCGTTAATGACGGCTCGACCGATGATACCGCGCAAGTCATTGACGCTTATTGCCGGAAGGATCATCGGTTTCGGGCGTTCCACAAGCCAAATGGCGGCGCTGGATCAGCGCTAAATGTAGGCCTGCGAGAAGCGCACGGCGAATGGATTTGCTGGCTCAGCTCAGATGACTTATTCATGCCGACGAAGCTGGAGATCCATCGGCAATGGATCACGCAGCATCCAGATTGTCAGTACTTCTACACGCTTTTTAAGGAACTCGACGACACAACGAGCACGCTGAGTGATGCCGCCCTGTGGGTCTCGATCCCCGATCAGAAATGGCAAGTGCTGACGATGCTGCGGTGCATAATTTTCTACGGCAACAGCATCTGCATACACCGAGATGCCTGGCATAAAGCTGGTAGTTTCGACGAGAGTCTACGATACGCGCAAGACTACGACATGTTTCTTCGGCTGCTAGCTCTCTACCCGGCTACATTCATTCCCGAGCGAACATGTATTGCACGCGTCCATCCATCCCAATCCACTCATGGGTTTAGAGATGCATGTTTCTTCGATTCTGCCAAGTCTGCCATCAACTTCATAAATAGCCACAGCTTTCCCGAGTTGGTTCCGTGGGTGGATTTGACTGACTCAGACGCCGCCCGCGACGCGGTGAAACATGCTCTTGAGACTGCAGCCCAGAGCAAGGGTTTCCTCTACGCTTTGGGACCGCATCTGGCATTGATATTACGCATCCTCGAATGGGCTTGGAGTGTGCAAGCCCAACCCGTGGCGAAGGCAGTTCACCCCCTCATCACCGAGTGGATCACATCACGTAGTCGAATTGAGACGGATACCCCGTATGGTTACTTGCTGAAGGCTGCAGCGGCAGCGGTTCAATTACCCAAAGTGCAGTTCGCCTATCATTCGATTCCGCCCTCCCAAGTAGCAGAGACTTGGTACTGGCAATTAAAAGGTCAAAAAAATCCAAAGGCCGATGCACTTCGACGTTATTTGGAAAAATTCGACCAGCGATTATTGCCCGCGGAAATCTCACCGCTGTCTGGCAACTGCAGAGAAATCGTGTTTGTCAATCAGCTTGGGGCGCAGATGAGCCATGTCAACGGGTCATTTCGAGCGACGCTGGAGGTGGCCAAGTGCCTGATGCGCAGCGGCTGTTCGGTATTGTTCGTTGGCCAGTCCGAACACGGCTTGGGCTATCACGAAGGCGTCTTGTTTGTGGGCGCGTGTGACGAACAATCGGTCGAAAGGGCTGTGAAACTATTGAGCCCGATTGACACACTCGTCGGCATTTCGCGTGGGGACATTGTGCCATGGGCTTCCGCCCAGCGTTATTTGATCTACGCGCACGGCCCGCACGCGCCCCGGCGCATCAGCATCAAGACTGTCAACCGATTGCGCATCACCGTTGTTTGTCCTTCCAAGGACTCGCACGACGCGCGGATCAGCGAGGGTATAAAACCGGCACTGGTGCGGGTTGTTCCCAATGCTTATGATCCTGTAGTCTTTTGTCCAAGTAACAAGGGTCGACATCCTCACAGCCTAATCTTTGCCGCTAATGTGGCCCATTACAAAGGCGCCGATATTGCCCTGCAAGCATTCCAAGTCATCAGGGGCAGATTCCCTGACGCCACTCTGCAGATTTACGGGCGTTCGCATTCATGGCAGTCCGTCAATCCCGATCCAATCTCAGCCGACTCCGATCGGCCGCATCATTTCGCCCCGAGCTGGCTGGATGATCGTGGCTATCCGGCCTGGCCAGCCATCGAACGGGACCTGCCTGGCTGTTCGTATCGCGGACAAGCCACACCCAAAGAACTCGCCAAGGCCTTCCAGCAAACCTCGCTATTGATCATGCCCTCCCGCACCGAGACCTTTGGGCTCGTTTCGCTTGAGGCCCAGGCTTGCGGCTGTTTGCCCGTTCTCCCCCGGCAATGTGGGTTTCCAGAAACAATGCACGACACCGTTACCGGCTATCTCTACGACACAAACTCTCCGGAGGTGCTGGCAAACACGATCACGGAACTCTGGAACCGGGAGCTCCCAACGAACGCGCAACGCTCAGAAGCACAAGTTTGGGTGCGCGCGACCTTTTCATGGGAGAGCAGTGCTTTGCCTTTTCTTAAGATCATCGAGGCTGCACCGTTTCGCCGGCACAGTTTCTATTACAGCCGCATCCTCTTCTACCGTGCGTGGCTTTGGCAGCAAGTCAAGACCAAGTTGCAAGAGCGCAGCCTCGCGGTGTGGTGGGGTCTGATGAAATGGACAAAACCCGTCCGTCGCGCCTTGGGCCTAAGCAACACCTCATTTGGCCGCTTTATTGGCACTGTAATAACACGGAGATGATTTTGAATCCAAATCGCACCATAGTTAACATAACGCGAGTGATATGCTTGGAGCGTGGTTGGGTAATCGGTCAGAAGGGCTCGCTGTCGTGGCTCAAGGACCCGCGCAAACGGACACAGCGCAGCATATTTCCCCATCTTCCAAAGATGCTCTCAGGTAAATCTCTCGCCATTGTGGGTTTAATCCTGCTCGGATTCTACCGACAGGCGTTTCCCTCCGAAGTCGCTGCACAAGCCGACTTCTATGTCGCTCCGAACGGTAACGACAGCAATTCCGGAATTTTAGCATCCCCATTCGCCTCTGTCGAGCGTGCCCAGCAAGCCGTACGCGAAAGAATCGCCGCTGGGCTGACATCGAATCTGACGGTGCTCATTCGACAGGGTGTTTACGAATTAAGCAAACCACTGGTTTTCACACCGCAGGACTCGGGCACGATTAAGTATTCGATCACCTACGCGGCATATACGGGCGAACGGGTGGTCATCAGTGGTGGCCGCCGAATCACCGGCTGGAAGCAAGAAGATACCGGTTTATGGTCTACAATCATTCCCGATGTTGCAGAGGGAAAGTGGTATTTTCGGAGTCTGTTTGTGAATGATCAACGCGCAACCCGAGCCCGCAAGCCCAACGCATCCTATAAAGAACCTTACTACAAATTGCAGGGGGTCGGTCTAACCCCGGACAAAAGTGCGTGGGTCATGACCTTGGCCGCAGGGCAGGTTAGCAACTGGAAAAATATCTCTGATGTCGAATTGGTTGTCGTATTGCCATGGGACATTATCCGTAAACGCCTGCAACATGCGGATCCCGCCAGTTCCATGTTGATTTTAGCTCCCCCGTATCTCAAGAACGACTGGCGGTTGGAACCCCACGCCAGCTGGTACTGCTATCTGGAAAACGCTCGTGCATTTCTCGATCAACCGGGAGAATGGTATCTCGACCGCAGCACCGGGACCCTTTCCTACTGGCCAAAACCGGGAGAGGACATGGCGAACGCTGAGGTGATTGCGCCAAGAATGGAGCGTCTTTTTGAAATTCGCGGCACAGCTTCTTATCCGGTGCGAAACCTTCACTTCATCGGACTACAGTTCTTCCACACTAACTCCGAATTGCCGTCCCAAGGTTTCGTCGGCATCGGCGGCTGTTACGGTCTTGTTAACCCTTACCCACAACTGACAACTCATCTGCCTGAAGATGCTATCCGTTGCGTTTTCGCGCAATCCTGTAGCTTCGAGAACGGTGCTCTGGCGCATCTTGGCGGCGATGGGGTGCACCTTGGCGACGGATGTATAGAAACCCTCTGGCAGGGTAATCGCATCTTTGATATCGGGGCTAATGGGATTCTTGTGGGTGGTGGCCGAGCTAACCAAGTCATTAACAACATCATTTCGGACTGCGGGATAGTGTATTATGCCGGCTGCGGGATACAGGTTGGAGGTGCCTGCCAAACTTTGATAGCCCACAACCTTATTCGTGATACGGGAGGTCATGGTATTGTGTTAGGCGGATCGCAGAAGCCTCCACCCCCGGGGACACATGACGGCAACCGTCTTGAGAACAACTGTATTATCAACGCGGTAAAAATGCTCTCGGATGGTGGCTGCATTTACATGTGGGGGATACAGACTAATGGAGTCATACGAGGTAATGTCGTCCGTGATATGCCGGGGCCCCAAACTTCGTACTACAACCAGATTAACGGGTTATATTTTGATGACAATTCGCGAGGCTACCTTGTTGAAAGTAACGTTGTTTACGGCACCAAAGGAAAGGGGTTGAAATTCATCAACTCCGCGTCTGAATCTCATACCATCCGCGACAACTTCTGGTACGGTCCCAACCGCTTCCTCAAACAAGAGGATCGCTATGCCCTTTCGTTCGCCGCCGAGAGCTTATTCGACTTTCCTCATCAAACATGTCTCGAACCCCCCAGCTTGACGGTCGAAGCATGGGTCAACCTCACAACGGTTCCTGTGGGGAGTGATCCCAGTGCATGGATCGTCTGCAAAAACACCAATGAACTGACCGACGGGAACTATGCGCTTTTGATTTCGCACAATAATGTGGGTGCCTACTTAAATATCGGAAGCGGACGCGAGAACAGCTACGCCGCATGGAGCAGCACATCGCCGATCACCACAAGCACATGGCACCTACTCGCGATGACTTATGACGGAAAAGATCTGAAGGTGTATTGTGATGGTAAGCTCAACGGCTCAACCTCCATCAATCGTCAACGGTCAACCGGCAGGGGCCTCCTCCGCATTGGGAAACGGGCGGACGGCTACAATCCATTTTTCCCTGGCTTGGTCGAACAGATCCGAATCTACAGTCGCGCGCTCTCTACGGAAGAGATCGCCGCCCAGTTCTCTCGTGTCGTGCCAAAGTCTGACGTAGCGGTCAGCGCTCAGCCACCGGGAATCAACCCTCCGACTTCCGATCTCCGATCTACGGACTCCCGTCTTCCATCTGTCAATTACGGCCTCGTCCTCGACTGGAATGCCAATGCCGTCCATTCCGAGATGGAACGAATTCTCTCGGCAGCCGGCCCGCAGGAACCATACCGGAGCCGCTTCGCCGAGACGCGGGAGCAAAACGACAAGAAGTAAGGCTATCGTATAACGCTTCCTCAACTGCCAACTTTGAACACCGAACAGCCAGATAACTCGCCATCGGTGAGTGTCATCATCTGCACGTATAACCGTTGCGAGAGCCTAAGAAGAACACTTCAGACCTGCTGCGATCTCGTCATTCCGGAAGGCGTGACATGGGAACTGCTCGTCGTAGACAACAATTCCACCGATCATACCAAGCAGGTGTGCGAGTCCTTCAGCGGTAAACTGCCCCTCCGCTACATCTTCGAGCCGCGACAGGGAAAAACACGCGCTCAGAACCGAGCCATCGGCCGTTCTTCAGGGACACTCTTGCTCTTTACTGATGATGATGTTGATGTCGATCGTTTGTGGGTGAAATCCCTTTGGGATGCGTGGCGAGAACAGCCTGAAGTGGAGATTCTTGGTGGAAAAGTGCATGTCCACTGGAATCCCCCCCCCCCTCCATGGGTTACCGATAATATGGAAATGCTAGGTGGAGTTATTACTCACTTTGATGCGGGTGAAGAATCTCGTTTACTCTCTGCAAACGGGCCAATGGTGTTTGGGGCGAATATGGCTTTCTCGCACAGGCTACTCACTGGTGACATATGTTTTCGGGAAGACATGGGGCCAACCGGATCTGAGTACATGACTCATGAGGAGACTTCCCTGATACGTAATCTCATCCACTCCGGACACCAGTGTGCATATGTACCGGCGAGCATCGTTTATCATCGAACGTCGTCGACGAGAGCTACAGAGAGTTGGGTCCGCAAATGGTTTACCGCTTCAGGGAAGAGCACGGTCCGCTTTGAGGGCACTGACGACATTCCGCACGCATGTTTTGGTGCACCCCGGTATCTGTGGCGTCGGTTGATCGAAGCAGGATGCCGGTACGCTTTCACCCGCTGGACACAACCGTCCGCGATCTGGCTGCGCCATGAAATCGCGATGGCCACGACGTGGGGCATGATCTGCGAACACCGCCGTCAGTCTCGTATGCAGAAGAAGTCAGTGGTCAGTACTCAGTAGTCAGCAACCCGATGGACCTCTCCGTCATCATCTGCACGTATAATCGCTGCGAGAGCCTGCGGCGCACTCTCCAGACTTGCTGTGACCTTGTCATACCGGCAGGCGTCACGTGGGAACTGCTTGTTGTGGACAACAACTCCACCGACCACACAAAGCAGGTCTGCGAGGAGTTCACCGGCAAACTCCCCATCCGTTATCTTTTCGAACAAATCCCAGGCAAAAGTAATGCCCTTAACCGAGCTGTTCGTGAAGGGTGTGGCGAACTTCTACTGTTCACTGACGACGATGTGAGTCTTGACCGTTTATGGTTATCGGAATTGTATAAAACGGCAAGTATCCACTGCGATATTACCTTCTTTGGCGGAAAGGTCTTGTCACGATGGGAACAACCTCCACCGAACTGGATCACGGATAACCTAATGTGGTTGTCTGCATATCCCCGTCTTGACCTCGGGGAGTGTGAGAAGGTGATGAACACCGGTCAGCCTGGCGAGCATGTGATCGGGGCAAACATAGCTTTTCGCAAAGAAGTCTATGTTGCGGGTTACTCTTATCGAACCGACATTGGCCCCAGAGGGAGCGATCACTCTCGAATGGGCCGGGTCGGCCAAGAGGAAATCGACTTCCAAGAAGCGTTGTTTCGGTCTGGCCACAAAGGTCTGTATGTTCCTAGCGCAGTTGTTTTCCATCACGACCCTCCTCATCGGATGACGGAACGGTACATTCGTAAGTATTATCGGTGTGCTGGCCGTTCTGAGGCCTTGTGCTCACCCTTTCAAGACCGCTCCCATGACTGGTTCGGAGTGCCCAGGTATTTGTGGAAGGGACTTCTCAAACACACTCTTCAGTACGGAATTGCACGTCCGTTTGGCCCATCGCGGGTCTGGTTATATGCTGAGTGCAGGATGTCTTTTTGTCTTGGCATGATTTTGAGTTACCGGGATGATCGGCACCGACGGCGACAGTGATGACGTGCACTTGCGCCCACACCCAGTTATGACACTACACACGCTCAAAGCCAGTCTGGTGGAGTTGCGGGGGTTTGGCCCAATTGGCGAGTTGTGGTTCAAGCTGTTTGGACTGCGACCATCTCAACGCGCTTCTGACCTCCAGAACTGTTCCGCTGTGTTGGTCGTACGTCTGGATGCAATCGGTGACGTTGTATTGACATCGCCACTTTTGCGCGAGTTGCGCCGCACTTTACCGCAGGCGTGGATCACGCTAGTAGTGCAACCGTCTGTTTATAACCTTGTCGAACTCTGTCCGCATGTAAACGAAGTACTCACTTTCGATGTGAATACACGAGGACGGAAACATGCGACATTGATCCAATACTGGCGCGCACTGAAGCTGGCCGCAACATGTCTCTGGCGCCGCCGATTCGATCTGGCGATCAATCCGAGGAGCGGAGAAGATTCCTACCGCGGCAACCTCCTCTCCTATCTCAGCGGCGCGCGGTGGCGCGTCGGCTATTCCGTACATCTGTTAAGAGATGGTCCACTACAACCTGATCCTTGCTTCGAACGGCTTCTTACCCAACCACTACGCGACTCCGCTGACCAACATGAAGTCCAACACAACTTGGACACGTTGCGCGCCATTGGATGCCGAGTCGAGAGTGAGAGACTGGAGTTGTGGTTATCCGAGGACGACAGACGATTCGCAGATCAATTACTTTCCGACGAGAAGATGCGTGGTCCGACTGCGATCCTTGGCATCTGTCTCGGAGCAGGCGCACAACACAGAATCTGGCCTCTTTCGAACTTCGCAAAAGTCGCGGCGTGGTTTATTGAGCATTTCAGTGGATATGTTGTTTCTGTGGGGGGGATAAAGGAGTACAGAATGGCTGAGCTCTTAAGGCAAGAGCTTGGCTCACGCGTGATTAACATCACTGGCACAACAAGTCTCCGACAAACGGCAGCGGTTTTATCCTGCTGTTCGGTCTATCTTGGCAATGATGCAGGACCGCTTCATATTGCTACCGCCATGAAAGTGCCCGTGGTCGAGATTTCTCCCCATCCACGGTCTGGGTCCCGCACACAAGTGAATTCCCCGGTAAGATTCGGCCCGTGGGGTAAACTCTCCATGGTGCTCCAACCAGATCACCCGTTGCCGCCTTGCGAGGACTGTTGTCAATCCAGGGAGCCACATTGCATCACGCAGGTACAAGTAGAGAATGTACAATCCGCCATCGAAGAATTACTTGCTAAACGGACGCGGTAATCCCGCAGCCCACACCATGACAACAACTCTGTTTAGCATAATTACCGTTTCCCGTAATAGTTCGGCGACCATTAAACAAACGCTTGACTCGGTATTGAATCAAACGCTTGTCGCTCATGAGTACATCGTGATCGATGGCGCGTCCACCGATGGGACGGTGGAGATTATCAAATCATATGAAAGCCGATTCCGCGACAAAGGTATCCCATTCCAATGGGTTTCGGAGACGGATAAAGGCATTTACCAGGCAATGAACAAGGGAGTAAGCAGAGCGCAGGGCGAAATCATCGGTATCATCAACTCAGATGATTGGTACGAGGCGGATACCCTTGCTTCTGTTGCTGCACATTACAGCAGCCATTCTCGGCCTGCTATCGTCTATGGGATGTTAAAAAGCTTTTACCGTGGCCACCCGTATGCAATCGGGGCAATTTTTCATCGTTTTCTAACCCTTACTACAATCTTCCATGCATCCACATTCGTCACAAAACGAGTCTACGATACAATTGGCTTATTTGCTGAGTGCTACAGAATCGCAGCCGACTATGACTTCTTCCTACGTGCACAAGAAAGAGGCTTTACATTTTCCTTCTGCCCCGTTGTCTTGGCGAACTGCAGTGATGGCGGAGCATCTCGTAAAGGAACGCAAGATCAAAAAGAAAAGGCTTCAGTCCAACTATCTCATGGCCTGATTAGCCACAATGAATATCGTTTTCGCATCGCGCTTGCTTTCCTGAAATCGATGATTTCCACGTTAAGAGAGAAACCGCGTTACAACTAAGTCAACACCTGTCTAGCTCCGGGAGAATTGAGTCATGAGACAATTTGTGAAACGCATCCTCGTTTGTAGTCTGCCAGATTTGAGAATCTTCCGGGTAATGTACCGCACTGCCTATGAGTGTTGCGTCGCAGTTTACGAAACTGGTGTCTGTTTGAAAAAAATCGTAATCGTAGAACCTACTATGCGAGCAATCTGTACGTCAGTCGGCAAACGCCTACGCATTGAGAGAATTCCTTACATACGTCGTCGCGGCGGAATTGTCATCGGCGATGATGTCTACATCTCGGGCAAGATTAGCATCGCCTTCAACTCGGCCATCGGTCTCTACCCAGAACTGCGCATTGGCAATCACACCTTCATCGGCCACCAATGCAGTTTCAGTATCGCCAAGAAAATCAGCATCGGTGACCACTGCCTCATTGCCGGCGGCACCAGTTTCTTTGACAATGACGGGCATCCAATGGATGCCACCAGGCGCCGCAATGGTGAACGCGTGTCTCCGGAACAAGTATGGCCCGTGGTCATCGGCGACGATGTCTGGATCGGCGCGGGTTGTCGTATTCTCAAGGGCGTCCACATCGGCGACCGCGCCATCGTGGGCAGCGCCTCTGTGGTGACGAAAGATGTTCCACCCGACACGATCGTCGCCGGTAATACTGCCCGCCTGATTGGTGCCGTAAAACAAGTCGTTACTGCCTCCTGACCTTTCTCCCCAACTTTACTCATGTCTCCCTTTTCGCTCGCTTGTTGCATCACACTCGGCAATGTCCCACGGGATGGGTTTACGCTTGGGTACAGCACCTCCACCAGTGTGAAATGTCATTTGCCGATTTTACTGTGCATACAATAACATCTTGAATTGGTGATGCCCCGCAATGGCTTCGTTTGCTCTGGCAATTTATATCGTGTTAATTTTGGTCCGACCCATGGACTGGTGGGAACCATTACTGGGATGGCAACTGGTAACTGCGGGGGCCATCGTTGTGTTTTTTTTAGGATCCCAGAAAGTCCTCAACCGTTTTCAGACAACGTGGAAAGATATACCCCAAATAAAACTGGCAGTGGCATTCTGGATTGCCGCCATACTTTCCTGGGGGACTCAGTTTTGGTTTGGCGGCATGGTAACGGCCTTTCAAGAGTTGGGCAAAGTCTTATTCTTCTTTGTCCTGATTCTGTTATTGGTGCGAACTAATCGAGATTTTAGCTTCCTCATCTGGGCACTGTTGCTCTCAGTTCTTTGGTTGGCTGTCCATGCCATCCTGCAACATCATCGCGGCTATGGCTTTGGGGGATATCCGCCGTTGGAGCGAATCCGGAACCGCGAGACCGGCGAGATCGTCCGGCAGGCACGTGCCTTTGGCGTGTTCAATGATCCCAATGACCTGTGTTTGATTCTCGTGGTCGCGATTCCTTGCTTCTATGTGCTGTACAAGACATACCATAACCCCATCGGACGCGCATTCTGTTTGGCGGGGGGGGCCGTGTCCGCCTACGGAGCTTGGTGTACCAATTCCCGTGGCGGAGTTGTTGCGCTCTTCGGTATGGTGGTTTCATATGTGATTGTCAGCACCAAGGGATTGCGTCGTTACCTGGTGGCGACCACGGCCATCAGTCTTGTGACCGTGCTGGCACCATCGCGATTTGGCGGCGGCATGAGCGGTAGTGCGCGCTCCATTCAGTGGGGTGACGGATTGGCCATGTTCAAGGCTCATCCCTTGTTTGGCGTCGGCTACGGGGACTTCACCAGTTACTCCAGCGAGCATATGGTGGCTCATAACACATATATCCACGTGCTCGCCGAGTTGGGATTGGTCGGCTATCTGCCATTCTTTCTTATTATTTATCTCACGCTCCTTTACCTGCGTCGCACCATAAATCTCGGTCCTTTGCTCGCCCCCAACGTGCGGTTGGTGTTGATCGGAATTTTCTCGGCGTTGACCGGCTATTTTACGGGAATGTATTTTGTCTCCCGCCAGTTCCAGCATATTCTTTACGTGCTTTTCGGCATCGCGATCACAGCCGTATATTCAGCATGCAAAAGTGCAGGAGTTTACCAGACAGTTTTTGGTAACCTGAAAACAGACCTACGGAATGGCCTGCTATGGGGTCTGGGGAGTGTCGGAATCATCTGGATCAGCATTCGCGCGGCAACAATGTTGAGCTAAATTCCTAAAGGGTTACAAACAAACATGAGCTTTTACGGAGATTCTTACCGCAACCTGCTGTGGCCAGCCTACGAATGGCTCCGCAACCGCCACACGCATATCCTACTGCAGGAAGCGGAACGGCGGCAATGCTGGCCGACCGACCAGTTGCGCGAGTTTCAGTGGAACGAACTGCAGCGCCTGCTCGGACACGCCTACACCCAATGTCCATGGTATCGCATCCGTCTCGACCAAGCGGGACTAACACCCGTTGCGTCGAGCAGCCTAGAGAACTTCCGCCACCTACCACTGCTGACCAAAGACGACATCCGCGATCACCGTGATGAAATGCTCGCCACAACCCTGCGCGACAGCACCTTCGAACACCGCACCGGCGGTTCGACCGGCATACCGCTCCAATTCTACCTTCACCGCGGTACCTACGAATGGCGATTGGCCGTTTCCATGCGCGGCTACAGTTGGGCCGGCTGCGAAGACGGCGACCGTCAATTCTACGTCTGGGGCCAACCCATCGGCGCCCCTCCGTGGAAACAACGCCTCAAAACCCGCCTCTTCAACGCCACCCTACGCCGGCACATCTTCAGTTCCTTCCGTTTCAGCGCGCCGCAGATGACCGAATGCGTCCGCCAGATTAACCTTTTTCGTCCCATTACCATCATCGGTTATACTAACGCACTCTGCCTGCTCGCCCGCCACATCCTCGACAACAACATTTCCGTCGTCCGCCCGCAAGCGATCATCACCGCCGCCGAAGGCGTCAACGCCGTCCAACGCGCCACCATCGAGCAAGCGTTCCGTGCCCCCGTGTTCGCTTCTTATGGCAGCCGCGAATTCATGCTTATCGCCATGGAATGCGAACAACACATCGGACTCCACATCAGCGCCGATAACCTCCTCGTCGAAGTCGTCCGCCCTGACGGCTCCCCATCACCCGAAGGCGAACCCGGCGAAATCCTCATCACCGACCTTCACAACTACGCCATGCCATTCATCCGCTACAAAATCGGCGACCTCGGCGTCCTGACCACGCGCGCGTGCCCGTGCGGCCGCGGACTGCCCCTGCTCGAACGCGTCGAAGGCCGCCTCCTCGACGTGATCCGCACCGCCGACGGACGCACCGTGCCCGGCGAATTCTTCCCGCACCTCCTCAAGGAGTTCAGCGCCGTCTGCCAGTTCCAAGTCGTGCAGAAACAACTCGACCGCCTTCAACTGCGCCTCGTCCTCCAACCCGGCGACCATGAGGACCAACTCCGCCGGATCCAGCAGGAAATCCACAATGTCCTCGGCCCCGCCACCGCCGTTGACATCGAGCGCATGGCCGAAATCCCCACCGGAATTTCCGGCAAATTCCGCGTCACCATCTCCGAGCTGCCGCCCGCATGAACGTCGCCCACGTCGTCCTTGGCCTCAAAGTCGGCGGCTTGGAGCGTGTCGTCGTCAACCTCGTTCGCGGCCTTCAGCACGACGGCTTCAAGAACCGCATCCTCTGCCTAGAGGAAGGTGGCGAGTTCGCCGCCGAATTGGAGCCGCTCGGAATCCCCATCCACGTGCTCGGCAAGAAACCCGGCATGGACTGGTACGCTATCCGACGGCTCGCCGGGTTGCTGCGAGAAAACCGCATTGACGTTGTCCACACGCACAACCCGATGCCGCATTTCCACGGCGCCATCGCTCGCCTACTGGCGCGCACGCCTGTGCTCGTCCACACCAAACACGGACGCAACTATCCGGACAACCCACGTCGCGTCCTTCTCAACCGAGCACTTTCGTGGTTCACTGATATGATCGTTCCGGTCTCGGACAACGCCGCCCAGGTGGCGCTGGAGATTGAGAGGGTTGCCGCGCACAAAGTCCGTCGCATCTGGAACGGCGTGGACACTGAACTGTACAAACCTGGAACCATGAACAGTGAAACCGGAACCTCCGTAATCGGCACCGTCGCACGTCTCTCACCGGAAAAAGACCAGCAGACGATGCTCGCTGCCTTCAAGCTTGTGCTGGAGAAAATTCCACAGGCGCGCCTCGTGTTCGTCGGCGACGGTCCCAGCGTCGCCGACCTGAAACAAACAACGGCACAACTCGGCATGGGCGACAATGTGGATTTCCTCGGCATGCGCTCCAACGTGGCCGAGTTGCTGAACACCTTCGACCTGTTTACGCTCAGTTCCGTCACCGAAGGCATCTCGATGACACTGCTCGAAGCGATGGCCTGCGAACTTCCCGTTGCCGCCACCGATGTCGGCGGCAACCGCGAGATCGTCAACCCGCCCGAATGTGGCCTGATTGTCCCCCCGCGAGATTCACAGGCGCTGGCCAATGCGTATCTGGAACTACTGCACAATCCTCAGGGCCGTGCGAACATGGGGCAAGCCGCTAGAGTTCGCGTAATTGAACATTTCAGCCTTAATAAAATGATCTCGGACTATGAAACACTCTACAGCCAGCTTCTTACACAAAAGCGGATTCTGATACCCCGTGATGTTTGATTTCACCGCAATCGAAATAGGGTATTTCCTGCAAGGGAGAAACTGATGCCTTTTTCTTTAAATTTGCCATATCGAATTTGCTACTTCTGCACTCGCTTGGTTCGACGAATTCGTCCACAAGTTCACACAGCCAGGGCGCATGACCCTAGGGCATACTTTCAGAATCAATACGAATCGACGGCAACATTACGACAGAGGTTCATGTCCGATGTCCCCATAGCGGACCGAAGCATTTTGGATGTTGGCAGTGGTCTGGGTGGGCGCTCTCCCTACTGGTTGGAACAAGGCGCGAACCGGGTAATCAACATCGACATCAACCGTCAGGAATTGGAGACAGGCCGAACTCTCCTAGAAAAGGAATTCCCTAACTTTGTAAATCACATCGAGTTCCACCACCCTTCGGAAATAAATGAAACCGGATTCGCTGACACAGCTATACTGTTCGACTGCTTTGAACATCTTACGGATCCAGAGGCCGTTCTGAAACAGGTATATGCTTGGCTGCGTCCGGGTGGGGTGCTTTGGATCGGTTCGTTTGGCTGGTACAGCTACAGTGCGTCGCATTGCACGGGGCACGTACCCATTCTATGGTGTCAGCTTCTTTTCTCTGAACGCGCAATTATCCACACAATCCAAACTGTCATTCGTGAACCAGACTATGTGCTTAGCTTTTGGGAGCGAACAGAAGGCATTACGCGTTGGGACAATGTCCGCACTCTTAAGGATCGCCCAGGCGAACCTCTTAACATGCTCAGTCTTCGGCGTGTGCGGGCCATATTGCGAAAATCCCCATTTGACATGACACATTTCACCGTCCATGGATATTCAGGCCACACTCATCCTGGAGCGAAAGTCTTGTCGTTCCTCGCGAAAGTACCAGTAGTTAAAGAGGTTTTTCATAGCTACTATACTGCTGTGCTAACCAAGCCTTCGCACATTCAATCTTCTGTCCATTCCAGATAAACCAGGTATTTTCACCGTTTGAACATTCTCTTCGTCTCTAACCTCTTCCCCAACGCCAACGAACCGGCGCGAGGCGTTTTCAACCTCCATCAAGTTCGCCACCTTGCGCAGTTGTGCGAGGTCCGTGTGGTCGCACCCATCGCATGGCTGCCGTTCCGTCCGCCATTTCCTTCCACCGAGGAAATCGCCGGACTGCTTGTGCATCACCCGAAACAGTTCTACCTTCCCAAGCTTGGCCGCACGCTCAACCCCCTGCTCTACGCGCTTTCCACTCGCCCGCTCATCACCCGGCTCTGTCCGTTCGATGTCATCCTTGTCAACTGGGCCTACCCCGACGCTTGCGGCATCGCCTGCGTCGCCTGCGATCTCCGCGTCCCGTTTGTCGTCTCCATCTCCGGCAGCGACGCCAACCGCTACCTCGCCTACCGGACCCGTCGTCGTCAGATTCTTTCCATGCTCCGCCAAGCGCGCGCCATCATCGTCCGCAGTCGCGCATTGAAAGAACTCCTTGTCTCGCATGGTGCCGATGCCGACAAAATCCACGTCCTCTACAACGGCGTTGATCGGACACTGTTTAGACCGCAGACCGCGGACCATGGACTACAGACCTTAACCACTGGACAAAGTCTCCAGTCTCCAGTTTCCAGTCTCCAGTCTTCTCAGTTACTTTACGTTGGACGCCTCTCTCCAGAAAAAGGCATCGACGACTTACTTCGCGCCCTCGGACTGGTACGCGACCAACACGGCGCTGATGTGCGGCTGACGATTGTTGGCGATGGCCCGCAACGCGCCGAATTGCAGCGATTGGCCACGACGTTGAATCTGGATGGCGTTGTCGATTGGGCCGGTCAGAAACGGCCTGAAGAAATCGTGATCTACATGAATGTCGCTCATCTCCTTTGCCTGCCCAGCCACATGGAAGGCGTGCCCAATGCCGCCTTGGAAGCGTTTGCCTGCGGTTTGCCGGTTGTCGCTACACGCGTCGGCGGCCTACCGGAAGTCGTGACTGCCGAGACCGGCATCCTTGTCGAACCGCACCAACCGCCCGCGTTGGCGACAGCGTTGCAGGACGCGCTGGCTCGACGCTGGGACCATCAAGCCATCCTCACCCACGCCGGGCGCTTTGATTGGACCGCCAACGCACGCGCCCTCCTCAAGATCCTTCAACGAGCCGCCGCATGAACCGCGTCATCGCCTTCACGAAAGACTGGAACGACGTGCCGACCTGCACGACGCACATCCTCCGCGAGATGGGTCGCTCGATGCCATTGCTCTGGATCAACTCCATCGGGATGCGTCGCCCGGAACTCTCCAGTGCCCGCGACATGCGCCGTGTTTTCCGCAAGCTCTCCGGCGCGCTCCGTCCGCCTGAGCATAAGGAGAATAATCTCAGCGTCCTCTCGCCGCTCGTGTTCCCGAAGGCCGACCACGCCGCCGGACGGGCGTTGAACCGGACGCTCCTTCGCTCCGCCGTCCGTCGTGCGCTACGCGCGATGGGCAACGGCCCCGTCGAGTTGTGGACCTTCCTGCCAAACGCCGTGGATTTCCTCGGGGCATTCGGCGAATCGAAGGTCGTCTATTACTGCGTGGACGACTGGAGCAAGTTCCCCGGCATCGCACCCGATTGGATCAACGCCTGCGAACGACGGCTCCTCGAACGCGCCGATACCGTGTTCGCCGCGTCGCGCTACCTCGAGTCAAAATGCCGCGCTGTTGCCGGTGACCGCGTCCATTATTCACCCCACGGCGTCTGGCACGCCCGGTTCGCCGCCGCGCTCCAACCCAACCTCAGGCTGCCCTCCGACCTCACAGCCTTGCCGACACCGCGCATCGGTTTCTACGGCAACGTCCACGACTGGGTTGACTTCGAGCTGATCACAAAACTCGCCGCCGCTCGACCGCAGTGGTCGTTCGTGTTGATCGGGCCGGTCTATTGCGATGTCGCACCCCTGCAACGGCACGTCAACATCCACCTGCTCGGCCGGCGCGAACCCGATCAGTTACCCGCCTACTGCAAGGGCTTCGATGTCGCGCTGATCCCCTACCGGCTCACCGACCCGCGCATGGAAAGCGTCAACCCCGTCAAGCTCCGCGAACTGCTCGCCGCCGGCGTGCCAGTCGTCGCTTCCGACATTCCGGAAGTGCGCGGCGTTTCCCGGTTCATCCGCCCGGCCCGCACTGCGGAGGAGTTCCTCGACGGTTTGGAAACGTTTCTGCACGCCGGGTTCCGGCGCGAGGAGATTTCGGCAGAACGACGCGCCGATGACTGGCCGTTGCGGGTACAGGAAATCCGACACATCGTGGAGGCGCGATGAACCAATCCGCCGCACTCGTCCTGTTCGTCATGTCCGTCGCGTTGATCCTGCACACCTATCTGTTTTACCCGTTGCTGGTCGGACTGCTAGCGCGTGGACGGAAACGTCCCCTGCCCCAACCGGACCGGTGGCCGACGTTGACAGTGCTGCTCAGCGCCTACAACGAGGAGAAACACATCGCGGCGCGACTCGCGAACATTCTCGCGCAGGATTACCCGAGGGAGAAGTTGCAGGTGCTCGTCGGCTCCGACGGCAGCACCGACGCCACAGGCACTCTCGTCCGCGCCTGCACCGACCTGCGTGTCTGTCTCTTCGACTTTCTAGAGCGTGACGGCAAACCCAGCGTCCTCAAACACCTCGTCCCGCACGCCACCGGCGAGATTCTCGTGTTCACCGATGCCGCCACCGAGTTCGCGCCGCTCGCATTGAAG
Organism: uncultured Verrucomicrobiota bacterium; assembly: GCA_903825435.1. Taxonomy (GTDB): domain Bacteria; phylum Verrucomicrobiota; class Verrucomicrobiia; order Palsa-1439; family Palsa-1439; genus CAIKAP01. The sequence continues at coordinate 21,679 of CAIKAP010000079.1, forward strand.
AACCTCGTGCGGCATTTCGCCGATCCGCGCATCGGCGGCGTCGGCGGCGAGATCGTCTTTTACCACGGCGAAGGCGGCGCGACCGATGAGGGCGTGTACTGGAAACTAGAAACGTTTCTACGCCGGCGTGAATCGCTCATCGATTCCTGTCTCGGCGCGACCGGCGCCATCTACGCCATCCGTCGTGATCTCTGGCCGGATCCACCCGCCAACACACTAGTGGACGACTTCGTCGTCCCAATGCGCGTGCGGGAACAGGGCCGACGGTTCGTCTATGACCCGGACGCACTGGCCACGCAACGACTGCCGTCGCGCGTGGCGCAGGAGATGATCCGACGCATCCGCATCGGCGCGGGCGGGTTCCAAGCCATCGGGTTGTGCTGGCGGTCGCTGCTGCCGTGGCAGGGGTTTCACGCATTCGCGTTCTGGTCGCACAAGGTCCTGCGCTGGTGCGTGCCGTTCTTCATGTTAGCGGCGTTCGCAGCCAACTCTTTTCTCGTGCCGCATCCATTCTTCCTCGTCACGATGATGCTCCAACTGCTGTTCTATGCGTTGGCGCTGGTGGGAACACTCGTGCGGCGCAGGATTCTCCTGTTCAGCGCGCCCCACTACTTCGTGGTCATCAACCTCGCGTTGTTACTCGGGTTCTTCCGCTGCATCACCGGCGCCCAGCGCACCGCGTGGCAACGCACAGCACGTTAGCCACAACCATCTCCCGATTCGATTCCGCGGGGCACGAACTTATACGCGATATCAACATGAACGAACTCACTTTGAGAATTGACGCTCCGTCTAATCGCAGATAATTCATTTATCTAGACACACCAGTCGTCGGCAGAAAGCTGACTTTGACACATTCTAACATATCGCTCGTGTGAATTTTTGCACGGATGGTTAAATTCGACATAAATACGATGTATCTGTCAGTCATCACTCAAGCAGACGACTTCGCAGATCAGCTGACATATGGAATCTCTGGTACGTAAAGAATCGCGTTTCTAAAACCTTCCCAATGAACTGAAAACCAAGTTTCTGATGCGCAATTATCGATGGCTTGTTCTGTAAATTAACCGTGCAAAGAATGCGTTTGTAACCTTCAAGCAAGAGTCTCGGTTTGAGATCCGCGTAAAAGCCGGCCAGCACACGGTTACCTCGCTGACTTTTGACTGTGTAGAGTTTATAAGTGAACACTGAAGTCGGCGCAATACGGACAAACTGGCCAACGCCTAACTCCATTCGCCCAAAGGTTAACCACCCGTAAAAGATTACCGACCTTTGGTATTCACCCAACACTACCTGATCACCCTGCGAGAGACGGTAAGACGCGTAGAGTTTAGCGGCGTTATCGTAGTCATGCTCAACCGCAGAAAGCTGCGCGATGTCGTTGTATGCACCGTACTTGTACGTTACAGGAATACGCGACGGCAACTCTGGCAATTCGCCAAGCGCCGCCTCGAAAACACCTTTGATCCGTGGTCGAAACCTCCAAAGCATCTCTCTATTCCAAATTCAGTTAACTAGATCTCCCGTCCTGATGCAAGTCCGATGATTTATAAAGATGCCATCTTCTATCCTTATTGAGACAGTTGTCGACGTCCAAGAGTTTGCGGCGCTCCAGAACGAGTGGAACGATTTGCTGGCACGTAGTGCGAGCAGTTCCATCACACTAACCTGGGAATGGATGTTCACATGGTGGGAGGTTTTTGGGGAAGGACGACAACTAGCCATCTTGCTGGCACGCGCTGGTGAGCGTCTGGTGGGGATCGCACCACTCCAGCGTCGACGGGTGCGCGAACTCGGGCTGTCGTTCCAACGCATTGAGTTTCTCGCGACCGGAGAGGATGAGGCTGACGAAATCTGCTCTGACTACCTTGACTTCATCATCGAACCGGGTTGCGAAATAGATGTCCTCGGTGCCTTCGGACGGTATCTGACGGACATCGCTGCCGTGAAGTGGGATGAGATGATCCTCGAATCCATTCTGGCGGACTCACCCGCTCTAGGAGCCGCGCGTCAGGCTTTTGCTCACGGCGAGTACAGGTTTTCGGAACAATCGAGGACTCCCTCCGTAGTCATTCGGTTACCCGACAATTGGGAGAAGTTCCTGATGGCTTTGAGTAAGAAGATGCGCTTTCGCGTGCGACGGCATCGCCGATTGATTGCCGAAAAAGGACCCGTAAGTTTTCAGCGGGTCATCACGGCAGCGGAACTAGCAGAGTTCTTTCCACGGTTCATCGATCTGCATCAGCGTTGGTGGCTATCTCGGGGCAAGCCTGGCTGTTTTGCCAGTCCCAGATTCACAGTTTTTCACCAGCAGGTGTCTCGGCGACTGTGCGATTGTGGGTTGCTGGACCTGTATGGCCTCTCAGTCGCGGACCAACTGGTGGCGGCACGGTATTGTTTTCATTTCAAAGGACGGATGTTCGATTACCAGACCGGGGTGGACCCGGCGTTCGATCCGCGCATCGGCGTCGGGGTCGAGTGCACGGGATACTGCCTAGAAGATGCAATTCAGCGCGGGTTCAAAGAGTATGATTTCGGTGGCGGCACGCAGGCATATAAGCTCCGCTGGACCGATCAACTGCAGAATACAGTCAACGTGCGCATCGCTCGATGTAGCTGGAAAGAATCGATCTACAGTACGCTGGTGTCGGCACGGACCGCGTTACGCACCCTGAAACACCGGCTACGACCGGCAACGTCAGCTACCCTCATCCCAGCCGGCACGAAAGAAGAATGATCCTGCGAACGACGACAGAATACTTTTGACGTGCATCGGCCCAGCCGCTATCCGCTGCATTGCGGACATCATCCAATGCCATTATCACGCCTACGACTTCGACGCGTGGCTTCTTGCGTACGAGATGCAGTGAGGCCAACCGCCGCGTGATAATATTCGTGTTTCTCAGCATGGCCTCAAGGCATTTATATATTATCATTTACAATCGTTTGGGGATACGTTACGCGCTGCCAAACGAACACTAACATCCAAGTCTCCGCCAACAGCCTCACCCCAAGCCGTCCACGGGAACGAAGCGGCCAACGAAAACTGAATAGTAACTCGCCCGCTATATTTATGACGCCATGTATAAACGCGAACTACTAGCTCGACAACTGACACGTTTCGGAGGTCTACGTGTCTTGGAAAGCACAGCATTTCGTAGTGGGTTGTTAGCACTCAACTACCACCGCATTGGGGAAAGCGCAAACAATCTATTCGACGATGGAGTGTTTTCGGCAAGGCCAGAGGATTTCGAGGCGCAGGTGACCTATTTGCGTCGACACTTCCGTCTCTTGAACCTGAGAGAACTGCTAGAGATCTCTCACAATGGGTTTCAATTCTCTGAATGTTGCGCATTGATCACTTTCGATGACGGATACAGCGACAACTTTGAACTCGCCTATCCCATCTTGCGCAAACATGGCATATCGGCGGTCTTCTTTGTGCCCACCGATTACATCGAGAATCCCCATCTACCTTGGTGGGATCACATCGCCTATGTGCTCAAGAAGACACAACGCCCAACACTTTCGCTGAAAACCAATCCGCCTGTGGTGATCAACTTAACCAAAACCTCGCGACAGAATGCCATCTTCCAAATTCTGCGAGTTTTCAAGTCGGCCAGTAAAGCCAACGAGGAAGGGTTTCTATCTCAACTCGAAGAGGCCGCAGAAGTACAAGTGGATCGAGCCGCCTTGGGACGCGAACTATTTATGTCGTGGAGCAACCTAGATCAAATGGTCGAGACCGGTATGAGCGTCGGCTCACACACGCACACCCATCAGATTATGGCTCAATTGACTGAGGTTGATCAGCGACGCGAACTTGGTCTTTCACGGGAGTTGTTGGAAGGCCGCCTAAAGACATCTGTCCTGTCGATTTCCTACCCCGTGGGAGGTCCAGATAAATTTACGGCGACAACTAAACGGTTATGTGGGGATTTGGGCTACAAGGTAGGTTTTTCTTTTTATGGGGGCATCAACCGCACCGGCCAAACAGATCCTTTCGACATCAAACGCATCGGAATCGATATCACGGATAGTCCCTTTTTGTCTCGTACGCGAATGGTCTTCACGACCGCATTCGGAAAGACATTCTAGCGCGAGACTGTGTGAAAAGTCTTCCGGTTTAGCAAGCAAGTAGATAGAATCGGCGCCAATCAAGGAGGCTTTGTGAGTTACATCGAAGGTGCTGATCGCCAACAAGCGTGGCTGTTGCCAGAACGGTTGGAAGACTATGTC
>CAIKAP010000080.1 GCA_903825435.1 uncultured Verrucomicrobiota bacterium
CGGGCCGACGCCAAGGGCGGAGCATGGTCGCCCATCGTAAAAGTAAGCCGAAGGGCCTCTGGAAAAACTGTTTTCACACCTTCGGCTCGCCATCTCCACTCCAATCGCCATCCACTAAAAGAAGTTTTGCAAGAACGTCCCTATTCTGAACTATAAAATTGAAGTTAATCCGCAAACAGGAGTACCGACCCAAATTTCGGGGTGGGGCGGGAGCAGTTTTGACGCTGTCTCCGATGTGAGGATTAGGAAAACCGGCTCAACTCTGAGTATCCTCGTCTCTTTGGGCCTCCCCGGTTATGGAAGGAAGGGCTCGAATTTCAAAGTTCCCATTCATGTTACTGACGACATACAGGAGGTCAGGTTTGGCAAAAAACGCCACCTGATATGGAGTCGGGACCGCGGTGTCATCCCCCCTCCGAGATACAGCACGGAGTGGTTACCAGAATCGTCTGGGTCAATCCCTGACAAGGGACAGAAACGCGAATGATTTCAGGATAAGGAAGCATGAGCGACGAAGTTTTCGGAACTGCGGTGGAGATTATTCCGCTGCTTCGGAGGTGTCAAAGATTTAGATTGTAGGGCAACCGCACCGGTTGCCGCCGTTATCCCGATGGCAGGCGGAGCGCCTGCCCTACAATTCGGACAGCGTCATGTTCCGGAAATGTTCCGACTGCTTTTTCGCCATCCGGGCGAGAATGTCTTTCGGCGGGATCATGTTCCGGTCAGATGCAGCCAGCTTGGGGCGGCCTAGCTTGCTCCGCAGTTCGGCGAGGAAGGCGTCGCGGTCGGCGGGGGTGATGATGAAGTTGCGGCAGAAGCCGGACTTGCGACGGAGTCGGACGACGCGGCCGCAGGGCCAGAGCGTGTTGCACCAGTGTTCGTTCCAGAACGGCATGGAGGTGTCGGCAAACTCGATGTCGGTCAGCGCGATCTTCCTTAGCGTCGCGCCGAACAGTTTCACCCGGACGTGACATTCGTCCACGACGTAGCGGATCTGCATGACGAGCCAAAACACCAACGCAATCAGCGCCAGCGGCCAAAGCATCTCTGACTTCATGATGACAAGATACTAAAAACAAACGCGCTTGTCATCAACACCCGATCTGGCTCAGCCAACCGGAAATTACTGGTCGAGCTTACCGTTTCCTTTCGCTATACTGGCCCCATGCAACACTTGGTGGACGCGTTCCTCGATTACCTTGCCATCGAGCGCGGCTTGGCGGCCAACACCCGTCTTGCCTACGCCGCCGACCTAGTGTGCTTCACCGCGTCCCTCCGTCGCCGCGGCATCACGCAGATCAACACCGTCCAGCGCCAACACATCAGCGACTACCTCATGGAGCAACGCAAGCGCGGCCTCTCCGCTCGCAGCGTCGCCCGTCACCTCGCCGCGCTCCGCATGTTCTGCCGGTTCCTCTACCGCGAGAAACTGCTCGCCAACGACATTACCCAGCTCGTTGACACGCCCAAACTCTGGCGCACCTTGCCGCACACGCTCGACTACGGCGAAGTGGACCGCCTGCTGGCTGCACCCGCGGTGCACACCAAGCTCGGCTTGCGCGACAAAGCTATGTTCGAGTTCATGTATGCCACCGGCCTCCGCGTCAGCGAAGCTGCCGCGCTCAAGCTTAGCGACATCAACCAAGAAGCCGGATTCCTCCGCACCGTCGGCAAGGGCAGTAAGGAACGCATCGTCCCCGTCGGCAAACAAGCCATTGAATGGCTCCAGCGTTACATCACCGAGGCCCGCCCTCATTTCGGTAAGACACCGCCCACGCGCGGTGAAATCTTCCTTTCCACACACGGCACACCGCTCAGCCGCAAAACCATCTGGCACCTCATCAAGAAATACGCCCGCGTCGCCGGCATCACCAAGAACATCACCCCGCACACGTTGCGCCACAGCTTCGCCACGCACCTACTGGAGAACGGCGGCGACCTCCGCGTCATCCAGGAAATGCTCGGCCACGCAGACATCAGCACCACGCAGATCTACACCCACGTGGACCAGCGCCGCCTCAAGGACACACACTATCGCTACCACCCGCGTTCCGGTCGTCGGTGAGATGTTCCGGTTTTGTTCCAGAGAGCGACGCGATGCCGCTTACGCTACCTGAGATCCTTGCACTGGAACATTGAAGGCCTCCAACCCGTCGCGAGACTGTGTGAAAAGTCTTCCGGTTTAGCAAGCAAGTAGATAGAATCGGCGCCAATCAAGGAGGCTTTGTGAGTTACATCGAAGGTGCTGATCGCCAACAAGCGTGGCTGTTGCCAGAACGGTTGGAAGACTATGTC
>CAIKAP010000081.1 GCA_903825435.1 uncultured Verrucomicrobiota bacterium
CCCGGCAACGCCATCCCGAGCGCTTCGCAGAGGCAGTTCATCGAGTTGGCCGTGAACATGCCGGAGCAGGAGCCGCACGTTGGACAAGCCGCCTGCTCAAGGTTCCGGAGTTGTTCCGGAGTGATTTTACCGGTCTGCAACTCGGCGACGCCTTTGAACACGGTGATCAAGTCTGTCGCCTTATCGGCGACGGAGCTGCCGGCGGCCATCGGGCCGCCGCTGACGAAGACGGTGGGGATGTTGACGCGCATGGCGGCCATCAACATGCCGGGGACGATCTTGTCGCAGTTCGGGATGCAGACCATGCCGTCGAAACAATGTGCCTGAAGCATGGACTCGACGCAGTCGGCGATGAGTTCGCGCGAAGGCAGCGAGAACTTCATGCCGCCGTGGCCCATCGCGATGCCGTCGTCAATGCCGATGGTGTTGAAGATGAACGGCACGCCGCCCGCTTCGCGGACGAAGCGTTTCACCAGCGCGCCGATCTCATCGAGGTGGGCGTGACCGGGGATGCAGTCGGTGTAGCTGTTGCAGATGGCGATGAACGGCTTGTCGAAATCGGCGTCGGACTCGATGACGCCCGCGGCGCGGAGTAGGCTGCGGTGCGGCGCGCGTTCGGGTCCCTTCTTGATGATGTCAGAGCGCATGGATGTTTCCTTTGGTTGCGGCACAGTCTGCCACGCCCCGCCTCCTTCGGCAAGCGTGCGCCTCTGATTACACCCGTCTTCTAACCATTGTCCTTGCAGGCCGGCGGATAGTTTAGGGGATGCGAATCCACTGCTCTGGGGGAATATTCGGCTGAATATTGATTTGGATCGGCGTTGTCCATGTACAGCGAGGCCGCATCATCAGCCCGAGTGGACGCGCGTGAAAAACCAACAGATGTTTTTCATCAATCTCGACAAAGTTGCCGCTGCCCGGCGCGTGTAAATGGGTAGCATAGTAGTTTGGCCATGCAGCCTTCTGCGACTGAAGCAGGTAAAGAATTTCCTTTCTGCGATTCGAACCCCAGATATTCTGAGGATCTGGCGCAAAAAGTTTTTGGTACTTTTGCCCGTCAGCGGGAATGAGAGTGTCGGAGAAGGCGACTCCGAGCTTGTAGTTTCCAGCGGCGAAATCACCTACGGAATAAAACATCACATACTTGCCTTGAATTCGACTGATGGTGGCAGCTTCAACCAGCTGTCCTCCGTCTCTTCCATTGCGGTCTTCAGAGCGGAATCCTTCTGGGCTGAGAATGGCTCGCGGCTTGAATGATTGATCCAGCGTTTCTGGATCTAACATACGCCAAGCCATGATGTGGCGATTGTCGTTTGGCTTTGGGCTGCCATCATATACAAGATACAGCAACCCGTCCTCATTGCGAATGGCTATGGCGTCATAGGCATCATGTACCAGCACGCGATTAAGTTTCCACCGCGTGACCGGCGAGTGATTACTCCAGACATTCCCAGGCTGGGGGACGAAGTGGGCAACGGACGTATTGAACTTGCCATAGTTCAGTGTTGCGTATGCGTGATACGAGCCGTCGCTGTGACGATAGAAGAACAAGCTCCAAATCTTCTTCACTCGTCCCTTTTCTCCGCCAAAGTCGAGTTCAAAATCATAGCGCTTCAGATCATTTTGTTGGAAGGAACTGGTTTGGAAGAAATATCGGTAAGATGTGCCGGTAATATAGAAATCCTGTCCATCACGAAACACCCTTGGGTCAGGAAAACCGTGCCGCCCTACTCCCAAACTCTCTCCGATAAACGGAGACGACGGCATGAATTGAAAAGTGGGTGCCGGCATGGTTGTTCCATCCACAATGGAACTCGTTGCCACGCCCGGCAGGTTACCGAATCTCGCACAGGCGACCAAGCAACATCCCGCCAGCAAGCAAGCAACTCCAACGCCGAAATAGATGCTGTTTTGGCGATGCTTCATGCCCTCAAATAGGATGGCGCCCGGCTCATTGTTGCGTGGAAAATAGGGGGCAGAAAAGTAGCCGTCAAGCGGATTACTGCTGGTTTCAGCAAGTCGGTCGGTCGAATGAGGCCAAGGTGAAATTTATTCGGGTTGAGAAGGGAGTGAGCCATGCTTCAACCATCATGGCGTTGGCGGGTCAGCCGAGAAGGAGACGGGCTTTGCCGATGTCGGTGCGGATTTGCTCTTTAAGGGCTTCTGCGGAGGGGAACTTCTGTTCGCCGCGGATCTTTTCAATCAATGCGACTTCGATGTCTTTGCCGTAGAGGTCGCCGGTGAAATCGAGGATGTGAACTTCGATGAGGCGGTGCGGGGTAGGGTGCGTAAACGTCGGGCGCAAGCCGACGTTGACGACGGCGGCGTGTTGTTCGACACGCGCGGCGTAAACACCGTCGGGCGGGAGAACTTCGTTGTGGAGATTCAGGTTGGCGGTGGGGAAACCGAGGCTGCGTCCGCGGTGGTCGCCGGGTTCGACGGTGCCGAGGAGGCTGAATGGGCGGCCGAGCATGGCGGCGGCGCGGTCGAGGTGTCCGTGGAGGATGTGTTGGCGAACGGCGGAAGAACTGATCATCTCACCGTCGGCGGTGTGGACGGCGGGAATCTCGGTGACGATGTAGTCGAGTTGGGTCGCGTGCTTCGCCATGACGAGGGAGTTACCGGCGCGGTTGTGGCCGAAATGGAAGCGGACGCCGACGCAAATCTGGCGGAGGTGATGCGCGGGTGCGGCGAGTTGTTTCAGGAATTCCTCGGCGGGGGTGTTGGCGAATTCGCGAGTGAACGGGAGGACGAGTGCGGCGTCGATGCCGAGCTGCTTGATGAGTGCGAGCTTGTGCGAGGTGGAGGTGAGGAGCGGCGGCGCTTTGTCGGGATGCAGGACGCGCATCGGGTGCGGGTCGAACGTCAGGACGACGGATGCGTCGCTGCCGGTGCGGGCGGCGTTGATGACGTGTTGGTGGCCGAGGTGGACGCCGTCGAAGACGCCGATGGCAAGGTGGACGGGGCGGTTCAGCGCGGCTAGTTCGGGCAGTGTGTGGAGGACTTGCATCAGGCGGGCTTGATGAGTTCCAGGATCGGTATGATGCGGGGCTGGAGTTCCTGGCGGTTGAGGAGCAGGAGCTCGTCGAGTTTGTGGGCGTCCTTGACGTCGAAGCGGCCGGAACGAGTGCGGCGGAGGGCGGCGAGGTGGCCGCCGCAGCCGAGTTGTTCGCCGATGTCGTGGCAGATCGTGCGGACGTAGGTGCCCTTGGTGCAGGTGACGCGGAACTCGGCACGCGGGGACTCGAACTTGAGGAGCTGGAAATTGTAGATGTGGACGTTGCGCAACTCGCGTTCGACGGTCTTGCCTTTGCGGGCGAGTTTGTAGAGTGGCACGCCGCCGATTTTTTTTGCGCTGACCATCGGCGGCATCTGTTGGATGTCGCCGGTGAACTTGGCGAAGATGGCTTCGATGTCGGCAACGGTGAGCGGCGGGACAGGTTTCTCGGCGGTGATTTCGCCGTCGGCGTCCTGGGAGTCGGTGGCGATACCGAGCTGGAGGGTGCCTTCGTAGGTTTTGTCGTCGAGCATGAGGCGGTCTTGAAGCTTGGTGGCGCGTTCGAGGACGATGAGGAGCAGCCCGGTGGCGGCGGGATCGAGCGTGCCGCAGTGGCCGACCTTGTGGAAACCGAAATGGCGACGGAGCCGGTCGACGACGTCATGCGAGGTGAGACGCGGCGGTTTGTCCACGAGGAGGACGCCGTCAAACGGGGAGAGTTGCGGGTGCATGGTCAGAGTCCGGCGTCCTTGATGGCAGCGGAAATGGCGGCGATAACTTTTTCTTCAACGTCGTGTGGCACGCCGGTGATGCGGGCACCGGCGGCTTCGCGGTGGCCGCCGCCACCGAAATGACGGGCGATGCTGTTGACGTCAACCTTCGGATGTTTGGAGCGGAAACTCATGCGGATCTTGCCGAGATCGGGTGTTTCCTCGAAGAGGACGGCGACGAGGACGCCTTGGATGGAGCGGGCGTAGTCAATGAGTCCCTCGGTGTCCTCGCGCTTGGCGCCGGATTGCTGGAACATGTCGTTGGTGAGCCAGTAGTAGGCGATGCGGTTGTGGTCGGCGAGCGTGAGGTCGGCCAGCGCCATCTGAAGGAGTTGGACGCGGGCGTAGGGATAGCTTTCGTAAATGTGACGGCAAAGGTCGCCGACGTTGACGCCGGTTTCGACGAGGTCGGCGGCGGCGCGCAACGAGGCGGCGCTGGTATTGGTGTAGGTGAAGTTGCCGGTGTCGGTGGCGATGGCGGCGTAGAGGCAGGTGGCGATGTCGAGGCTGAGGTCGAATCCGCCGCGGCGGATGAGGTCGAAGATGATCTGGCCAGTCGCGGGGGCTTGGGGAACGACCCAGTTGATCTCGGCGAAGTTCTCGTTGCTAACGTGGTGGTCAATGTTGATGAAGGCTTTGCGCTGGCCGATGCGCTGGGCGACGGTACCGACGCGTTGCCAGGTGGAGATGTCCACAGCGATGACGACGTCGAAATCCTTCGGCGCATCGGGCGGCCGGGTAACGATGTCGCTGTTCGGGAGGAACCGGAACTTTGCCGGAACAGGATCGTCGTTCCAGACTTCGACCTGTTTGCCGAGCTGTTTCAGGAGTATGGCGACGGCAAGCTGGGAGCCGACAGCGTCGCCGTCGGGCCGGTAATGGGTGAGCACCAGGAAACTCTGGTGTTGACGCAACAGCTCGGCGATTTGCAGGCAGGGATCACTCATCGGACGGCTCGATGTGCAGTTCGTCCAGCAGATGTTCGATGCGTTGGGCGTGTACCTCGGTTTCGTCGAGGAGGAACTTCAGGCGCGGTGTGTACTTGAGGATGATGCGGCGGGAGAGTTCGTGCTGGATGCGGCTGTGGGCATGTTCGAGCGCCTTGATGGCGCGTTGTTTTTGTTCGTCAGAGCCGATGACGCTGACGTAAACGCGGCCGTCCTGAAGGTCGGGGCTGATCTCGGTGGAGGTGACGGTGACAAAACCGCAATCGGCGAGGTTGAGCTCTTGCAGGATCTCGCTGATCTGCTGTTTGGCCAATTCGGAAACTCGTTCTATCCGGCGGTTGCTCATGGTTGGCGCCCCGCACCAAGGAACGTTACAGCGTCGCGGCGACCTTTTCCACCGTGTAACACTCCACGATGTCGCCGACTTGGAACTCCTGGAAATTTTCGAGGCGCAGGCCGCATTCGGAGCCGGCTTTGACCTCCTTGACGTCGTCCTGGAAATGTTTGAGGCTCGCGATCTTGCCCTCGAACTGGACGGCCTTGCGGCGCACCACGCGCACGCGGCCCGAGCGCTGGATGCGCCCGCTGCTGACGTAGCAGCCCGCGACTTGCGGCCCGTTGGAGAGCTGGAAGAGCTGCCGGACCTCGGCACGGCCCACGACGCTCTCTTTGGACTCGGGCTCTAGCAGGCCTTCCATCGCATCTTCGACTTCATCGAGCAGTTCGTAAATGATCGTGTAGAGCTTGATCTGGACGTCTTCGCGCTTGGCAACGTCGGTGACGCCGCTCTCGGCCTTGACGCGGAAGCCGATGATGATGGCATCGGAGGCGCTGGCCAGCAGGACATCGTTCTCCGTGATGGTGCCGACGACGGAGTGGATGATCTCCAGCTCGACTTTGTCGCTCTTGAGTTTGCGGAGCGAATCAATGATGGCTTCCAGCGAGCCTTGCACGTCAGCCTTCAGCACGATGCACAGCTTCTTCTTCTCGCCTTCTCCCAACTTGCTGAGTAGATCCTCCAGCTTCGTGCCACGGCGTGATCCGGCATCGGCGCTGGCGGCGTCGACGCGCGCCTGGAGCTGGTTCTCCTCGTAGCGTTCGCGCGCTTCCTTCTCGGTTTTCACGACTTCAAATTCCGCGCCCGCGTCAGGCAACCCGGTCAGGCCGACGATCTTCACCGGCATCGCCGGGCCGGCTTCCTTGACGCGTTTGCCCTTGTCGTCAATCAACGCGCGGACCTTCGCCATGTGCGGGCCGCAGATGAGCGCGTCGCCGGTCTTCAGCGTGCCTTTGCGCACGAGGACTGTCGCGGTCGGGCCCATGCCGGGCTCCATTTGCGCTTCGATGACGTTGCCCTTGGCGGGGCCTTTCGGGTTGACCTTCAACTCCATTATTTCAGCCTGGAGCAAAATCATTTCCAGCAGCGTATCGAGATTCTTCTTCGTCGTCGCCGACACGTCCACCATGATCGTGTCGCCGCCCCACGATTCGGGGTTCAGGCCCTGCTCCTGCAATTGTTTCTTCACGCGGTCCGGATTGGCGGCGGGCAGATCGCACTTGTTGACGGCGACGATGATCGGCACCCTGGCGGCCTTGGCGTGGTTGAGCGCTTCGAGCGTCTGCGGCATCACACCGTCGTCGGCGGCCACCACGAGGATGGCGATGTCGGTGACGTTGGCGCCGCGGGCGCGCATCTTTGTGAACGCCTGGTGACCCGGCGTGTCGAGGAACGTGATCTTCTTGCCGTCGGGCAACGTCACCACGCTCGCGCCGATGTGCTGGGTGATTCCGCCGCTTTCGTGCGCGACCACGTCCGTCTTGCGGATCGCGTCGAGCAACGACGTCTTGCCATGGTCAACGTGCCCCATCACGGTCACGACCGGCTGGCGGAACTTCAAGTCCTCAGCCTTCTCGCCGGCTTCGATCTGGATTTCCCTCTTCTGAACCGGATGTGACAGTCCAGCGCCGCGATCGCGTTTTTCCAACTCGAACAAGAATGCATGACGCTCGCAGACCTTGCGCGCCACGTCCTCGCCGATGGTCTCGTTGAGGTTGGCGAACACGTTGAGCTGCATCAGCTCGGCCAGCAACAGGTGGGCCTTCACGCCGATGCGCTGCGCCAGGTCGCGCACGACAACCGGCGGCTTCATCTGAATGACCTTCTGCCCCATCTCGTTGAAAATGTAGCCGGGTCCGACCGGCACCGGCACAGACGGTTTCGGTGGTGGTGGCGGCGGCATCGCAGCGCGTGGCGGCGGGGGAGGAGGATGTGCAACCGGTTTTGGCGGCATCGCGATCTTCACCACCGCAGGCTGCGGCGGAGCAACCGGTTTCGGAGCAACGACGGGCGCGGGCTTGACCGGCTCAATCTTCGGCGCGGGAGCAGGAGGAGGTGGCGGCGGCGCGACTGGCTTCGGCGGTTCATGAGCGGGCGCAGGTGCAACGACTGGAGCTACAACGGGAGGCGGGGGAGGAGTCGGAGGGGCTGGCGGTGCCGGAACGTAGCCGTATTGTTTTTCGAGGTCTTCGGCGGTGATTTTGTCAACAGTGCTGGAGACGCTCTTCACCGGGTAGTTGATGGCGTGAAGTTTCTCCACCATCTTTTGGTTGGAGATGCCACAATGCTTTGCCAGTTCGTGGACGCGGATGCTCATTATTCCGCGGGTGCGCCGCCCTCCAGTCGTTCCTGTGCGGCCAAGACGATGCCTTGCACCGTCTTGGCTTTCTCCTCGCCAAGCAGTTCAATCAAATCGTTCACGTCGGCGGCCAACAAACCTTCGACGGAATGGAATCCACAGTTGACTAGCGTCTCGGCTGTTGGCTTGTCTATGCCGGGTAGCTTAGACAGTTCCTTGATCGCACGAGCCACTTTCTCCTCGAACCCAAGTTCGGCCGTCTCCGCCTTCTCGATGTCCACCCTCCAACCGGTCAGCTTGGCAGTCAGACGTGCGTTCTGGCCTTTCTTACCGATGGCCAGTGAAAGCTGGTCCGGCTCCACCAGCACCCGCACCGTCTTGGTTGCCTCGTCCGCCTCCAACGATTTCACTTTGGCCGGCTTGAGCGCTTCCATGACGAACTCGCGCACGTTCGGCGACCAGCGATGAATATCAACCTTCTCACCACTGAGTTCGCGGACGATGTTTTTCACACGCATCCCGCGCAGGCCGACGCAGGCGCCGACCGGGTCAACCTTCGCGTCACGCGAGTGCACCGCGATCTTCGTGCGGTAACCAGCTTCGCGGGCAATGCCTTTGATCTCGACGGTCTTGTCGGCGATCTCACTGACTTCCAACTCGAACAGCTTCTTCACAAAATCCGGATGGGCACGCGACAAGATGATTTCGGGGCCGCGCACCGCGTTCTCGACGGTGAGGATGTAGGCGCGGATCCGGTCGCCGGGCTGGTATTCCTCGATCGGGACCCGTTCACGACTCGGCATCACCGCCTCAATTCGCCCCAAGTCCACGATCACGTCGCTGCGCTCGAACCGGCGGACAGTGCCCGACACGATGTCACCGGCACGGCCTTTGAACTCCTCGAACACCATGGTCTTCTCCGCTTGGCGGATGCTTTGGAGCATGGCTTGTTTGGCGGTCTGGGCGGCGATTCGTCCGAAATTGGCGGGCGTGACCTCAGTCTCAATGCTTTCGCCGAGCTGGACATTCGGGAACCGGCGGCGCGCATCGGGCAGAGCGATTTCGTCGTGCTTATTGACAACGTTTTCGACAACCAACAGCTTCGCGAAGGCGCGGATATCTCCGGTCTTGCGATCAATCTCGATACGGACGTCCGTGGCAGAGCCGACAGACTTCTTTGACGCTTGAAGAAGTGCCTTTTCGACTGCCTGAAGCAGAGTCTCCTTGTCGAGACCCTTCTCGCGTTGCAGATATTCTAGGACCGCTATCAGTTCGCCGTTCATAGCCGTTGTTTAATTGTTCAGTTGTCGTTTTGTCGGCTGCGCACCCCTTACGGAGAACAAAAAAGCGGGTACACAGACCCACTTCTCGTTCGCAGCCTCCAATTTCTCTGGCGGACTATAGGCAAACACCCCCGCTCGGTCAAGAGGTAATCCGGCAGGGGTGCCGCGCCGTGTTCCGATAATGTTCCGTCTACGCTTTCCGGCGCCGGACGAGGCCGACCAACGCCCACAACACGCCAAACCCGGCCAGCGTCAGACCGACGGTGCCTGTCGTCCCGAGTCCTTTGCTTTCGGCGGCGAGGAACTGGACCGTCATCGGTTTGCGGATCTCGGTTTGCAAGGTCTGCGTGAACGTCAGGTGGATGCCGCGTTTCGGCAGGTTCACCCGCAACGGCAGCGCCTTAGCCACGGTGATCTCCTGCGCTTTGGCCACCTTTTCCGCCTGTTGCTCGGCGGCCTCGGCGTCGAAAACGACCTGCCCCCCTTGTGGTGCCTGCTGCGGCGGAGGCTGATTTGCCGTCTGTCGGTCGTATTGGAACGATTGTTGCACCAAAGCCCCGTTATTGTCGGCAATGAACTTCTGCTGTGCCTGGACAAGCTGCTGGCCCTGCGCCTTGCGGACTTCCTTCTCCACCTGTTTCAACTGGTCGTTGGCGCGGGAGTCATCTACGTTCACGTTGCCGCGATACCGGTTCCAGCCCTGCGCCGCCTCGTTGAGCTTGCCGCTCTTCAACTGATCCTTCACATTGCTGATCGAGTTGTTCAAATCCAACTCGCGTACCGCCTTGTTGCGCTGCTCGGCCACGGTGTAATCGCCCAGGCTGAACAACTCCACCACCGGCCTCGCCGCCACTGCCGCCACCGCCATCAACTCCCGTTTCATCGTTCCCTCGAACCGTCTGTAGCTGTAATCCGGCGGCAGGTACAGGTCCCAGCGCGCGTTCTTGAACGGCACATCCAGTGCCGGTGATTGCAGGTCAACGGTTCCGCGCGTGCGGGGGAACTTGTCGCTGCCGATATAGATCAGCTCGACTGCAATCGCCGCACCGTCGGCGCCGGAGCGCTCCAGCGGCAACAGCAGCTTGCCGCCGCGCACGCTCGGTCGCACGGGCTGGCCCGCCACGAATGCTGACCAGACGTTCGTCGCGTTGGCGGGCAACGTCACTTCGAGGTACTGGCGGGCATTGTTGCGGATGGCGAGGCTCATCTCAGTCATCATCTGGCCGTCCTCGCTGACCACCGTCGTCAGGTTCACGTTGTCCACGAGCGCCTGCAACACCTCCGCTTCCTCGAACCGTTGTGCCGACAGCGTCAGCTTGTAGCCGGGCCGCAGGTAACGGAACGCCAGCGTTGGCGTCTGCCCCGCCGCCTCGGCCCAGTCGGGCACTTCGCGACGGTCAATCTTCAACAGCTCCACTGAGCTTTCCTTCGTCTCGACCTTCAAAGGCGGCTGCGCCAGCACCGCGATGGTGCCGTTCTCGCGCTCGACGCCGACTGCCTCGACGCCGGGCAGCTCCAGAACGCCGTCCTTCACGTTCCACGGACGCTCCCACGTTACCGTCAACGTGTAAATGCCGCGCACCTTGTTCTGTAACTCGACACGCCACTCGCCGCTCGCCTCGTCGCGGTCCTTGCGGCGGATGTTCGCGCCGTTGATCTCGACGTTACGCCACGCCGCGGGCACCTTCACGCGGAATTCCTTGCACGGCGCGTTCTGGATTTCGTAACGAACCAGCGACCGGCCGCTCAGCAACGTCTCCGTCACCGTCGCCCAGTTCATCACCTCGGCGCGCACCCACGAATCGATCCGTTCCGTCGTCGCCGTCAACTTCCACGCCATCGCGCCCGTCTCCGACGGCAGAAGCTTGAACGCCAGCGCGTTGCCGGTCCGGCCCGCCCAGTCGGCCACCATCGCCGACGGCACTTCCGTCAGGCCGTCGAAACTTTCGCTGCGCAACTGGACGCCTTCCTCGCTGCTCGCCGACACGAACCCCGTCAGCTTCTGCGCGTCCAACGGCTGCACGCCGATCAACTCCAGCTTCTTCGGCAGTTCCGCCAGCGCCCGGCGCAGGTTCACCTGCAACGTGTACGCGCCGATCGTCCGCTGCTTCAACGTCACCTCAAGCACGCGCTGCTTACCCTCCGTCTTCTCGACGTACTGCGCGATGTTCTGCCCCGTCACGCGCTCGACCCGGTACTCCGGCGGCAACGCCAGCCGCAGCGTAAACACGCCCGCCCGCTTGATGACGTACTCCACCGTCGCTGACAACGAGAGCTGCTCCGTGCCGACACGGATCTGGTTGCGGACCGCCGCCTCGATCTGCGGCTGCACCGCCTCGACCCGCGCCGTCAACGCAAACCCCGGCTTCAAGAACCGGTACGCGCTCGACACCTCCGGCGCCGCCTTTACGTTCGTGGCCCGCGCAAACTCCTCCACGTCCACCTTCTGCAGTTCCGTTGCCGTCTCCACCGACACGCTCAACTCATCGCTCGCCTTCAACCCCACCAGCCCCGTCTCGCGTTTCACGTCCGCCGCGTGCGGCGTCTCCACTTTCACCGACGCCTTCTCCAGCGGCGTCTCCGTCTCCACCGTCAACCGGTACGACGGCGACACGCCCTTGAGCAGTTCGACGTTCACTGTCTCGCCGTCGAGCTTCCACGTCCGGATGCCTTCGCCTTCGACGCGCATCAACCGGTGCCCCACCGGCAGTTTCACCTGCATCTGGCGCAGCTCGCCCTGCGTCACAGTGAAGTCCAGCGTCGAGCGCGTGTTCACCACGCCGCCGCCGAACGTCACCAGCGACGTGTTCTGGCAGAACACCGTTGCCGCGATCTCTCCCGCCTTCTTCATTCGCGGCGTCCAGCTCAAGTCAACCTTCTCGCCCGAACCGATCACCGCCTCCACGCGCGTCTTCTGCCCATCCGGCTTCGTCGCGAACGACACCGCCGTCGGCAATTCCACCACCGCCTGCGGCTCCTCCAGCGTCACCGCCAGCCGCGACACCAACGCCGGCGGAATCGCAAACTCCAGTTTCCGCTTCGTCACGTCGCCGGTGATTTTCACCAGAAACTTCAACCGCACCGTCGCCGTTCCCTTGTCCGGCAGCAACACGCTCACCGATTTCCCGTCGCGCACCAGCCGCGTCTCCGTCTCCTTTTTCCGGCTGAACCACGCGCACCAGCCCGTCGCCTTGCTCTCGCCTTTCGGCCCGCTGAACTCCTGCACCGCGACATCCTCGCCGAACAACCGCACCATCTGGTTCGTCTCCGTCGCGCTCAACTCCAGCACCGCCTCGAACTGCGCCGTCCCGCGCACGTCGCTCGGCGCCTTCGCCTCCGACACCACGCCCGTGTACGTTGCCGACACAATCATCACCTTTTCCATCGTGGCTGCCTGCACACCTGCCGCGGCCAACAACGCCAGCACCAGCGCCGCAATCACCGGCGGCGGAGTCGAAACCGGCGACGCAACGACCTTCGCTTTAGCCGGAATCGCCCGCCACGCCTTCCGCGTCAGCCAGCCCAACAACAACAACCCGATCATCGGCGCCAACAAAATCAGCGCCGCGTCCAGCATTCGCGCCGACAACAACAGCGCGCCCACGCCGCCCAGCGTCAACGCCAGGCCGAGCGCGACCACGAAACTCCGGCGCCGCGACGTGCGCCATTGCCACCAGAGCAACGCCAGACCCGCGACAAACACCAGCGCCTGCGCCGTGCCGCGCGCGATCTTGAACGCCTCGTTGTCCAGCGCCGTCGCGCTCACCGACAACGGCTCGCTCCGCACGTTCAACACCTTCGTGAACACAAACCGCGTCCCCGTCTTCGGAATCTCAATCCGAATCGGCCGCAACCCCGACACCAATCCCAAATCTGAGTTGTCCGAGTTGAGCACGAGCGTGCCGCCGGCAGTGATGGCGGTGCCGCGATAATAAGTGGTGCCACCGGTGTAGCGATTCGCACCGTCTGTTGCGCGCCCGTTGGCGGCGGCGGTGCCAGCAATGTCACGCGCGGCAATTTCCTGGCCCAACACGACCACACCACCCGCCGTGCTCCGCGAACGCAAGTCGCTGTCACCGTCGCGTTGTTCAAGGTTCGGCGCCTTCACCGGCGTCGGCGTGCCGGCAAACACCGGCTTGCCTGCTGTAACCTTCAACTCCTCCAACTTCTTCTCGCCTCTGGCTGCACTTTCCTTTCCGTCCCGTTCCTCACCACTGACTCGGCTTGTATCGGTTCGCCCTTGTGGCAGATCCACGAGTTGGTTGGCGGTAGCGCGACGCGATTCATACGCCGCCTTTCGCGTGCTCATCATCACCGGCAGCAACATGCCCGCCAGCAACACGAACACCGCCAGCACTGCCACCACCGTCAACGCGCCGCGCCAGCCGCGTCGGAACGCCACCGCCACCAGAAACGTCAGCACGAACAACGCGCTGAACGCGAACATCGCGCCGATGTACTCGCGGACGAAATTGTCGTAGAACCGGATGAACTCGCGCCACGCGTCGCGCAGGTCGTACGTCGTGCCGCGCGCCACGATCATGTTGCCGCCGAAGTTGGCGAGCCGCTGCGTCTGCGGCACGAACAGTTCCCACTCCGCGTACGTCGTCTGCATGTCCGTCACCGGTGCCGACAGCGCCAGCTCGCGCGGCCAGAGCGATTTCAGAGAGCCGACCGATTTCTTGTACACGATGTCCACCGCAAACGCCTCGTCGCGGTTGACGCCGCGCGGCAACGGCACCAGCAGTTTGTCGCCGCTGCGCTCCGGTTTCGCCGGCTCGCTGCGGACGTAGCACGACCAGAACTCCGCGCCCGTGGGCAGCGTGAAGCTCTGGAATTGTTTGTCGTTGTTTTTCACGAGGAACGACGCCTGCGTCAGCGTCTGGCCGTCCTCGGTCACCACCGTCGTCAACTGCGTCCGGTCCGCCACCGCCTCCAGCACCGGCAGTTCCTCGAACCGCGTGACCTCGGTGATGACTTCGTACGCGTCGCCCGTGTACTGGTACGCCAGCAACACCGGCCGTGTGATCAACGCCCGGTCGTGCGCCGCCAGTTCGCCCTCGTCCACGCGGCGAATCGTCGCCGCCGGCGCAGCAGGAACATTTCCGGAACTTGACGCCGGCACGGTCGCTTCGACGCCGGCGCTCTTTTTGCCCTCGGCAATCTGCAAATTCGAGGCGCTGGTGACGGCGATGCTGCCGGTCTCG
This sequence comes from uncultured Verrucomicrobiota bacterium, assembly GCA_903825435.1. GTDB lineage: Bacteria > Verrucomicrobiota > Verrucomicrobiia > Palsa-1439 > Palsa-1439 > CAIKAP01. The sequence goes on from CAIKAP010000081.1 coordinate 13,842, forward strand.
CGCTCGACACCGGCGCAATGGATGCCGCCGACCGGCAACGCGGCCTTGTGCGGATCGAACTGCATATCGTACGTCACGACGAGCGTGTAGCCGCCCCACGCTTTCTCCTGGAGACCGATGACCCAGACGTCGCCCTGTTGTTCCTTGCGCCGGATGTTCGGCCCGGTGAAATCAATGTTCTTCCAGAGCGCCGGTAGCTTGAGGCGAAACTCCTGCACGCCTTGGTTGAGGATGGCGTAGCGAATCGTCGCACTGCCGCCGACAATGCCGTCGCCGACGGTGACGAGGTTGAAGATGTCGGCGGTGATCCGCGCGGCGAGCCGCTCGGCGGTCAACGTCAGTTTCCAGTCCGCCTGCTCGGCGTTGTAGGCGAGCACCTCGTCGGTGCGGTTCGCCAGCAAATTGATCGGGACTTCGCGCAACCCGGCAAGGCCGTCCGCCGCCGTCTTGATCTGGATGCCCGCTGCCGCCGCCACGCCGACTTGCGCCGTCTCCTTCGCCGCGCCGGTCAGGCGCAACGGCAGGATGACCACCTTACGGATGTTGTCCGTGGGAGCGGTTTGTAACCGCGACTTCTCCGCCTCCCGGTCGCGGATGGAATCCGCTCCCACAGGAGTAAGCGCTTGTTCGAGTTGCACGTCCAGCGTCCGTTTGCCGAGCACCCGGCTCGCAAACGTCACCGTCAATTTGCCGCCGGAAGATTTCCAGTCCTCGACGCCTTCGCCGCGCACGTCGGCCACGACGAACCCGGTCTGCGGCGCGAGTTCGAGCGCGTAGATACCGGCTTTCTCGACGCTGAGCGACAGCGCGTGCGTGACCAGCAACCGCGATTCCTCCAGCCGCGTCGTCACCCGGTCCACCACGTTCACCACCGGCTCAATCCGGCGCAGTTTCAACGCCAGCCCGATGGGCCGCGCGTGGAACTGGTACGCCGCGAGTGCGCCCGCCGCCGCGTTGACTTGGCGCAGGCCGTCTGCCTTCTCGATCTCGACAAGCACGTCCTCCGCCGACACGGTCAGCGCACCCGCTTCGCGCTCGACTTCGAGCGGTTGCGGCGGCACGACGCCCACCGTCGCCGCCGCGCTCTCGACCGTCTGCTCCGAGAACAACGTCAGCGCGTAGTTCTTCTCAACAGGACGGACAAACTCGATGACAAGCGTCTGCTCCTTCACCTGCCAGTCGCGGACGTTCTCGCCTTGCAGCTTCGTGAGCGCCTGGTTCGGCGGCAACGTGACTTGGAGCTGTTTGATGCTTCCCTGGACGACCTCGTACCGCAACGCCGTGTTGTACTTCACCACCGTCGGCGTGATCTGGACCGCGACGACGGAGTCGCACGTCAGCAACGCCTTCCGCGCGACCTCGGCGATCTTGCTTTGCCAGCGGAGCGCGACGGTCTGCTCCGCGCCGAGGAACCCGGCGACGCGCGCCGCGCCGCTGTCCGACACCGTGCCCTTGAGCAACTGCACCTCAACGCCTTCGCCCGCCGCCTGCGCCTTCACCGACGCGATGGCGGCGACAGGCCCGTTGAACGTGATCTGGTTCCACGGCTCGGCCCGCGTGATCTTGGCGAGCAGGTCGAGCTTGAGTTTGTGACGGCCTTCCTTGGTGATGACGAGCGTGTACGCCGGGCCTTTGCGCTCCAGCGTCACTCCCTCCGGGAACTTCGAGGTCAACACCGCCACGTCGCCGTCGAACAACGGCACCGCGGCCTCGCCCTTGCCCGTGACCTGCACGTCCACCTCGGCGGTGAACCGCGCCTCGGTGTCGGAGAGCTTGCCGTCGTAACGCACCTCGCGCACCGTCACGTCCGGTTCCGGCGTCGGCAACGGAGGCGCATCATTGGCAAAGAGATTGGCGGCGAACAGAACGGAAGCGATCAGACAAGTGAACCGGCGCATGGCGTCCTCCATCGTTAGAGTTATTGTACTCACGCCAGCAGTCTAACATCATACTGAGCCATCTGTTAAGTAAAAGACCTGTAAAAATGTTCCGGCTTTGTTCCGGCTGCCCTGTCAAAAAATCAGAAGGCCGCGCCAGCGGCGCGATCTCCTTGTGATGATGCTGTTGCCGTCTTACGGCACGGTGACCAACGCGGGATCGCTCCAGCCACCGGTATTATGGCTGCCTTTGGCGGCGACACGCATTCAGACACGGCTGACCGGCGGCGCAACGAAGCCGTGTTGCTGGTGAACAACGTCGTTTCGTTCCGGGGAGATGCACTGTTGTCGTTGAACAACGCGCCATTGTCGTCGAACCTACTGGCATTGTCGTTAAACAATGCGGCGTTGTTCTCGAACAAAATGACGTTGTTCCATCACTTTTCCGCCTTGATCAACGCTGGAAAGACCGCATTTCAAGCAACTTACACGCTTTTACCAGAAAACAGGCTACCGGTGAGATGGTCAAGTGGTCAGCGCCTGCCCGCCGTCCCACCATCCGTTGGTATCCGGGCAAAAAATAGCGGCAAGTCACTTCCCAGCGAACTCAAATTAAGCGTGCTAGAGCTGCCGCGATTTCCGTTTTGGTCGAGCCGCCGCGACGAGCGGGGCGGTGATCTTTTCGTAGAGGGCGAACAGGTATTCGACGCGGTGGCGGTCGCTCGCGAATGGTTCGGGCCGGTAACAGCGATCCACGGCGCGGTCGAGGGCTTGATGCGCTTTCAACAGCGGCGCGGGCATCGTCAACGGATCGTAGAGATCGGCCAGCGTCGCGGTCGGATACTGCGCCCGCGCGTCCAACACCGCCTGCGCCGCCGCGGCCACCGCCGCCCGCTGCTTCTCCGTCACCGCCCCCGGCCACGAATACGTGTTGTAAACCATGCTGCCAGAATACCGGTAATCTGACTTCAACCGACCGCCGACTTGCCTTACCCACGCCATGTGCATTGCCGACGTGAGCACGCCGAAAAGGTAAAGGCTGTCTGATGGCACGAGGAAATTCGTGTTTGCCGAAATCACAGTCGGTGACATGAAGCCGATGGGAATGTAGTTGCGACGCTCGGAAGAAACTTCCGGAATGAGGATGTATTTGGTTGCCGGCTGCGAGATATAAAAGAACAGCGTTGGTGTCTGCGCGGCTTTGCGCGTGGGTGCAGCGGTGCTTTTCGCGCGGAACTCTTTCACAGCTTGCACGCGCTTCATGACTTCAGGCAAGTCGCGAAACTCTGACGGGCTGGCGTCCTTGAGCCAGAGACACCAGCGCATGTTGCCGTTGATGAATTCTTCGGAGCCGGTAAAGCGTTTGAGAAATTTCACGGCTCCCGGCTCGACGGCGAGGAGTTCCTTCTTCTCGGCGTCAGTGAGGATGAAGTTACCGCCGTCAGACGGCTTGTTACCGCAACGCATCTCAGGCACGTCCGCAAGTGGTGTGGTGCGCTTGGTGACGAAGCTATCGGAGCCGGGAGTCAGATACGGGCTGATGTTGGCGGCTTCGCTGACGACCGGATGCTCATCGTCGGTGTCGTAGTCGTAGATGCGCTTGTTGCCGGTGTCGAATGCGCCGAAGCCGATGATAACGACGTGAACGTGTGCCTTGCCGCGCGCTTCGCTTTCCCAAGCGAAGGTGCGGTGCGCGAAGTGAATCTTCACCCGGTAACGGCCAAAGAGTAGCCCCCAAACGATTGGGACTTGCTCGCCTTGCGTGATGGAGTTGGTGGCGACCAAGCCGACGCGGATCTGCGTGCCCTGAATATATTCGGCGGCCCGGTAGAACCACGAGACGACGTAATCCATGTCGCCGGTATTCTTGAAGTCACGGAAAACGATAGCCATGTCAGCATGTTGGTCGGCATTTTGGTAATGCTTTCCAACGAACGGCGGATTGCCGAGGACGAAGGAGCATTGATCGGGCGGCAGGACGGTGCGCCAGTCGGTGCGAAGCGCGTTGCCGACTTGGATTGTCGGCTTGGCGCGGAGCGGCAGGCGTTGGTACATCTGACCGAAGGCTTGCGAGAGCGCGACGTTGGCTTGGTGGTCGGTGAGCCAGAGCGCAACCTCGGCGATGCGTGCCGGGAATTCCTCGACTTCGATGCCGTAGAACTGGTGAACGTTCAACTTGGAAAGCTGGTTCACGGCGTCGAGGGACATCTCGTGTTGCGCGCCGTGGAGTTCGAGGAGGACTTCGAGTTCGAGTTTGCGGAGTTCGCGGTAGGTGAGGACGAGGAAGTTGCCGCAGCCGCAGGCGGGATCGAGGAAGCGGAGTTTGCTGAGCTTGTCGTGAAACTCCTGGAGGCGCGCGGTGCGGCGGGTGGACCGGTCGGCTTTGATGGTCTCGAACTCGGCGCGGAGGTCGTCGAGGAACAGGGAGCGGATGAGTTTGAGGATGTTCTTCTCGGCGGTGTAGTGCGCGCCGATCTGGCGGCGGGCCTTGCTGTCCATGACGGCTTGGAACAGCGAGCCGAAGACGGCGGGGGAGATGGTTTCCCAGCGGAAGGCGCAGCAGGCGAGGAGGCCGTTGCGCATGTCGGCGTTGAACTCGGCGAATTCGAGGTGCTCGGCAAAGAGGTCGCCGTTGACGTAGGGGAACTGGCTGAGTTCCTCGTCGAGTTTCTTCTGGCGTTGTGGGGTGTCGGTGTTGAGGACGCGGAAGAGTTGTTCGAGGCGGACACCGAGATCGGAGCCGTCCTCGGCAGTGCGGTCGCGGATGAAGAGTTCGAAGGCTTTCTGGGGGAAGATGCCGTTGTCCTCTGCGAAAAGACAGAAAAGGATGCGGACGAGGAAGCGTTTGAGTTCGTGGCCGGTATAGCCGCCCGTTTCCAACGCGTCGTGCAAGTCGCACATGAGTTGCGTGGCGACGAGGTTGGCGGGGTCTTCGGGATTGAGCCGGTGATGGGTATAGCCGGCGATAAAAGCGAAGTGGCGGACGTGCTTGTGGAGTTCCGTCAGTGGAAATTCGATGGTGGGCGGGAGGCGCTGGAACAAAGGTGCGTCAGGGTCTTGCTCCGGCTCCAGATCGTGAATAGCGATGCGGGCGAAGTCGGAGACAATCAGCCAGCGGGGAATCTCGCGGTCACGGCCGGTATCCTTGAGACCGCGGATGTAGGCCATGCCTTGCGCGTGGGCCTTGCCGAGTTCTGCCCCAGCGGACTTGTGCTCGACGAGCAATCGCCCCGGCCAAAACAGGTCAATGAATCCCCAATCGCCGGAGAGTTTCTTGACCGGCTCCTCGAACGTGGCAACGGTGCGGCGGCGGACGCCAAAGACGTTGAAGAACTCATTCCAGAAGGTTTGGCGCTCGGCGGCTTCACGCGTTTCGCCTTTCCAGTCTTTGCTAAAGGCGATGGCGCGGTGGCGAATCTCATTCCATGACAGCGGCATGGCGACGGAGTGTAGTCGGTAGGAAAGAGCAGGACAAGCACGATGCTTATCCGACGCGGACGCCTCAGCGAGGCGTTCCTACCAACAACCAGAATCGCAGTTCCGGCAATAGGCCCGATTGACGTTGACGGCGCAATCAGGCCGTGATGAACGCTGCCGATCTGGTATTACGGTGAATAATTGGCTTCAAGAAATGTCCAAAAGCAAATGAAGAAGATGAATTACTTGATACTCATCAGTATTGCTTTGACCGCGCTAGCGAATGCCGCGGAAAACGTCACCCCAAAAGTCGCCGACGCGCTCGTGTCGCCACGGCCGGGTAGCGTGACGTTTACCGGCTGGTTGGGCGAAAATCTGGAGACTTGCAGACAGGGGCGAATCTTCGGCCAAAGCGTGCCCGACTTGGTTAGGCCGTTTGCGGTGCGCGAGGAGGACAAGATGTGGCGTTGCGAGTTTTGGGGCAAATGGTTCACCTCGGCCGCGCTTGCCTATCGGTACCAGGCCGATCCAAAACTGCATGCCATTCTTGATGAAGCCGTCACAGGCCTGCTAGCCACGCAAACGTCCGACGGTGGAATCACGACCTACAAACCGGCTGCGGAGTTTTCCAACTGGGACACCTGGGGCCGCAAATACAGTTTGCTCGGCCTGTTGGCGTACTATGACCTGACTGGTGATGCCAAAACACTCGACGCCGCATGCCGGCACGCTGACCGTGTCCTCAAACAATTCGGACCAGACAAGGCCGACATTGCTGCCAATGGTTGGTGGACCGGCATGGCCGCCAGCAGCATCCTCGAACCGATGGTGTTGCTCTACCGCCGCACCGGTGACGAGCGGTACCTGCGTTTTGCCGAGTACATCGTCCAGTCGTGGGAAGGCCCGAAAGGCCCCGACCTCGTCCGTAAGGCGCTTGCCGGTACGGCGGTCTTCAAGATGTTTCCCGGCCCCGATCCGAAACAGAAAGGTTACATGGGCGGCGGTTCCTCAAAAGCCTACGAAATGATGTCCTGCTACGAGGGCTTGGTTGAACTCCATCGCGTCACCGGCGAACCGAAGTACCTAGAAGCAGCTCAGAAAGTCTTTGCCAGTATTCGCGACACCGAGATCACATTTATTGGTTCCGGTTCGAATTGGGAACGTTGGTGCAACGGCCGCGCGCGCCAAATCGAACCGTTACCGGAATGGATGGAAACATGCGTCACGGTGACGTGGATTAAGTTAGCCGCGCAGCTCCTGTGCGCGACCGGCGACCCGCGTTACGCCGACGAAATAGAACGGAGCGTTTACAACGCGCTGTTGGGCGCACAGAAAGACGACGGCACGTGGTGGTGTCATTACAACCCACTCGAAGGCCGGCGCAGGGCTGCACCCGAGCATTGCAAGATGCATCAGAATTGTTGCGTCGCCAACGGCCCGCGCGGCCTGATGTTATTGCCGACGCTGGCTGTGATGACCAGCAAGGATGGCCCCGTCGTAAATCTCTATGAGCCATGCAAGACGACACTCCTCGACATTGACAGCGATTACCCGCGCGACAACGTCGTGGACATCACCATCCACCCGCCATCACCACAACACTTCACGCTGAGTCTGCGAATCCCCGCGTGGAGCCGTGCGACCAAACTGGAGGTCAACGGCAAGCCAGTGGCAAACGTTCAGCCCGGCGCCTACGTGCGGCTGTCGCGCACATGGAAGCAGGGCGACAAAGTCCGGCTCACGCTCGATTTCACGGTTCATTGCGAGAAAGACCCCGGCGGCTCCGGCCGCGTGGCGATCACGCGCGGTCCGGTGGTGTTCGCGCTCGACAAGAGGATCGCGAACCCGTCGACAGGCGAAGGCGTGGTAATGGCTGCCGCAGACGGCAGCGTGAAAGCTGTCGCTGTCAAAACTGACGGCGTGCGGATAACGCTGGACGTGCCGTTCGATACAGGAGGCAAAAATTCGCTGCTGCGGTTTTGCGACTATGCCTCTGCCGGGCACACGTGGGCAGAAGACTCCATGCTGCGGGTTTGGCTGCCGCAGCCGCTGAACCTAGCGGACCCGTTTGCCGGTATCGCGCCGAAAAAGAAATGAAACGCGCGAGCTAGTGGGTAGCTCAAGACCGACAACCTCGAAACAGTTCTGCTCGCGATAAAAACCGCGCGTACTGAGCGTTTCGGTACATTGGAGTCAGCCGTTTGAATCAAGCTTGCTGTTGGTTTGTCTTGGCGGTAGAAAAAAGTATCATGAAACCGCTTCTTGCCTTTATCGCTCTTGCCGCCACGCTGGCCGGCGCCGCGCCGCGTCCAAACATCCTGTACATCATGTCCGACGACCACGCTGCGCAGGCAATCAGCGCCTATGGCAGTCCCATCAACCAGACGCCGAACCTCGACCGTATTGCCCGTGAAGGGATGCGGTTTGACCGCGTGTTCTGTGTGAACTCGATCTGCACGCCGAGCCGCGCGACGATCCTCACGGGTAAGTACAGCCATATGAACGGCGTGCCGGTCTTCAACCGGTTCGACGGCTCTCAGCCGACCGTCGCGAAATATCTTCAAGCCGCCGACTACCACACAGGTATGATCGGTAAATGGCACCTCGGTAGCGACCCGACCGGGTTTGATTACTGGACAGTCCTGCCCGGCCAAGGCGTCTATCACGACCCGTCGTTCCTCGAACCGACCGGCCGTCGCGTCATCCAAGGTTACGCCACCGACATCATCACCGACCTCGCACTTGATTTTCTCAAGAACCGGCCGAAGGACAAACCGTTTTTCCTGATGTGCCACCACAAAGCACCGCACCGTTCGTGGGAACCCGATGCGAAACATAAGGCGATGTTTGCCGGTAAGCAGATTCCCGAACCGACGACACTCTGGGACGATTACGCGACACGCACCGACGCCATCCGCGAGTGTCGGCAGAAAGTGTTCTACGACCTGACCCGGTACGACTTAAAACTCGAACCGCCAACCAACTTGAAGGGACCGGAGCGCAACAAATGGCTCAGCGTCAAACCGACCGAAGTCGAAATCGAAGTCAACGGTCAAAAGAAGACGCTCACCGGCAACGAGTTGAAGAAGTGGAAATACCAGCGTTACCTGCAAGACTACCTCGCCTGCGTCCAGTCCATCGACGACAACGTCGGCCGGTTGCTCGACTACCTCGACCAAGCCGGTCTGCGCGAGAACACCATCGTCATCTACACCAGCGATCAAGGCTTCTTCCTCGGTGAACACGGCTTGTACGACAAACGTTTCATGTATGAAGAATCGATTCACATGCCATTCCTCATCCGCTGGCCCGGCGTCACCAAGCCCGGCACCGTGCAACCCGCGATGGCGATCAACCCCGACTTCGCGCCCACATTCATGGACATCGCCGGGCTGGCCGTGCCCGCCGACATGCAAGGCCGCAGCCTCGTCCCGCTGCTCAAAGGCGAGCGCCCCGCCGACTGGCGCACGAGTTGGTACTACCGCTACTACCACGATCCCGGCAACCACAACACGCGTGCCCATTACGGCGTCCGCACAGAAACGCACAAACTGATCTACTTTTGGAAGCAAGATCAATGGGAGCTTTATGACCTCGTCGCTGACCCGTATGAACTCCACAACATCTATGACGATATTGCCGCCGCCGATACCGTGGCAAAACTGAAAACGGAGATGTATCGGTTGAAGAAAGAGTTGAGAGACGACGACCAGTTTGCCAATAAACAGCCGACGGATAACGTGGATAGCCAGCCGGTCAAGTATAAGAAAGCGCCATGAGATGAGATGGGCGACCACAACGTCACCCCGGCGGCGAATCGTTTTGGCCATCATTAAAACGATTACGCTGACCGCTTTACTGTTGTTGATGCTGAGTACAGAGGCGTTGCCTGCGGAGGACATTCGCAAGACCATTGGGAATCTCGGTCGCGAACAGTTTGCCGTGCGTGAGGAGGCACAGCAACGCCTGGTAAAACTCGCCGAGTCGGACCACAAAGCCGTGCTCGCCGCGTGTGTACTGATCTACCGGCAGACGCAAGACCCGGAGGTGAAGACGCGACTCAAGGACGTGATGGAGACGGTGGTGGACCGGTATCTATTCTGCGTGCCGCGCGGTTATCTCGGCGTTCGATTGAACTGTGTGAACATCAAAGGCGGCCAGCCTGTCGTGCAGGGAACGACCGCGCCGCCGGGCGCTGCATGGGTGTCGCAAGTAATGGACAACACCGGCGCTCAGAAAGCCTGGGTGCAAGCGAACGATTTTATCATTGGCGTGGAAGGTAGCCGCTGGGAGTCGGGTCCTGACGGCTTCATCGAGTACGTCCAGTCCAAACGTCCCGGCGATCACCTGAAGCTTTCCTTATTGCGAGGTACGGCTACGAACGCTGCCGACGCTGTGCTCGGCGAGCTTCCGCAGACCGAAGCGGAACGCGTCTACACGAAGGAGCGCAGCAAAGAGTTCTTCAATCGCTGGCTGAACGAACAAACCGAAAAGCAAAGTCAGTAATGCAAACTTCCCTTCGGCACTTTGTTTTTGATAACATGGCCGCCATGAGATTCATCTTCGTCTTCGCCCTGCTGTTGGTCGCGCTCCCGACCCAAGCCCGGTTGAATGTGTTGTTTATTGCGAGCGACGACATGAACTGCGACCTCAGCTGTTACGGCAATCCCGTGATCAAGACGCCGAACCTCGACCGGCTTGCGGCGCGCGGTACGTGCTTCGAGCGAGCGTACTGCCAGTTCCCGTTGTGCAGTCCGAGCCGAACATCGTTGATGACGGGGCTGCGTCCCGACACGACGCAGGTGTTCGACCTGAAGAAACATTTCCGCTCCGTGCTGCCCGGCGTGGTGACGTTGCCGCAGTTGTTCATGACCAACGGTTACTACGCCGCGCGCGTCGGTAAGATCTACCACTACGGTGTGCCCAGCGAAATCGGCACCAGCGGCCTCGACGACCCGGCCTCATGGCAGAAGGTCGTCAACCCGCGCGGCCGCGACAAGGACGAGGAGGGCAAACTCACCAACTACACGCCTCACCGACCCGGCCTCGGCAGTTCGTTGAGTTTCCTCGCCGCCGACGGCGCCGACGAGGAACAAACCGACGGTATCGGCACGACGGAGGCCCTCAACCTGCTCGAAGCGAACAAAGACCGCCCCTTCTTCCTCGCAATGGGCTACTATCGGCCGCATTGCCCGTACGTGGCGCCGAAGAAATACTTCCAGCGCGTCCCGTTCGATCTAGTGCGGATGCCGGAGATTTCCGAGGTGTGGAAAGCGCAGGTGCCGCCGCCCGCGACAGCCTCGACGCAACCGTGGCCGTGGTTCGGTGTGACCGAGTCGCAGGCCCGCGAATCCAAACACGCCTACTGGGCGGCCATCGAATTCGTGGACGCACAGGTCGGCCGCCTGCTGGAGGCGCTCGACCGGCTGAAACTCGCCGACAACACCATCATCGTGTTCTGGGGCGACAACGGCTATCATGTCGGCGATAACGGCATGTGGAAGAAAATGAGCTTGTTCGAGTACTCCGCGCGCGTGCCAGTCATCATCGCCGCGCCGGGACAGAAGACGCGAGGCGGCGTCAGTCCGCGCACCGTGGAACTGCTCGACCTCTATCCGACGCTGGCTGAGTTGTGCGGCCTCAAGCCGTTGCATAAACTCGACGGACGCAGCCTGAAGCCGCTGCTCGACGACCCGCGTGCCACGTGGGACAAACCAGCGTTTACGCAAGTCTGGCGCGGTAAGTTCGCCGGCCACAGCGTGCGAACCGAGCGGTGGCGCTACACCGAGTGGGACGACGGCCGCGAGGGCGCTGAGCTTTACGATTATGCCGCCGACCCCACCGAACAACACAACCTCGCCTCCGATTCAAAGCATGCCGCCGTCATCGCAGGGTTAAAACCTCTTCTCCAAGCCAACTGGACCAATCCTTACCGGCCCACTGCTAGGCCGAGCAAGAAAGGCAAGTGAACAAGACCTCCGCGCCACACGTTCGTTACATGGTGATTTTCTTTGCGATCACGCTCGCGATCATCACGTATGTGGACCGCGTCTGCATGTCGCAGGCGGCGAAATTTATACAAGATGACCTGCACTTCAGTAAGGAACGGATGGGGCTGGTGTTTGCGGCGTTTACATTGGGGTACGGATTGTTCGAGGTGCCGGGGGGCTGGCTCGGCGACAAGTTCGGGCCGCGACGGATGCTATTGAGGGTCGTGCTGATGTGGTCGCTGTTCACTGTGGCGACAGGCTGGGCGTGGAACTGGACGGCGCTGCTGGTCTGCCAGTTTCTGTTTGGCGCGGGCGAGGCAGGGTGTTTTCCTAATCTGACGAAGGTGTTCACGATCTGGCTGCCGAAGCACGAGCGGGTCCGTGCGCAGGGTTGGATGTGGTTGAGTGCGCGCTGGGGCGGGGCGTTTACGCCGTTGTTGGTGGTGTGGGTGCTGAGTTTAGTGAGTTGGCGGTGGGCGTTTGGAATTTTTGGCCTACTCGGCGTGGTATGGGCCATCTGGTTCTACCGCTGGTTCCGTGACAATCCGCGCGAGCATCCCAATATGAGCGAGGAGGAACTGGCGTTGCTGGACGGCGCGGAGCTGCCCGCGGCCGGGCGCGTCAAGGTGCCATGGAAACGTCTGTTGACCAGCCCGCGGATATGGCTCTTGTTCGTGCCGTTCTTCTGCATGAACTATGGCTGGTATTTTTACGTGACTTGGCTACCGACCTACCTGCGCGAAGCGCGTCATGTCAGCCTTGAAAAAAGCGCACTGCTGGCCGGGCTGCCGTTGTTTTTTGGTGGACTGGGCAGCCTGTTCAGCGGCTTGATCGCCACGCGCGCCGCCAAGTGGCTCGGCAATACCACCTGCGCCCGTCGCGCGCTTGCCTTCACAGGCCTAGCCGGCGCGGCGGTGATGATGCTCTGGTCGCCGAGTATCGAGAGCGCGACGTTGGCGATGATCGTGCTCGGCGTTGCCAGTTTCTCCAACGACCTCGCCATGCCCGGCGCCTGGGGCGCGTGCATGGACATCGGCGGCCGCTACGCCGGGTCGCTTTCAGGAACGATGAACATGATGGGCCAGGCCGGCGGCACGCTTTGCCCGATCGCCGTCGCCTACATCCTTAAGCACACCAACAGCAATTGGAACGTGGCGTTCTGGGCCGCCGCCGCCGCCTATGCGATCGGCGCACTTTGCTGGCTGTTCATTGACCCTGTAACACCGCTGGAGGAGGAGCCTCGGACGAAAGCAGCAACATGAAGTGTTGCTGCTTCATCAAGACCAACGCAAAACTGTTCGCGTTAAAACTCACGGCGCATGGCGGATATTCTATTTGTTCAAAAAGTGCAGTCCAGCTCTATTGATCGCTTCAACAAGCGCAGATACTCGCATCGCGGAATCTCCATCGTGCCGAATTGCGCCAGGTGCGGCGTCTGCCATTGCGTGTCCAGCAGCGCAAACCCGCGGTCGCGCAATCGCTCGACCAGCGCCACCAGCGCCACCTTCGACGCGTCCGTCGCGCGGTGAAACATGCTCTCGCCGAAAAACGCCCCGCCGATGTGGACGCCGTACAAGCCGCCGACGAGTTTGCCTTCGAGCCGCATCTCGACGCTGTGGGCGAAGCCGAGCTGATGAAGCTGGCAGTAGCTGGCGACGATCTCCTCTGAGATCCAGGTCCCTTCCGGTCGTTTGCAGCATTCGCGCATGACCCGTTCAAATTCGAAGTCGAACGTCACGGTAAACTGATTCTTCTTCAACGCCCGACGCAAGCCGTGCGGGACATGAAAGTGGTCGTCCAACGGAATCACGGCGCGCGGGTCGGGCGAGAACCAGCCGATCTCGTCGCGCTTGTCCATCGCCATCGGGAAAATCCCCCGGCAATAGGCCCCAATCAGGACTTCGGGCGTCAGCATGGTTTAATTCTAGCACACGTTTCGCCTAGGATGCGCGGCCATTGTGACCGAACGACAAAAAGGAATCATCGCACTGGCGGTCGTGTTGGTGGCGTGGAGCCTGTCGAGCGTGTTCGTGAAGTACCTGATCCGCGAAGGCTACGACGCGCATACGCAGAACTTCTACCGCTACGCCGCCGGCACGCTCGTCGTGTTGCCGTTCCTGGCCCGCAGCGTCCGCCAGCGCGGCGTGAAACCGAACCGGCGGTTGCTCCTCCTGCTGTTGCTGGCGACGATTCCCAACCTGAGCCATCAGATTTGCTGGACCGTGTCGCTGAACTGGATCAACCCAGGCCTGGCGTCGTTCCTGAACAAGTCCAGCGTCCTGTTCGCCGCGCTGCTGGCGTTCGTGTTGTACGCCGAGGAACGCTGGCTGTGGCGGTCGCGCCGGTTCCTGGCGGGGCTGGGGCTGACGATTCTCGGCACCGTCGGGCTGGCGCTGCTGCGGGGCGACCTCGGCCGGGTCGAGTCGAACCTCGGCGTCGTGCTGGTGTTGATCGCGGCATTTTCGTGGGCCATGTACAGCGTCGCCGTCAAACAGCCAACTTCGGAGGCCGGTTCGACGTTTTCGTTCGGCGTTGTCGGCCTCTACACCACGGCGGTGTTGTGGCTCGCGGCGCTGCGCTGGGGCGACCTCGGCCTGTGGTGGCGCGCCCCGTGGCACGTGAACGCCATCATGATTCTCTCCGGCGTGTTCTGCATCGGCATCGCGCACACCTGCTATTATTACGCCATGCAGCGGCTGACCGTTTCGGTGTGCGCCACGATGCTGCTGACAACGCCGGTGGGCACGCTGCTGATCTCGCGGTGGATGTTCCACGAGGAGATGACCGCCGGGCAACTCGTCTCGGGTGTGGTCCTCATCGTCGGCGCCTTCCTGACGCTGCTGGCGAAGGACAAAACTGTCGTGGCAGAACCGGTTTAGCGATGCCCGCCGAGATCGGAATCGTACACGTAGCCTTCCTCGCCGTGTTCGCTGACGTCGAGGCCTTGCATCTCAAGCTCCGGTTCGACGCGGAGGTCGCCCAGTAACTTGCCGACGAGCCACGCGATGGCCAGCGTGGCACCGACCGACCATACCAACATCAGGCCGCCAGCCTTGAGCTGTTCCAGCCAGAGCGTCTTGCCGACGAGACCGTTCAGGTTCGTCGCGAGGTTCGGGTTGATCTTCGTCGAGGCAAACACCCCGGCCAGGATCGTCCCGAGCGTGCCGCCGACGGCGTGGACGCCAAACGTGTCGAGCGAATCGTCATAGCCGAACTTTGATTTCAGCTTGCTGCACGACAGGAACGTCGCCGTGCCCGCCACCGCGCCAATCAGAATCGCCGAACCGGCGCTGACAAAACCGCAGCCGGGCGTGATCGTCGCCAGACCCGCGACGGCACCGGAACAGAAGCCGAGCACGCTCGGTTTGCCGCGCGTGATGTACTCGATACCGGCCCACGCGACGCTACCGACTGCGGCGGCCAACGTGGTGGCGACAAACGCGTTCGACGCGATGCCGTCGGCCGCGACCGCGCTGCCGGCGTTGAAGCCGTACCAGCCGACCCACAACATGCCGGTGCCAACCATGCAGAGCACCATCGAGTGCGGCGGCATCGGTTCCTTGCCGTGGCCGAGACGTTTGCCGAGGAAGATGCAGAGCGCCAACGCCGACCAGCCGCTGGTCATGTGAACAACGATGCCGCCTGCGAAATCAATCGCCTTGATCTTGGCGTCGGGATTGGCGAGGCCGTTCATCCAGCCGCCGTTGCCCCAGATCAGGTGCGCCGCGGGGAAATAGACGATGAACATCCAGAGCGTGCTGAACAACAGAATGGCGGAGAACTTCATCCGTTCGGCGATGGCGCCGATGATGAGCGCCGGGGTGATGATGGCGAACATGAGCTGATAGATCGCGAAGATGTTGTGCGAGACCCACGAGGCGTAGTCGGGGTTCGGCGTGGCGTCAACGTTTTTGAAGAAGGCAAATCCAAATCCGCCGAGGAAGCCGTTGCCCTTGCCGAAACAGAGGCTGTAGCCAACGGCCCACCACAACACCGACACCAGCCCGGCAAGGCCGAGGCATTGCGCCAGCACCGAAAGCACGTTCTTGCGGCGCACGAGGCCGCCGTAGAACAGCGCCAGCCCCGGCAACGTCATGAACAACACCAGCGCCGACGAGACCATCATCCAGCCGTTGTGGCCCGGCCCCGGCCCGGCGACCTTGGTTGCCGTGGTGGTGCGGGCCGTGTTGTTGAGGTAAGCCTCAATGTCGGCGACGCGCTGTTCGAGCGTCGGTTCCTTCGCGGGCGCGTCCGCGGCGCGAAGCGTGTTGGCAAAACACAGTGCGAGCAACAAAACGACACAATACCGGCGTATCAAGTGCATAACAAAACTCTCCTTCGTCAGGAGGCCGTCGGAATGCAATACCTGTGCCAGTCGCAATGGTGTGGTTTTCAACCTCCACCACAACAGTCACTTCCGGTTTTGCGATGAACACACACCAACATCGCTGGTCGTCGAAAACTGACCAGCGTGGTCAAATCACGCCAATACCGTTTCGCTCAGAGCGCTGACTCGCCGCGTTCGCCGGTACGGATGCGGATCGTGTCCTCCACCGGTGAGACAAAGATTTTGCCGTCGCCGATACGGCCGGTCTTTGCGATGCCGATGATGGTCTTCAGCACTTCATCGGCGCGACTTTCCGCGACGACGACCTCCAGCTTGATCTTCGGGAGGAAATCCACGCTGTACTCGCTGCCGCGGTAGATTTCCTTGTGCCCTTTCTGCCGGCCGAATCCCTTGACCTCGCTGACGGTCATGCCCTGGATGCCGATCTCCGCGAGCGCTTCCTTCACTTCGTCGAGCTTGAACGGCTTGATGATGGCTTCGATTTTCTTCATGACGGAATTGTTCCTATTCGAGGATGTAGCCTTCCTCGCCGTGGTCAACGACGTCGAGGCCTTGGGTCTCTTCTTCCGCGGTCGGGCGCAGACCGATGGTGAACTTCACAGCGTACGCAATCACCACCGTGCCGACCAACGCCATCGCCAGCGTGATGCCCATCGCGGCGAGCTGGTGCAGCCAGAGCGTGTGGCCGACGATGTCCTTCAGGTTCGTGGCGAGGTTCGCGTTGGCCTCGTGTGTGGCGAGGAAACCCGTCAACAGTGCGCCAAGCGTACCGCCGACAGCGTGAACGCCGAACGTGTCGAGCGCATCGTCATAGCCAAGAGCCGACTTCAACTTGATGCAGGCGAAAAACGGCACCAACCCGGCCAGCACGCCAATGATGACCGCGCCAGTCGCAGTGATGAAACCGCAGGCAGGCGTGACGACAACCAAGCCTGCCAGCACGCCGGAACAGAAACCGAGCACGCTCGGTTTGCCCCGGTGAATCCATTCCGCGACCGCCCACGTCATGCTGGCGACAGCCGCGGCGAGCGTGGTCGTCATGAATGCGTTGCCCGCGACGCCATCGGCTGCGACCGCGCTGCCGGCGTTGAAGCCGTACCAGCCGACCCACAACATGCCGGTGCCGACCATGCACAGCACCATCGAGTGCGGCGCCATGATGACCTTGCCGAAACCGAGCCGTTTGCCGAGGATCAAGCAGAGAATGAGAGCCGACCAGCCGCTCGACATGTGTACGACCGTGCCGCCCGCGAAATCAATTGCCTTGATCTTGGCGGCGGCGTTCCAGACGCCGTTCATCAGGCCGTCAATGCCCCACACCATGTGCGCCAGCGGGAAATAGATCAGGAACATCCACAGCGTCACAAATGCCAGGATCGCCGCGAACTTCATCCGTTCGGCGATGGCGCCGACGATCAACGCCGGCGTGATGATGGCGAACATCATTTGGTACATCGAGAAAACGTTGTGCGAGACCCACCCGGCGTAATCGGTGTTCGGGTTGCCGTCCACGCCGCGCAGGAACGCGAACTTCAGTCCGCCAATGATGGAATTACCGGGCGCGAACACAAGGCTGTAACCGACCGCCCACCATAGAATCGTCACTAGTCCCGCGATGCCGAGACATTGCGCCAACACCGAGAGGACGTTCTTCTTGCGGACCAAGCCGCCGTAGAACAGCGCCAGCCCGGGGAGTGTCATGAACAGCACCAATGCCGATGAAGTCATCATCCAAGCGTTGTGACCGGGGCCTGGACCTGCGACCTTCGAGGCCACATTGGCAGTGCGGTTGCCGTTGTTGACGTAGGCTTCGAGGTCGGCAAGTCGCTGCTCGACCGTCGGTTCCTTCGGCGCGTCAGCGGCGCGCAGCATCGGACTGAAAGCGAGCGCAATCAGCAGAGTCACAAACAATTTACGGATCATGTGCATGACAAATCTCCTTCGTCGGTTGACTGGCACGAATGCACCGCCTGTGCCAGTGGCGGGGGCGATTTCGACAAACGAAGCCGGTGCAAGCACTTCCGCACAACCGGAATAAAACCGGAACATGACGCCGGTGCGGTCAACTAACCAACGTGGTCAATTTCCGACACCGTTAACAACTTTTTAGCACTTCCGCTCCGCCTTTTAATTATGCGGCTCGCGCGTGCCGTGTCACGTTCGTTCCATGAAACAGAACGAAGTCTTTCAACTGCTGGCGTTCTTCGGACTGCTCGTCGCGCTCGCACCGTTGCTTGGTGCGTACATGGCGCGGGTTTTCGATGGCCAGCCACGTAAATTGGAGCGGCTGATCTACCGGCTCGGCGGCGTACGTGCTGACGAGGAGATGTCGTGGAAACGATATTTTGCCGCGGTGTTGCTGTTCAATGTCGTCGGTATAGTCACGCTGATGGCCATCGAGATGACGCAGGCGTGGCTGCCATTCAACCCTCAGCATCTCCCGAATGTTCCGTGGGCGCTGGCGTTGAACACCGCCATCAGTTTCATCACGAACACCAACTGGCAGGCGTACTCTGGTGAAAACACGATGAGTTACTTCACTCAGATGGCCGGGCTGGCGGTGCACAATTTCCTCAGCGCCGCCACCGGCATCGCAGTGTTGCTGGCGCTGGCGCGCGGCCTGAAACGCGCCTCGGCACAGTCACTCGGCAGTTTCTGGGTGGACCTCACGCGCGCGACACTCTACGTGCTGCTGCCGTTGTCATTGGTCCTGTCTGTCATATTAGTCTCACAAGGCGTCGTACAAAATCTCGCACCCTACCGGACCGTGAAGACACTCGAAGGCGCAGAACAAGTCATTCCCGGCGGCCCGGCCGCATCTCAGGTTGCGATCAAACAACTCGGCACCAACGGCGGGGGCTTCTTCGGCCAGAACAGCGCGCATCCGTTCGAGAATCCGACGCCGCTCAGCAACTTCGTCGAGATGTTCGGCTTGCTGATTGTGGCGGCATCGCTGGTGTACGCGTTCGGCTTGCTCGTCGGCGACAAACGGCATGCCTGGTGTCTGTTCGGCGTGATGTTGGTCCTGTTGGTTGGCAGCTTCGCGGTGGCGTGGTGGGCCGAAAGCCAGTCCGCCGGCAACATGGAAGGCAAGGAACAACGCTTCGGCGTCATGAACAGCGTGCTCTTCGCCGTCGCCACCACAGGCACCTCTTGTGGCGCAGTAAACGCGATGCACGACAGTTTCACGCCGCTGGCGGGGCTGATGCCGATGTGGAACATGATGCTCGGCTGCATCGCGTTTGGCGGCGTCGGCGCCGGTCTGTATGGAATGATGATGCACGTGCTGTTGACGGTGTTCATCGCCGGGCTGATGGTCGGGCGGACGCCGGAATATCTCGGCAAGAAAATCCAGGCGTGGGAAGCGACGTGGGCCGTCGTGGCGATTCTGATCCCGAACTTCCTGATTCTGATCGGCTCGGCGGTCGCGTGCAGCGTCGCGACCGGGCTTGCCGGCCTGAACAACGCCGGGCCGCACGGCTTGAGTGAAATCTTTTACGCCTACGCCTCCGCCTCGAACAACAACGGCAGCGCCTTTGCCGGCCTGAACGTGAACACCTACTTCTACAATCTCACGCTCGGCGGCGCGATGTTCCTCGGCCGGTTCGGCGTCATCCTCGCCGTGCTCGCCATTGCCGGTCACCTTGCCGCGAAGAAGACCGTACCGGCGTCACCGGGAACGTTCCCGACCAACGGACTGACGTTCGCCTGTGTGCTGTTCGGCGTCATCATCATCATCGGCGCGCTGACGTTCTTCCCCGCGCTTTGCCTCGGGCCAATCGTCGAGCATGGACTCATGCTGACCGGAAGGAATTTCTAATGAGTACCAAAGTCGAAATCAAATACTCCGAGCTGGTCCGCCACGCGGTCATTGACGCCTTCAAGAAGCTCGACCCGCGCGACGAGATCAAGAACCTGGTCATGTTCGTCGTCTATGTTGGCGCGATCCTGAGCACCGGCGTTTTGTTCCGGAATTGTTCCGGCTTCAATATCCAGATCTGCCTCTGGCTCTGGTTTACGTGCCTCTTCGCGAATTTCGCCGAGGCGATGGCCGAGGGCCGCGGCAAGGCGCACGCCGACGCGTTGAAGAAGATGCGGACGAAGACGCTGGCCCGCAAACGCGACGGCCAGCGAGTCAACGCCGCCGAGCTGCGCAAGGGCGACGAAGTTGTCTGCGAAGCCGGTGACACCATCCCCGCCGACGGCGAAATCATCGAAGGCATCGCGACCGTTGACGAATCCGCCATCACCGGCGAGTCCGCGCCCGTCATCCGCGAAAGCGGCGGCGACCGCAGCGCCGTCACCGGTGGCACGCGCGTCATCAGCGACAAGATCATCATTCGCGTCACCGCCGATGCCGGCAACTCGTTCCTCGACCGGATGATTTCGATGATCGAAGGCGCGCGCCGGCAAAAAACACCGAACGAAATCGCGTTGAACATCCTTCTCGTCAGCCTGACCGCACTGTTTATCCTCGTCGTCATCACGTTGCCGGCGTTCGCCCGGTACAACGAGAAGGCCGCGAGCCAGACCGGTGTGGTGCTCACAACGCTGCCGGTGTTGCTGGCACTGATTGTGTGTTTAATCCCGACGACCATCGGCGGCCTGCTCAGCGCTATTGGCATTGCCGGCATTGACCGGTTGATGCGGCGCAACGTGCTCGCCACCAGCGGACGCGCCGTCGAGGCGGCGGGTGACGTGGACGTGTTGCTGCTCGACAAGACCGGCACGATCACACTCGGCAACCGGATGGCGACGGAATTCATTCCTGCGCCCAGTGTGAAGATCGAGGAACTCGCCGACGCCGCGCAACTCGCGTCGCTTGCCGACGAAACGCCGGAAGGACGTTCCATCGTTGTGCTCGCGAAGGAAAAACACGGACTCCGTGGCCGCGAAGTCGCCGAGCCGCACGCCGTGCCGGTGCCGTTCACGGCGCAGACCCGGATGAGCGGCGTGGATTTTGGCGACGGCACGCGCCGCATCCGCAAAGGGGCGACCGAGGCCGTCCAGGCGTTTGTCGAATCGCAAGGCGGTGTCATGCCGAAAGCTGTGACGCAAATCGTCGAACAGATTTCGCGCAGTGGCGGCACGCCGCTAGTCGTGTGCGACGGCAAGAACGTGCTTGGTGTCATCCAACTCAAGGACGTTGTCAAAGGCGGCATCAAGGAGCGTTTCGCCCAGCTCCGCAAAATGGGCGTGCGCACCGTGATGATTACCGGCGACAACCCGCTGACCGCCGCCGCCATCGCCGCCGAGGCGGGCGTGGATGATTTCATCGCGCAGGCGAAACCCGAAGACAAACTCGCCCGCATCCGTCACGAGCAAGCTGGCGGCAAATTGATCGCGATGATCGGCGACGGCACGAACGACGCTCCTGCGTTGGCGCAAGCCGATGTCGGCGTCGCGATGAACACCGGCACGCAAGCCGCCCGCGAAGCTGGGAACATGGTGGACCTCGACTCGAATCCGACAAAGCTGATTGAGGTCGTCGAGATCGGCAAGCAACTCTTGATGACGCGCGGCGCGTTGACGACGTTTAGCATCGCCAACGACGTGTCAAAATATTTCGCAATCCTGCCGGCAATGTTCGGCGTACTCTACGCGACGACTGCGCTGGGTAAAGGCCCGCTCGACAAGTTGAACGTCATGCACCTGCACTCGCCGGAGAGCGCAATCCTTAGTGCGGTGATTTTCAACGCGCTGATCATCGTCGCGCTGATTCCGCTGGCGTTGCGCGGCGTGAAGTACCAGCCGCTCGGCGCCGCCGTAATCCTGCGCAAGAACATGCTGATCTACGGCGTCGGCGGCCTCATCATTCCGTTCATCTTCATCAAACTGATCGACATCGCGCTCGTCGCATTGAGGCTCGCATGAAACTACTCATCCAATCCATTTTGTTGACGGTCATTTTCACCATCATCACCGGCATCCTGTATCCGCTGGCGATTACCGGCATCGCACAAGTCGCGTTTCCCCGGCAAGCCAACGGCGACGTGACGCTGCTGGCGCAGAAATTTACCGGCGATAAATACTTCTGGCCGCGTCCGTCGGCCTGCGATTACGCGACCGTGCCGTCCGGCGCCAGCAACCTCGGCCCGACCAGCGCAGCGCTGCAATCCAACGTCGCCGCGCGCGTGGCGTTGCTCGGCACGAATGCACCCGCCGACATGCTGTATGCTTCCGGCAGTGGGCTTGACCCGCACATCAGTCCGGAGGCGGCACGCTTTCAAGTTAAGCGCGTCGCGGCGGCGCGCACCGCCGAGGTCGCCAAGGTGAGCGCGCTCGTTGAAAGGTTCATCGAGCCGCTGCAGTGGGGCTTTCTCGGCGAGCCGCGTGTGAATGTTTTGAAACTAAATCTGGCGCTCGACCAACAAGAATCAGGAGGGCATCATGAAGATCAAGCCCGGCATTAAAGACGTTCTGTGGATGGCCGCCGGTGCGGCTATCCTGCTCGTGGTCATCGTGGCGATGTTGCATTTCTACAAAGACTGGAATCCTGCTGCGCAACTCGCCTTCAAAGCCCGTCGAGGTGATCTGGTGGGACGGATGCAATTGGACCTGGCCTCTGCCTCGGAGACGGAGAAAAGTGCGGTTCTCGCCATCACCGATGAAGAGTCACAGAAGTTCGCCGACCAAGCCCGCGCAGCGTCGGCAAAGGTGGAGCAGGAACGTCGTGAACTCGGAGAACTTCTGGCGGCAGGCGGCACGCAAGGCGAGAAGGATCTGCTGGCTCAATTCGCCACGGCTTTCGCCGAGTTTCAGCACATTGACAACGATCTGCTCGCGTTGGCGGTCAAGAACACCAACCTCAAGGCGTCCAGCCTCACGTTCGGCCCGGCCGCCGCCGCGCTGAAGGAAATGGACGCCGCGCTGGCGCGGCTCATGACCGACGACGCGAAAGTCGTGCGCCTCGCTGACGACGCACGGATCGCCGCGTGGCGGCTGCTGGCGTTGCTGCCGCCGCACATCGCCGAGGAGGACGAAAAGAAGGAAGACGCGATGGAAGCGTTGATGGCCACGGAAGATGCGCAGGTCCGTAAAAATCTGGATATGCTCGCGGCGCTCCCGCAATTCACCAGCAATCCCGAACTGGCAACCGCCGCGGCGCGTTATGCCGAGTTCAGCAAACTCAAAACACAAATCCTCGCACTCTCCCGCGAGAACACCAACGTCCGTTCGCTGTCCATATCGCTGAATCAAAAGCGCAAGGTGACACTGGTGTGCCAGGACGCGCTGAACGCCTTGCAGCAGGCCATCCAGGCGGAACCCATCGCCGGGGTTACGTACGGAAAACCGATGAGTCCGCGTTGACTGGCGGCAGTTGCAGTTACCGTCCTCTCTTTGTTGTAGATGCTTGCCTCCCGATGTGGCTTCTAAAGTGAGCAAAGCCAGCGCGTCAAAGAGGCGATTTGGCCTTCGTCGGTAAGGTTGGCAGCATTTTCAATCTTACCGGATTGAAGCTGCGACCAGATTTCTTTTGCCATTTTCGTTTCGATGGCCGCGCCAATGAAGAACGTGTGGGGTTTCTGTTTGTGCTTGGCGAACGATGTTTGGATGCGATCCAGAGCGGTGCGGGCGGTCTTCCAGTGTTCGTCCGCACCGGCAGGGTCAATGCCGCCTTTCAATTCGCCGAGTGCGATGTAGGCTGCGGCGTTGCCGTATACCTGCCGGCACAGGGCTTCGGGGGCGGAGTTGAAAAGCGACAGATCAACGTTGTTGCGAAATAACGGCACCGTCAGGTTGTAGATCAAGGTTCTGGTCTTACCATTGATCTGCCAACTCAGGCCGCGGACGTGGAGTTCTATGTCGGCGTCATCTTCTGGCGTGTCCGACCAGACGTTGCTCTCACCGTGCAACCACCGGTAGCCGTTGCCCGCTAATTTGAGGTGCGCGATGATCGAGCGCGTAAGTTTGCACTGTGCCATGAAACCGCCAGCATTTCGCATTGAGCCGCCCAACGTATCGCCGCGTGTGAGCAAGAATCGGAAGACAAGTTCCTCAACAAAATTCATACCGGCTGGTTCGAGAAAATTCGCGATTAGCTCTTCGACGGCTTTGCGCTTGTCGGCCTTTTGTAGGTGGTTCGCAGCCTTGTCGGAAATGCCGGCTGCCGTTACCAGTCCGGATTGGATTGCTGGAATCTTCAGGAGGTCAGACGGTCGCTGTGCTTGAGATGCAGCAGCCTTCAAGGCACGCGCCTGAACCACATAGGGAGTCGCTCGGCGGTTCTTCTCCAATGCGAGCGCGACAAAGCCGGCACGAACGGCTTCATAGGTGGTTTCAAGATCAGCCGCAGACTTCAGGTGGGAGCGATAGGGTTTGTTCATGGTTCAACGTTTCCGCCAGACGTACACGCATTTTCGCAGCGGGTCGCGTCCGTGTGCGCCCATTTGTTGGCTGCTGTTTCCTTTTCCGTTTGGCAAAACCAAAATGCTTTCGATGTTGAAGCCGAGTTGTGCGGCCATTTCCGAGAGAATAAGGTCCACCGCAATGCTCGCACCGGCATAGCGCACGTTGTCATTGACCATGATAAGCGGCGCGCCACGTTTCAACACGCGGACACTCTCGGCAATGACACAGGCCATTTCGTAGAAGTACCCTCGCACCATACGAGGAATGCCGGTATTGTTCAGCAGGTCGAGTTCTCGCTGAGAATCCAGATACCGCAGGATGCGTTGAAGCAGGGGGAGTTCGTTTGCCACGGCCAGAGCGTGTTTCCACTTTGGATTGAGTGCAAGCATGTCCTTCTCACGGTTCTCGACGGTGCAACTTAACATAGCCTGTCGCAGTTTAACCAAGCCAGCCTCGTCCACGCCGAGCAACGCAAGTTCCAACGCGTATGTGCGGGTGTAGTCGTAGCGGTTGCAGTAGGGCGGCGATGTGAGAATACAGTCGTAAGCAGCAGCTTTGAACGTCGGCATGATCTCCAAACAAGAACCGCTGTGCAAAACCACGTCGGCGCGCGAGTGTGTCGTGAAAAACAAGTCTTCGGGAATTGTTGCTGCTCCGAGATCGTCAACGATCTCGCCGAGTTTGCCTTTGATGGCTTCATCGAAAGGTTGAATCCGTCCTTTGTCGAAGATCTTCTTCCCGATACGACGACCGGAACGATAATCCCATCGCAGATACTGCCCATCCTTGCGCGTAAAACCGACCGACTCAAGAACGCAAAGCAATGCGAACCGTAGAATCGCCTTCACAACGTCGTTCTCATGCTCGGAAGCGGCCAAGTATCTCCCGATGGCTTTGACTGTCGCCGGTGGGTACGCCCCCTTCGTGATGCGTAGTTCGTTAATCGAACGGCATTCCTTGGAGTGTTGCCACGGTTGCCGAACCTTCCATCGTGTGAGCGTTTCGATGTCTGGAGGACGGAACTCCAAATCAATCATCTGCTTGGTTTCGATGATGGTCTGCCCGATTGGCAGAAGTTCGATTCCTTCCGCTTTCATTCCCATCGCGCCAGCCGCAAACAAGGCCGTGCCACTCCCTGCAAATGGATCGAGCAGGACGCCGGAGGACAAATGGAAACGATTCAGAAAATGCTCAACCAGTCCGGCGGAAAACGCTTCCTTGTATTTGTACCACCGGTAAACGGCGCGGCTTTTGTTCGCCTGAAAGCTCACGAGCGAGCGCGTCAGTTCGTTGGCGACAACGATCTTGTGTCGCCAACGACGCTCCAAATCAGAACTTAAGGCGTCAATCTCCCGCAGTGCCGGGGAATCCACAACCTCGCCGTTCTTGGGCTCGCGCGCATCATCTAAAACGGCCGGAGACGCCAGCGCAAAAGATACAGACTGCACCTTCCTTGGCGGCTGTTCCATCGTTTGGGTGCCGAGCGTTTCCTCACGCACACGGGGTGTGCGGCGCTTCTTCGGCAAATACGTGACTTGTTTCCTCGGCATCAGCGCGGAGTATGCCAACGCGGGCCGGTTGGCGCAAGCTTGCGTTATGTTCCGGTTTTGTTCCGGCTGCTTTCTTGCGTTCGGACTTCGTTAAGTACATACTCCCGTCACCATGACCGAGCCGCAACGACCGGATCCGGACAAGCTGTTGGCGTCGCTCCAGCGCGCGGAGGCGAAACGTCAGCGGGGACGGCTGAAGATTTTCTTCGGCATGTGTCCGGGTGTCGGCAAAACCTACGCGATGCTGGAGAGCGCGCGCCGGTTGGTGGCGCAGCGCGAGGATGTCGTGGTCGGGCTGGTCGAGACGCACGGCCGGACGGAGACGGCGGCGTTGCTGGAAGGTCTGACTATCGCACCACGCAAGAAAATTCCCTATCGCGGCGTGACGCTGGAGGAAATGGATCTCGACTGGATTCTCCAGCGACGTCCGCAGGTCGCAGTCGTGGACGAACTGGCTCACACGAACGCGCCGGGTTCGCGTCACGTGAAGCGGTACCAAGACGTACTCGAATTGCTGGATGCCGGGATTGATGTGTTGACGACGTTGAATGTCCAGCACATCGCCAGCCGGGCGGACACGGTGCGGCAGATTTCGGGCGTGGCGGTGCACGAGACGGTGCCGGACACGGTGTTCGAGGCGGCGGATGAGATCGAGCTGGTGGATTTGTCGGTCGAGGATTTGCGGAAGCGGCTGGAGGAGGGGAAGGTTTATCTCGGCGAGCGCGCGATGACGGCGGCGGAGAATTTCTTCCGGGAAGGCAACCTGAGCGCGCTGCGCGAAATGTCGTTGCGGCTGACGGCCGAGCGCGTGGACCAACAGGTGCGCGAGTCGCGCGAGGACCAGCAGGTTGCGGAAGTCTGGAAGGCAGGCGAACGGTTGATGGTCGCGGTGAGCAGCAGCCCGGCGTCGGCGCGGTTGATCCGGTGGACGCGACGGATGGCGTTTGCGTTGAAGGCGCCGTGGCTGGCGGTGTGTGTGAAGCCGACGCGCAAGCTGACGGAGGACGCCGAGCGGCAGTTGACGAGCAACCTCGAAGTGGCGCGCGAACTCGGCGCGGAAGTCGTGATGACCAGCGGCGACGATATCGTCGAGGCGCTGTTGCGCGTGGCGCGCGAGCACAACGTCACGCAGATTGTCGTCGGCCAATCCGGACAACATCCGCTTATCGAGATGTTGCGTGGCGGCATCGTGAACCGGCTGACGCGGCTGGCGGGCGACATTGACGTGTACGTCGTGCGCTCGGAAAGCGGGCAACAACGGTGGCGGTGGCGTCTGCCCGAGCCGTCGTTGCGGTCGCCGCCGCGCGAGTACGCGATCAGCGCGGCGACGGTGGCGGGGTTGACGCTGGTGAACTGGTTTATCGCGCCGGTGGCGGGTTACCAGGCGGTGGCGTTGTTCTATCTGCTGGCAATCGTGGTGCTGGCGCTGGCGCTCGGACGCGGTCCGGTGATGCTGGCGGCGCTGTTGGGCGCGCTATTGTGGGATTACCTGTTCATCCCGCCGTTGTTTACGTTCTACATCTCGAAGTTTTCCGACATCACGATGTTGGCGGCGTACTTCGTCGTGGCGCTGGTGACCGGCCACCTGACGTCGCGGCTGCGCGCGCAACAGATCGCGGAGCGGCGCCGCGAAGAGCGCGCGACGGCGTTGTACGAGCTGGCGCGCGACGTGGCGGGCGCGGCAAATCTCAGCGAGGTGATCGGCTTGGCGTCGCGGCAGGTGGGGGCGTTGTTCGGTTGCGATCTGGCGGTGTTGTTGCCCACGGCCAACGGCCTCGCCGCGCACGCGGCCGGCAGCGCGATGGTGGACGAGAAGGAGCGTGGCGTGGCGCAATGGGCGCTCGATCACCGGCAGACGGCGGGCCGGTTCACGGACACGCTGCCGTCGTCGCGCGGGATGTACGTGCCGTTGCGGGCGGCGAGCGGCTGCGTCGGCGTGATGGGCGTGTTGTCGCGCGAGGAGCGGGAGTTGACGCTGGAGCAGCGGGATTTGCTGGAGACGTTCGCGTCGCAGATCGCGATGGTGATCGAACGGGAACGGTTGCAGACGGAGGCGCACGGCGCGGAGGTGCTGTCGCAAGCGGAGCAATTGCACCGGACGTTGTTGAACTCGGTGTCGCACGAGTTGCGGATTCCAATCGCCGCTGTGCTGGCGGCGGCGGAAGGCTTGGAGAAACGGGTCGCGCCGACGGAGAATTCGCTCGTCGGCGAAATCCGCGAGGCGGCGCTGCGATTGAACGCGCTCGTGCGAAACCTGCTGGACATGGCGCGGCTGGAGTCGGGGATGTTGAAGCCGAAGATGGAATGGTTCGAGGTCGGCGAACTGGTCAACGCGGTCGTGGAGGAACATTTCAAATTGTTCGAGCATCACGAGCTGTCGTTGTCGCTGCCGGACGGGCTGCCGTTGGTGTACGGCGATTTTGGATTGCTGCAACAAGCGCTCGGTAACCTGCTCCAGAACGCGCGCCGCTACACGCCTTCCGGCACCGAGATCAAAATCTCGGCGGCGGTGGACGAGCGGGAGTTGTTGTTGAGCGTCGCCGACAACGGTCCCGGCTTCGGCGTGGACAATCCGGAAATGTTGTTCCAGAAATTCCAGCGCGGCGCGGGCGCGGCGCCGGGCGGAGCGGGGCTTGGTCTGTCGATTGTAAAAGGTTTTGTCGAAGCGCACGGCGGGCGCGTCGAGGCGCGCAATCGCGACGACGGCGGTGCGCAGGTGACGATCCGGTTGCCGCTGCCGCAACAACCGAAGGAGCTGGCGACATGAGTCCGGTGGCGTTGATCATCGAGGACGAAATCCAGATGCGGCGCCTGTTGCGCGTCGGCCTGGAAGGCGCGGGCTACAAAGTCGGCGAGGCGTCGGACGGCCAGCAGGGATTGCAGGAGATCGTGTACCAGCGACCCGACGTGGTGCTGCTCGATTTGGGATTGCCCGACATGGACGGCGTCGAGGTGCTGAAACGGTTGCGCGAGTGGTCGCATGTGCCGGTGGTGGTGTTGACAGTGCGCGAGGACGAACACGACAAGGTCCGTGCGCTCGACGCGGGCGCGGACGATTACCTGACGAAACCGTTCAGCACGGCGGAACTGCTGGCGCGGTTGCGGGCCGTGCAACGGCGCGCGCCCGAGGCGCAGGAGGAACCGGTGTTTGTGTGCGGTGATCTCACGATGGATTTCGTCGCGCGAACGGTGGCGGTGAAGGGCAGGGAGGTGCATCTGACGGCGACGGAGTATTCGCTATTGCACGAACTGGTTCGCCACGCAGGTAAGGTGGTGACGCACAAACAACTGTTGCGCGCCGTCTGGGGACCGCAGGCCGAGACGCAGTCGCAGTACCTGCGCGTCTACATCACGCACGTGCGCCAGAAGTTGGAGTCCGCGGGCCGTCTGATCCGCAACGAGCCTGGTGTCGGCTACAGGTTGCTCACCGGCTAGACACGGATTGGTACCAGAAACCGGTAAAAACGCAGCCGGAACAAAACCGGAACATGACGCCGGTGCAGTCAACTAACCAGCGTGGTCAATTCCCGACACTGCGTCGCACCGCGTTGGCGAAACTTTAGCTTTGGCCGCTTTCTGCCTGCCGTGTAATCGCCGGTAACTGAAGCCTCTCGATTCGTTGCATGCCGAGAGGTTGGGGACTTCCACCCGCCAGTACGCGACCGACGTTTTCTTGAATTGATACGACATCCCACTGAATGGTTTGATAGATCACATAGCGATCCTGCCACACATGCACGTGGTCGCGCATTTCCTTGACAAGAAGCTTTCTCGCTTTGTCGGACTGTTGAATCGCTTCTTCAAGCGGGACTTTGTAGGTCGGACTTGTGATGTAATTCAACATCTGTGTTGCCACGCGGTTCTTTTCTTCACCGTCCAGCTTCGCCTTGGTCATTTCGACGATGTGAGCGCGGCAAAGATGCGCGAGGGGCACAACTCCGAGTGGTGCAACGATCAGGACGTTGCCTTCACGCCCCAAACCGGTAAACCCCTTCTTGATACCCGTCGTGATTAGAATCGCGAAGTGAGCCTCACGAATTCGCTTTGCCTCCGCTGTTTGGTGAATGTGTGACGGCAAAATGCTGGGTGTTCGTTTGCACTCGTAGATAATCACACCAGCCTGACGCCCTTGAAAGATGACAGCATGGAGAATATCCCCTCCCTTGCCCTTGTGCTCGATTCGATCCTGAGGAAACTCCTTCTGTAGGCGTCTGCACAGTGTATCTTCAAACTCCAAGCCTTCTGTTTGCGGCGTCGTCCCTTTGGCCAATTGCGCGATGCGCGCATTCGCAATCTCCAACTTCTTCTGTAGTCCAGCCGTCAACCGTTCCTGCCGCTTTCTCTCCACCAGTGCTCCCTTCTTTTGCCCGTCTGCGTCTGCCTCTTTTAATCGTTGGCGTGTTTGGGAGAGTTGCTTCTTCAAGGAACTCGTGGCTTGTTGTGCCTGATGCAGCAGGCGATTGGCCTTCTCAATGTCTGCCTTCTGAGCCTTCTCCCTCTCGGCCTGAATATGCAGAACCGCTTCGTACTTGCCCTTCGCTAACGTGCTTCCACAGAGCGGACACTTGTATGTCTTCATAGTCTCCTCGTGTAAGAAGGTTGCGACCGCTGGAGCGGTCTTGACCAATCAAAACCACTTCTGGCGAACGCTTTTGACGGGACTCGTGAATAGTCCGGAGATTTACTCCTGACACCGAACACTCGTCGGTGTTCCGGCAACACCGTATCTGCTGGCGTTTGTAGCAGTGTGGGCGCTTGAGCATTCTGTCCAGCGGCTTCTTCCTTCGTTTTCATTCCGCCACTTTATGCGAGGACATGGCAGCATAAAACAGACACGCGGTCTGAGGGGATGTCCTATTTTTTTGAGCGCGGCCGGCCGCGTTTTTTGAAGTGCAATCCGATTCGCCGACAGAGTTGCTGTACCATTTGCTGGTCTGCGAGTTCCAGTTCCGGTGTCTTGCCGCGCATTGAGGGAATGCGCGCCGTAAGCCAATGATACAACTCAGTCGTGCTACCGAGTGCTGAGACTTCCCACCAGTTTTCAAGCAGCGCCGAATAGATCGGTAAAGCGGTCGTGTGTCTGGCCGGCCTGCCCTGATCATCTAGAAGCTTAACGTGCAGTCCGCGAGCAAAGCCATCAAACCACGCAATCGCGTGTTGGAAGGAAAAGAACTTCGCAGAGCCTATGCGCTGTTTGAGCGATTCAATCTGTTCTTCGTCCCTGAATAGTTTGTGTTCCTCTGTTGGGTGAAACTCTGAAGCCATCAAACAACCAGCATAAAAGCCTTCTTTTCGGCTCAAACTTTCTGGTGTCGCGTCATCTTCAATCTCCCATTTCGGCAATGGAAACATCGCTTGGATTCTTTGACGAACAGTGACGACCCATTCAGGAACTGTTCGCTCCGACCAGAAGAGAAGCTCTTCCAACTCCTTTGGAACACAGTTTTCTCGTTTTATGTCCTCAAGAATGTCGTTCGGGAACATCGAGCGGATCATGGCGGACATCCATCGCACCAAGTAAAGCAAGCCCTCTATTTCGCGCGGGGGTCGTACCCCACGCCGCTTACAGTCCTCCGCAATCTCAATAACCTTGCGGAGTGCATCTTTGCTGGTGTCGTCCGACATGCAAGCATCCTACCTGTCATGTCGCCGGCACGCAAGCTGGAGTCCGCGAGCCGCCTGATCCGCAACGAGCCGGGCATCGGCTACCGGCTGTTGGCGGACTAAGCCTGTGGCGGGCGGCCTTTCCGGAAGAGGCGGATTGGCAGAATCACCACAGGCACACCGGCGAAACGGAGGCGGCGCTGGATGAAATAGGAGGTGTCGTTGTGCAGCATCCGGTCGTACCAGCGCGGTTCGTCGAACACGATCTCGCCGGCAAAGACGACGGCGCGCGGATATTCGCGGTGCATCTCCAGGCAGAGCGTGGAGACTTCCTCGACGACGTCCAACCCGATGCGGTGCGCCCCGCGCGCGGGCACGCCGAGGCGATGGGAGAACTCGATGTATTGGTCGAGGGTGTCACGCGTGCGTTTCTCCAGATGCTCGACTTGGTTTTCGCCCTTGAAGAACTCGGAGTTCATCACGCCGACGGAGACGAAGACGACGTTTTGGAACGTCTTCGGGAACATGCGGAAGATGTTCAGGAGGCAATGGATGCCGAGCTTGGCACTGCCGCCGACGAGGATGACGGCAGTCGGTTTCTTCGGGTCGAACTCGGGCAGCGTTGATGCGTTGGTGCTGGTGGGAATGTTGTCGAGGGAGCTTTCGACTTCGCGGACACGTCGGGCAACGTCGCGATAGTGCGAGCGGATGAGGAAACAAAGGCCAATGCAGAGGCCGGTCACGGCGAGTGTGACCCAGCCGCCTTCGCCCAGTTTCTCGATGAGCATCACCGCCAGGATCGAAAGGCACAACACCAGACCGGTCGCGTGCACGGGCAAATGTTGTTTCCATTTTGGGTCGGTCTTGCGGTGTCGGATCCAGAACCGGACCATGCCCATTTCCGAGAGCGAGAACGTGGCGAAGACGTTGATGCTGTACATGACGACCAGCAACGTAATACTGCCGCGCGTGTACGCCAACGCCCCCGCGGCAGCGGTGCCGATCAGTAGCACGCCGTTCTGTGTCGTGAGCCGGTCGGAGAGCGCGGCGAACCGGCGTGGTAACCACGAATCGAGCGCCATGTTGGCCATCACGCGCGGGCCGTCAATGAAACCGGTTTGCGCCGCGACGAGCAGCAGGACCGATTCCGACAGAATCGTGACCGCCGCGAACCATTTCCCGACCGGTAACCCGGCGACCTGCCAGTTGCCGGCAAACGCGTTCGCGAGGACGGTGTTCAGGGTTTGACCCTCGACGGGTTTCACGCGGAAGAGCATGTAGCAGAGGAGCAGTCCGCCGGCGGTCAACGCGAGCGAGACGGCCATGTAGGTCATGGTGCGTTTGCCGGTCTGGACTTTCGGGTCGCGCATGATGCCAAGGCCGTTGGACACGGCCTCGATGCCGGTGTAGGTGCCCGCGCCGAGCGAGTAGGCGCGCATGACCAGCAGGAATAATTTCCAGCCGCCCAACATCAACCACGCCTCGCGCCAGCCGGCGCGCGCCTGGTGCACCACCATCGGCGCGTCGCCGACGTGCATCAACAGGCCGCCACCGATCAGGATGATGTGCGTGACGATGAACGTCAGGAACACGGGCACGAGCATCGAGACTGATTCCTTGACGCCGCGCATGTTCATCACGGTCAACAACACGATCGTGCCGAACTCCACCGGCAGCTTGAAATGCTGGTAGTGCAGCGGCAACAAACTGAACAGGGCGTCAGTGCCGCTGGCGATGGAGACGGTGATGGTGAGGATGTAGTCCACCAGCAACGCGCAGCCGGAGACAACGCCGGCAGTGTTGCCGAGCAGTTCGGTGGCAACGACGTAACCGCCGCCGCCATGAGGGAAATGCTCGATGATGCGGCTGTACGCGTAGGAAATGATGAACACCGTAAGTGCCGTTGCCGCGGCGAGCACGACGGCAAGCCAGACATTGTTGCCGAGCGCCTTGTATGCTTCCTCGGGGCCGTAAGCTGACGACGACAGGCCGTCCGCGCCAAGGCCGACCCACGCAAGAAACGCGATGAGCGAAATCTTGTGGACAAGCGACGGGTCTTTCAGGTCGCGCGGAGCGCCGAGCACGGCGCGTCGCAACTTCTTACCAAACGTTTGGGGCAATTGCCCCGGTGCAACCGGTTCCATACTGTCCTCTCGCTTGCCTACGAGGTTAGCTGACGGGCTAAGAGGGAGAAGAACGACTCTCTTCTCCGAACATGTCGGAGTTAGCCCCAAACGACTTGGGTCCCCCGTTCCGCGCGACACGCGGATTCGGCATCGGCGGGGAAGATAGTCCCCGCCGCTGTTTTGTCAAGCTCACTGGCGAAACTCCGGGTAACTCATCAATCCCGTCTCGCCGATATCCAGTCCTTCCCATTCGACCTCCGGCGCCACGCGCATCGGTGTCAACCGGTCCAGCGCCTTGAACAACACCCATGCGGCCGCGAATCCACCGCCGCCGAGCGCCGCCATGCCGGCGACTTGCGCCGCAAAATGTCCAGTACTGGCAAACGACGCGGCCAAAACGCCGCAGAGGCCGCCCGCGCCGTGGATCGAGATCGAACCGGCTGGGTCGTCAATTTTCACGCGGTCGAACCACGGCACCAGCACGCACGCCAGCAACCCGGCGACTGCGCCGGTGAACAGGCCGAACGTCGGCCCCGCGATGGCGCCGCTGGCGGCCAGCCCGGCCAACAGGCCGGTCACCGCGAGCGTCGGGTCGGGTTTGCCGTTTCGCAACGTCATGAAAGTGACCGCAGCGATCGTGCCGCCTGCGCCCGCCAGCGCGGTGGTGGCGGCGTCGGCGTTGAGCGCGAGCCAGCCGACGCTGAGCAGCATGCTGCCGGTTAGCGCGAGCGGAACGTTGTGTGCAGGGATCGGCAGCGGGCGGCCGTCCTTGTTGTAGCGGCCGAGACGCGGACCGATGACCAGCGCACCGGCCAGTGCGACCGCGCCGCCGAAAAGATGAATCACGCCGGAGCCGCTGGGGTCGAGGTAGCCGAGCTTGGCGAGCCAGCCGCCATTCCAACTCCAGAGTGCGGCGACCGGCCAGAGCACGCCCGCAATGGCGAGCGCGCTGAGGTAGAAATGTTTAAGGCTCCAGCGTTCCGCGAGCGCGCCGATGGGGATGCAAACGACAATCGCGGTGGTCGCGGCACGGAAAAGAAAGAGGGTGTTGTTGTCCGGAACATTTCCGGAACATCGGCTGCCGAGGAGCCAGAACGCGGCGAGCGCGAGCGCGGTGCCGAACAACGCGAGGAAAATGGTGTGACTGGCGTTTTTGGCCCGGCTCAGCCCGGCGGCCAGGAGAGAGAGGCCGCCGGGCATGAGGAGGACCAACACGGCCGCCGCCGTAACCGACGAAGGAGACGCACTGACGACCGTGTTGGTGGGTATGGGCATGGCGTTTAGAATACGTAGGCAACGCCAACGCCCAAGAGGACCTGATCGCTCTTGGCGGTGTTACCACTGGTGAACGGTTCTTTCTCGCAGTGATCCCAGCGAATCTCGGGACGCACTTGGAGGTTTGGCAGCGGTGTCAGGCTCAACGTTGCTGTCAGGCTGGCAACGTTCGGCGAGCTGCCTGCCGGGCCTGCCCCAGTACGGGTGGCGCCGTCGTCCACGATGTAGTCGCCGCGCAATGCAAGGCCGACCTTGTCGGTGAACTGATACACGCCCCACAATCCGGCGCCGTACCATTCGGCTTTGGCGACGGTGCCGGAGACCGGGTGAGCGGCGTTGTCTTCCGTGCCGTAGTCGAGCTGTCCGTACAGCGTGAGCTTCGAACCGACCTTCTGGGTGACTATGACTTCGCCGCCTTTGCGCCAGCTCGAGGTATTGCCGGTTTGTTCGGGGCCGCCGTAGCCGAGCAACGAGATGGAGGTCTTGTCGCTGAGCGTCAGGTTTATCTTGCCCATGTAGGAGTAACCGCTGTTGTTGTCGGTGACTTTGTCCCAGCCGTTGAACACGGCAGCCTGAACTTCAACCTTGTCGTTGAACTTGTACGAAAGCAGTGCGCCGACCTGTGAGGTGTTCTCGACGTACAGGAACTGATTGCCGAGTGTCCAGTTCGGGTTGGCGGTTTCCTCGACGACCTCGACGCCCATCAACGTCACCATCTTACCGATCGCGACCTTCAAGCCGTTGCCGATGGGCACGTTGATGTTGACGTAGGCCTGTTCGAGGCAGATCGGGTCGCGACCACTGCCAAGCCCGGACGTGAAGCTGTTGATGAACTTCGCGTCCTCACCGACGATGAGGTCGGCGCGGTAACCGATGTCGAACTTGTCCTTGTTGTAGTCAACGGGTTTTCCCAGCGCCAACTTCAGCTTGTTGGCGGCGAACTGGTCGTTCTTGTTGACGTAGCCGCCGACGGGCGCGCTGTCGTTGAAGTTGTGGAAGAACGAAGAGGAAACGTAGCCGCTGAGCGTGGACTTCCCGAGGAAGGCCAGCGTCTGGGCCGGCAACGTGTTCGTCGTCAGCGCGGAGCCTTCCAACTGCGCTACGCGCTGTTCGAGCGCCTTGATCTTGTCGAGCAACTCCTGTTCGCCGGCGTAGGCGGTGCCGCAGAGCAGCACCGCTGCGGCTACAGCCGGTCGCAGTTTCGTCATCCATCGCATTCGGTCTTTCATATTTCCTCCAACGGTTGAGTTTGCGTTTTCGTATCCGGAACATTTCCGGAACATCGGCAGACCACATTCGCAGTGCCCGTGCCAGCAGTGGAGAGGGTTTCCGTAAACGCTTGGCGTGCAATTCACTGTGGGAAGCGACAAAGTTCAGCCGGTGCAGAAGAAGACAACAGCGGTAGCCAGTCTGGTCAAATCACGCCACGGCGCGCTTGTCGAAACGGCGATGACTGACTACACTGCGCGATATGGTCAAAAGATTCTCCACGTTTAGGGCGGCTCTTGTTAAGTCCAAGACTGAAGAGGAAGTCAAACATGCCTACGCCGAACATTTCGGATTGGATTATGACACGGAGTTTCGCCACGACCTGTATTCCCGGGAAGTCTTCTACGAATTCAAATTCTCGCGCAGTCTGCAAAAGCGGGAGTCTCGCGCTGCCGTCATCGCGCAAGTGTTGTATTACGTTCGGCAACTGCGTTTTGGTCACGCAGACAAGGTTGTTCCGCCAGTGATTTGCATTGCGGAGGGAAAGCAGGCTTTTTTCACAGAGACGAACAAGTGGCGGAAGTTTTATAGCAACGACAGCAAATACGATTGGGAACTTGCTCCGAGCAATCCGGACAAGCAATTGATTGCAGACCTCGTCGCTTTTCCGGAGACGAACAGCATCAAGGTCTTTGATGTTCTCGATGAAGCCGAGTATGAGATGTTCAAGCAGCTTCTTGAACATCATCGCGCTACGCAGCTTGCGTTGGATTTCCGAGTTAAGAAGCTCATCACCGAGGACAATTTCGAGGAAGTTTTTGATTATTGGAACAAATGTTTCGGCGAAGACGTCCGCAACGGAACGAAACCTTCGCGTTACTTTTTGTGCGACATCCAGCAAGGCCGTTCGCTCTACGATCGGAAAGAAAATAAAGTCGTATTTTTTGTTGGCCCGGAGGAGAAGCGCGCGAAGAAAATCCTGCCGAAAGAATATGAGTGGTTTTGGTCGAACTACGAGAAAGTCACCAATGCTGACACCGCGCGCAACATCCTTGCGAAAGTCGACCGTCTGACCGAGGAGCCGATCCGCCGATTCACGGGCGAGTTTTTTACTCCTGTTCCTTTTGCTCGGAAGGCTCATCAATATCTTGAAAGGGTTCTCGGACCGAAGTGGTGGACGAAGAATTATCGCCTTTGGGATATGGCAGCAGGCACGGGAAATCTGGAATGGTTTCTCCCCGCCGATTCTTACAAGAGCATTTACCTTTCGACGCTCTATGAAGAGGACGTGCAGCATTGCAAGCGCGTGTTTCCGGGGGCGACCATTTTCCAGTATGATTATCTGAATGATGACGTTGACAGTGTTTTTGATCAGCAATTACTCTTTAAGCAGCCCCGCAAAATGCCCGAGAGTTTATTGCGAGATCTGGCAAATCCAAAAATCAAATGGATCGTTTTCCTCAACCCACCGTTTGCCACGTCGAATAAGACGGGTTTCACCGGCGAAAGCAAGAAAAGCGTGAGCGACACTAAAATCCGCCCGCTCATGCACGAGCAGGGCCTGGGCGAAGTCTCGCGTGAATTGTTCGCGCAATTTGCTTTTCGCATCCAGCGGGAGTTCAGCGGCAAGAAGGCGTTTCTCGGTCTTTTCTCCAAGCTCAAATATGTCAACGCCAATAACGACCAGAAATTCCGTGATAACGTTTTCCAGTTTTTATTCAAAGACGGCTTTATGTTTTCGTCGGCGACATTTTCAGGCACTCAGCCAACGAATTCATTTCCGGTCGGCTTCCTAATTTGGGATTTATCGCGCCGCAAAAAACTTGAAGAACAAAACATTGAAGTCGCCATCCTCGATGCCGACACGAGCAAAATTGGACGAAAACGAATCGTCGCCGAACATCGCTCGCGCTTCTTGAGCAAATGGATTGACCGACCGCCAACCACGGAAATCTTTCCGCCGTTTAGCAGCGCAATTTCTGTGAATGACGGCAACACAGACATCCGCGACCGTGTCGCGAAAGGTTTTCTTGCTTCGTTCATGTGCAAGGGAAACGACGTGCAAAATCACAACAACGTCGCCTTGCTCTCCGGCCCGTATGTCAGCGCGGGCGCGTTGTCCGTCGTACCGGACAACTTCGATAAGGCGATGGTCGTTCACGCCGTCCGCAGGAGCGTTCGCCAGGGTTGGATTAACGACCGTGACCAATTCCTCCAACCCAAAGAACAACCGGGCGCGAGTTTTGTGGTGCGCTGCGTGGTCAGAAGTCTGTTCGCCAATTCCAATGAGACCGTTTCACTGCGGAACGTTGCGTACGAGGGGAACACGTTTCAGGTCGTTAATCATTTTTTCCCATTCAAAGTTGCCGTACTAAAGAAGTGGGAAATTTCCGATTCCGACATCAAGCATTCACTGGCGCGCGACACCGACGACCGCTTCGTTGCTAACTGGCTGGCAAAACAAAAACTGGACGCATCCAGCCGGGAACTGTTGGAACTCGGTCGTGAAATCTACAAGGCGTTTTTCAAGAACTTCAAAGATCTGCCGACCGCAAAATACAAAATCGAGCATTGGGATGCCGGTTGGTGGCAAATCAAACGATGCCTCGTCGAAGCCGGCTTGGAGAAAGAGCGCTTTGCACGAGTTGAAGAAATCAAGAAACAGTTAAACGCCGAAATTAGTGAAACGGCCTTGCAGTTGGGGATGATTGCCACCGTAGATTTGTTCTGAAAAGGCATCTCTTCCCGTTCGCGCGGGGATGACGGCTCGCAATAGCGTGCCTTTCCGACTCACCGTCATGTTCCGGTTTTGTTCCGGCTTTTATTTCGGCGGGTGGAAGATCAGCCAGATGATCAAACCGAGAATCACCAGCAGCGGCAGGCCGATGGCGAGAATGACGGAGCGATAACGTCGCAGTGCAGATTGCATCGGGGTGGCGGCTTGAAGCCGGTCGGCGCGGCCGGTGACGGTGACGAGTTCGGGGGAGTCGAGGTCAGCTTTCAACTCGGCGGCAGAGGCATAGCGGTCGTTGGGGTCGCGGGCCATCGCGTGCAAGATTATTTCTTCAACCTGTGGCGTGAGCGCCGGGTTGTGTTTGCGTGGCGCTTCGGGATCGCCGATGAGGCGGGCATTCATGACGACGAGCGGGTTGTCACCTTCGTACGGCGCGTGGCCGGTGAGCATTTCGTAGAGGATGGCGCCGAGCGAATAGATGTCGGTGCGGGCGTCGCCACGTTTGCCGCGGACTTGCTCGGGTGCCATGAAATCGGGCGTGCCGAGCGCGGGACTGAACCCGGCAAAGGTGATACGTTTTCCAGCCGCGCCGGCGATGCCGAAGTCCATGAGGCGGATCGTGCCGTCGGGACAGATCATGATGTTCTGCGGTTTCAGGTCGCGGTGGATGATGCCGTTTTGGTGGAGATAAATCAGGGCGTCGGTGACGCGGCTGGCAATGGAAAGGGCGTCGCGCGGTGGTAACGGGCGGACATTGGTGAGGAGGTGGGCGAGCGTGTAGCCGCGCAGGTATTCGGTGACGATGTACGGGCGGCTTTTGTTTTCGACTTTGATGAATTTGAGGATGAAAGGATGGTTGAGGCGGAGGCCGATGTCTTCTTCGCGCTCGAAGCGGGAGAAGAATCCGGGGTCGCTCTCGAACTGGAGGTGCGGGACTTTGACGGCGACGTATTGTTTGTCGTGGGCGAGGTCCTGCGCTTTGAAGATGGTGGCCATGCCGCTGCGACTGATGGTCTCGGTGACGAGGAAACGGTTGTCGAGCGTCTGGCCGGGCTGGACTTCGGTGGTTGAGGCGGACGGCGCGGCGGGCGTGTGATAGACGGGGACGCCACGGTACGAACCGACTTCCTCGACGGCGTTGATCTGGACGACTTGGACGCTGACGTTATCTTCGGTGCCGCGTTGTTCCGCGAGGGCGACGAGCTGGCGACCGGCGGCGCTGGGATTGAACCGGCTGACGATGTCGCAGATCTCGCCGTCGGCGACACAACCGTGCAGGCCGTCGGTGCAGAGGATGAGCCGGTCACCGGCGAGGAGATTGGTGTCGTCCACGTCAATGCGGATGGTCGGCTCCTGGCCGATGGTGCGCGTGAGCATGGAGCGGTTCTCGCTGGTGCGCGCGTCGGCCTCGTTGATGAGGCCGAACTTGCGCTGCATGGCGACGTAGGAATGATCGGTAGTGAGCTGGCGGATTTCGTTGCGGCGGGCGAGGTAGACGCGAGAGTCGCCGACGTTGCCGATGGTGGCGGTGTTGTGACGGAGGATGACGACGGCCAGCGTGGTGGCGATGCGGCTGCGACCGTGCTCCTTCATGCCCTCGTCGTACACGGCGAGGTTGGCGGCTTGAAAAATTTCGGTGATGAGTTGCTGCGGCGCGGTGCCGGGTTTGGCTTCGCGGAATATCTTGAGCGCAGCGTCAACGGCGAGCCGGCTGGCGACTTCGCCGCGCTGGAGGCCGCCGAGGCCGTCGGCAATGACGACGATACTGCCGCGCTCGCGTTTCTCGTCGAGTGAGTCGGGCTTCCAAAAACCGACGCTATCCTCGTTGTGGTCGCGAACGGGGCCTGCGGTGGTGAGTTCAGCGTAGGTCAGTTCCATGTTGGCGGGTGCAGGCTAATCGGCGTTGGAGGAAATTGCAAGGCGGTCGTCCTGCTCGCGCAAGACGACCGCCCTGGATTTAGGTTATTGTTTAGGCCGTTACGGTGCCGGTCTCCGGCCGTTCGGTGAGGAGGATCTCCTTTCCTTTGGCTTTGCTGGCGCGCACGAAATACAACGCGCCGTACACGCCCCAGACACCGACGAAGCCGAGGGCGATGAACGGTTCCTTCCAGCTCATGCCGGCGACAGTGAACGGTCCAACCAGGTAGAACAGCATGCAAGCCAGATTCGCCACCAATCCGAAGATCGGCACAAACATGTGCTTGAATCCGTTGAAGGAGTGGTGCTCCTTGAACGCCACCATCGCGATCACGCAGGTGATCATGTAGAGCAGGAATGTGCCGAAGTTGCTGATCAACGTAACGATAACCAGCGTGTTCGGAAGTTTCGCGTAGGTTTCCGGCTTAAAGATACCGAAGCTGTACCAGATGCTATGATACTTCGCATCCAACGCCGCCGGTGTCGTTCCGCCGAGGTACACCAGCACCGTAGCGATGCCAACTACCGCCGAGATTGCCGCCAACGTCCAGATGGCGCGATACGGCGAGAGGGTCCGGCCATGCACCAGCCCGAAGTGCGACGGCACTTCCTCGTCGCGGCCCATTGCGTAGGTCACGCGAGCACCGGTGCTGAGGCAGCTTAACGTGGTGCCAACCAGCGCCAGGAACACCGTGGACGCTTGCACGAGCATGAACGCCCGGCCAGCCGAGTAGCTTCCAAACAGCCAGGTGCCGACAACGACCATCATGTCACCGACGGGCGCGCCCGAGGCGCCGGCGTTGGGCATAGTGTAGCCGTTGTGCAGGAAGTAGTTCGCTGCGAAGTATTCGATGAAATAGCAGAAACAGCCTTGAATCAGCAGCGACAACAGCACGGCCCGCGGAATGTCGCGCTTGGCATTCTTCGCTTCCTCACCCATCGCGGTGACGGACTCGAATCCGACGAGGATCAGAATCGCGATGCACGCTTGGATGAAGATGAAGTTGAACCCATGTGGTTTCACCACCGACGAGGCGTTCTCGTGGAAGTTGAAGGTGGTGACACCTTTGTCATCCTTCGTAACAGCTTCCTCAGCTTTGTAGCTGACGGTGAACGGCACTGGTTTGCCATCTTTCATCTCCGGATACGGATCGCCCTCGGACAAGCCCAGTCCCTTGGGCAACGTCGCGAGATCTTCCTTCGCTACGGCTTTGTCACCCATCACGAACACGGGCTTGCCGTCTTTGTCCATCGTCGGCTTACCGGCTGCATCCAACACCGGCGTCGGTTTGCCATCGGCGCCTTTGACTGGCTCTTGCGCGACGTTGTAACTGACGGCAATGCCGTTGGACAAGTGATAGCCTTGTGAGTCTTGCGGGTGGCGCATCCGGTACGCAATCGCGATCACCGAGAACACCAACAGCGCAGAGATCTGGACGACGTTGATCAACGCGTTCACGCCCGTCGTGCCGCCGACACCACGGAAGGCGATGTAGGCCACGCCGAACGCGAATATGACGCAGAACAGAATCATGAACAGCGGGCTGTTGTAGTTGCCCGCGAACGTGTCCGGGAAGAATTGATTCAACAGATAACCGCCCAGAATCGCCGTCACACCGACCATACATCCTGGATAGATCCAGTAGTACAAGTGCGACGCCCAGCCGGTAATGAATTTCGCCAGCCGCGCGAATTTGTAAGCCTTGGTCTTCGACAAGAACGCTTGTTCCGCGTACAAGTACGACGACCCGGCGCCCGGATAGAGCTTGGACAATTCCGCGTAGCTGATCGCCGTGGCGAAGCACAGAAGCAGCGCCAGCAAAATGCCGAACCACATCGCACAACCCGCCATCGGCGCGCCGTAAAGCGATTGCATCTGGAACGTCAGCCACAGGAACGCGCCCGGCGCAATCAGCGCCATGGCATTCGAGGTAAGCCCCGTCAATCCCAGCGTCGCCTTGCTGGAGGGCTTATCGGTTGATGTTGATGTTGTCGACATTTGAGTTTCCTCCATTTGTTGTTGGGTTCAGTTGTTTCGGTCGGTTGGCACATCAACACCTGCTGTGCCACGGCCGGAGCGATTCGCTCCAACTACGCAGGAAAGAAGCCTTTAGCCGGAATGTCGTGGCAACACGCGCCGCGGGGCTGTTCCATTTTGCTGCCCACGCTGGTCAAAAGCCGACACGCGCCCGGCCGCCGACCGGTAAGGACAGGCTTGCCGCAGCCTGTGTGCGTTGGCATACTGCGCAG
The DNA here is from genome assembly GCA_903825435.1 of uncultured Verrucomicrobiota bacterium. Taxonomy (GTDB): domain Bacteria; phylum Verrucomicrobiota; class Verrucomicrobiia; order Palsa-1439; family Palsa-1439; genus CAIKAP01. The sequence continues at coordinate 56,491 of CAIKAP010000081.1, forward strand.
GCATGAACGCTTCCGATTTCATCGCCAAATGGAAACCCGTTGACCTCAGCGAGCGTTCCGCCGCCCAGCAGCATTTCCTCGATCTCTGCGAACTCGTCGGCCATCCCAAGCCGGTCGAAGCCGACAAGACCGGCGAGTCCTTCTGTTTCGAGAGAGGCGCGGCGAAGCAAGACGGCGGCGACGGCTGGGCCGACGTGTGGAAGAAAGACTTCTTCGGCTGGGAGTACAAAGGCAAACACAAAGACCTCGATGCCGCCTACGACCAGCTCCTGCAATACCGCGAATCCCTCGAAAACCCGCCGCTGCTGGTCGTCTGTGACATGGACCGGATCATCGTCCACACGAACTTTACCAGCACCAAGGCCCAGACCTTTGCCATCCCGCTCGCCGAACTCGACACGCCGCGCAGCCTCGAAATCCTTCGTTCCGTCTTCTTCACCCCGGACAAGTTGAAGCCCGGCGTCACCAGCGAGGCCATCACCACCGCCGCTGCCCAGCGCCTCGCCGACGTGGCGCTGAAAATGCGCGACCGGGGACTCGACCCGCAAGCCGTCGCCCATTTCCTCGACCGCATTGTCTTCTGCCTATTTGCCGAGGATGTGGGACTGCTCCCGCGCGACTTGTTCAGCCAGATTGTTACCAAGTGCGCGCATGACCCGAAACGCTTCGGCAAGTACGTCGCTGACCTGTTTGTCGCGATGGCCAACGGTGGCGAATGTCTCATGCAAGACATCCGCCATTTCAACGGCAACCTCTTCGATGAATCTCCCGTGCTCGAACTCACCGGCGACGAGATCGCCAGTGTTCAAGCCGCCGCCGAACTCGACTGGAGCGAGGTCGATGCCTCCATCTTCGGCACGCTCTTCGAGCGCGGCATGGACCCCGCCAAGCGCTCCCAACTCGGCGCGCACTACACCAGCCGCGACGACATCACCACCCTCGTCGAGCCGGTTGTCATGCAACCGCTCCGCCGCGAATGGACCGACGTGCGCGCGAAGATGGATAAACTCCTTGCCGGCGACGCCAAGAAAAACCGCGCCGCCGCCGAGAAACAATTCCTGCAATTCCTCCAACGGCTCCAAGGCGTCCGCATCCGCGACCTCGGCTTCACGCCCAGCTTCCCGCAGGTCAACCCGCAGCAACTTCACGGCATCGAAATCAACCTCTACGCTCACGACCTCGCCCAGATGACTTGCTGGATTGGCTACATCCAATGGCTCCGCGCCAACGGTTACGGTTTCCCCGCCGAACCCATCCTGCGCCGCCTCGACAAAAACTTCCAATGCGCCGACGCCCTCACTGCCACCTGGCCCGCCGTGGACTTCATCGTCAGCAACCCGCCATTCCTCGGCGGAAAGAAGATGCGCGCCGAACTCGGTGACGAGTACATGGACAAGCTTTTTGCCGACTGGGGTGACCGCGTGCCGCCGGAAGCGGACTTCTGTTGCTACTGGTTCGAGAAAGCGCGCGCCCATCTCGAAACTGGCAAGGTGCAGCGGGCCGGGCTGCTCGCCACGCAAGCCATTCGCGGCGGCGCAAACCGGCAAGTCCTCAAACGCATCAAGGATACCGGCGACATCTTCTTTGCCGAGAGCGACCGCCCGTGGATTCTCGACGGTGCCAACGTCCACGTCTCCATGATCGGCTTCGACAATGGCAGCGACAAGACGCGCATCCTCGACGGCCTGCCGGTGCCGACAATCAACGCCAACCTCACCGCCGTGGCAGACGTGACGCAAGCCAAGCCGGTCGCCGCGAATCTTAACCTCTCCTTCATGGGCACGACCAAGGGCGGCGCGTTCGACATTCCCGAGACGCTCGCGCTGGAACTTCTCCGCCAACCCAATCCGCATGGCCGCCCCAACTCCGACATTGTTGTGCCGTGGGTCAACGGCCTCGACGTGACGCGCCGCTCACGCGGCATGTGGATTATTGATTTCGGCGTCGGCTTGCCGGAACAGGAAGCCGCCAAGTACGAAGCACCTTTCGAATATGTTCGGCAACACGTGAAACCGGAACGCGAGAAGTCGCGCACAACAATCTCGGAATGGTGGTTGCAGGAACGACGGCGTGAAGATATGCGTATCGCACTTGCGCCTTTGCCGCGTTTCCTTTGCACGTGCCGGGTATCCAAGCACCGCATCTTCATCTGGCTCACCGCGCCGACGCAACCGGACAGCGCGACATTCGCCTTCGCCCGGGCCGACGACTACTTCTTCGGTGTCCTGCACTCACGGGCGCATGAAGTCTGGGCGCTGAAACTCGGCACGCGATTGGAGACGCGACCGCGCTACACGCCGACGACCTGTTTCGAGACGTTTCCATTTCCCGGCGCGACGCCGGAGCAACAAGCCGCGATTGCCGCCGCCGCGCAGGAACTCGACACGCTTCGCACCAACTGGCTGAATCCGCCCGAATGGACGCGCGAAGAAGTCTTGGAGTTTCCCGCCCGCGCCGATGGCCCGTGGGCGCGGTACGTCCAGAACGGCGTTGCCCGCTACCCGCGCCTCGTGCCGAAGGATGCCGACTGCGCCAAGAAACTCGCCAAGCGCACGCTGACCAATCTCTACAACGAGCGTCCGACGTGGCTCGCCAACGCCCACGCGAAGTTGGATGCCGCCGTTTTCGCCGCCTACGGCTGGCCGGTGACGGTGACGGACGAGCAAATCCTGGAGAGATTGCTCGCCTTGAATTTGCAGTAATCGGCCTTCCGCTGACCGTTTTACCGCACTGGTTCGTGCGCTTGGCGGCCGGTCACCTTGGCGTAGGCACGGCAAAATGGGCAGGTGTGGATCTCAATCCTCTTGACCAACTCGAACGCGACGCCGCGTTGCTTCTTGCGGGCACGCCGACAGACGGGGCAGACCGCGCAGACTTTGGCAAGTTTCCGGTCAAGCGCCGTGATGGTGGTTTGGCTCATGGCGCGCAGCATGAACGTTCCGCGGTCGCCCGTAAAGCCGGAACCATCATCCATTCGGACACTGCCATTGACGAACGGGGGTATGTGCGGCATCTGTTACAGCAGAAATGAAAACCATCACGCCCACCGAATTGCTGAAACTTCTCGCCACGCAGCCGGACTTGTCGTTGATCGATGTCCGCACCCCGGTGGAATTCGCCGAGGTCCATGTGCCGCAAGCGCGGAACGAACCGCTTGATGAGTTCAAGCCGCGCAACGAACCGGTTTATCTCCTCTGCCGTTCCGGCAACCGCGCCGCGAAGGCGGCGGCGAAATGTCCGCAGGGCATCGTGGTCGAGGGCGGCACGCTGGCATGGATTGCGGCGGGCCTACCGGTCACGCGTGGCACCACCAAAGTCATCAGCCTCGAACGGCAGGTCCGCATCGCAGCCGGCGCGTTGGTGCTGGCCGGCGTGATACTCGGCTGGCGCGTGCATCCCGGCTTCTACGGGCTGTCGGCATTCGTCGGCGCAGGGCTTGTGTTCGCCGGTATCACGGATTTCTGCGGCATGGGATTGTTCCTGGCAAGAATGCCGTGGAATCGCGCGGCCGGTGCGGCGGTTTCCTGCAAGCTGTCCTGACGTGATGTTCCGGTTTTGTTCCGGCTTCCGGGGCGATCAGACTTCGACGACCTCAATCACTTGGGCGGAGGTGTTGTCGGTCGTGCTGCGCTGCATCGCCAACGCTATCAGTTGCCGGCAGGCCGCGACGGGATCGAGCTGGTGGACGATACGGGCGATTTCGAGGTCCGACACGCACCCGTGCAGGCCGTCGCTGCACAACACCACGCGGTCGCCAGCGAACACCGGGGCTTGATCCATGTCCACCCGGACTTGCGGGTCCACGCCGAGGCCACGGGTGATGAGGTGGCGTTGATCGCTCATGCGCGATTCAGCTTCGGTGATGTGGCCGAACCGCCGTTGCATGCCGACCAGTGAATGATCCACGCTGAGCTGTTTGATCATGCCGCGGTGAACCAGATAGACGCGCGAGTCGCCGACGTTGCCGACGACAATGTCGCGCGCGCCAAACACCGCCACGGCCATCGTCGTCGCGATGTGGCCGGGGCCATCGGGCTCGAACCCTTTGTCGTAAACGGCCCAGTTGGCGGCCTTGAACAGCTCCAACATGCGCTGGTGTCGTGATGCGTCGGAGGGCGCCTCGCGGAACGAGCGCAGGCCGGTGGTGATGGCGAGCGAGCTGGCAATGTCGCCGGAGCCGAGGCTGCCGACGCCGTCGGCCAGCAGCGCAATCGCGCCGCGTTCGCCGCCGTCGTCCTGCCAGAAGCCGACGCTGTCCTGATTGGTCGGGCACGGTCCGGTCACGGAAAGTTCTGCGTAATTCAGTTTCACCGTGTCGCCATTCTAGCAACAACTCCTGCCGGGTCAATGCGCGGCGCAAGTATTGCGTTGGAGGCGCCGGTTCGGGTATTCTGGCGGGCATGAACAAACCGATTCGTGTGATTCAGTGCGGGCTGGGCGCCATCGGCCGCAGCGCGGCGCGGTTGGTGTTGGAGAAGAAATCGTTGCGGCTTGTCGGCGCGGTGGACCCGCTCCACGCCGGGCGCGATCTCGGCGAGGTGCTCGAACTCAACCGCAAACTCGGCATCCGCGTCAGTGACAAGCTTCCGGCAATCGAGGCCGACGCGGTGCTGCATTGCACCGGCTCGACGTTCGCTGGCGTGTACGGACAGTTCGCGGAGATTGTCGGCGCGGGGCTGCATTGCGTGTCGTCGTGCGAGGAGGCGTTGTTCCCGTTTTACCGCGAGCCGAAACTGGCGGCACAACTCAACCGGCTGTGCGCCCGCCACGGCGTGAGCGTGCTCGGCACGGGCGTCAATCCGGGCTTCGTGATGGACACGCTGGCGGCTGTCTCGACGGCGGTCTGCCAGCGCGTGGACGCGGTGCGGGTGTTGCGCGTGGTGGACGCGGGGACGCGACGCGAGGCGCTCCAGCGTAAGGTCGGCGCGGGCCTGCCGGCGTCGGAATTTTGCAAGCTGGCAAAGAGCTTGAAGATCCGGCACGTTGGGCTGAGCGAGTCGCTGGTGTTCGTCGCGGAAGCGTTCGGCTGGGACTTGGACGAGGTGGACGAAACGATCGCGCCGGTGCTGGCGGAGCGGACGATCCGGACGAAATACCTGACGGTGCCGAAGGGGAGCGCCGCCGGTGTGAGGCAGGTGGCGACGGGCTGGCACGGCAGTCGGAAGGTGCTGGAGTTGGAGTTGCAGATGTACGTCGGCGCGAAAAATCCGCGCGACGAGATCGTGGTGGAGGGCGTTCCGCCAATGCGGGTGGTGGTGGACGGCGGCACCGCTGGCGACTTGGCGACGCCGGCGATTCTGGTGAATTGCCTGCCGCGTCTGATGGAGGCGAAGCCGGGGTTACACACGATGTTGACAATCGGGTTGGTGCGGGCGATTGGCTGAGTCAGGTGTCATGGCGAACATAGTTTATTTTGATCTGGAGACGCAGAAGAGCGCGGCGGAAGTCGGCGGCTGGAACCGCAAGGCTGACATGAAGATGTCGGTCGGTGTGACGTTCAGCACGGGGTCGGGCGAGTATAAGATTTACGACGAGGCACACGTGCAGGACTTGGTGAAGGAGCTGATGCGTGCCGATCTGGTGGTGGGATTCAACATCTTGAATTTCGACTACGCTGTCCTTGGCGGATATTCGCCGCTGGATTTGACGCAGGCGCCAACGCTGGATTTGATGGCGGACTTGGAGACGATCCTCGGGCACCGGTTGTCGCTGGACGCGGTGGCGAAGGCGACGCTGAATGCGCCGAAGATCGCGGATGGGATGCAGGCGCTGCGGTGGTGGAAGGAAGGCAAGCTGTTGGAGATCGCGGAGTACTGCTGTTTCGACGTGAAGATCACGAAGGACGTGCACGAGTACGGGAAGTCTCGCGGTGAGCTGTTCTACGTTGACCGGCTCGGCCAGAAGAAGTCCGTCAAGGTCAAGTGGTGAACCCCTCTGATGCCGATGCCGAGTTGATGTTGCGCGTCCGGCGCGGCGACCGCGCGGCGTTCCGCGAACTGGTCGAGCGCCACCAGCGTGGCGTCATCCAAACCATTCACCGCGCCATCGGCGACGCCTGGGAAGCTGAAGACCTCGCGCAGCGCGTCTTCGTCCAAGTCTGGCGCTCCGCGGGCCGCTACGAGCCGACAGCGAAATTCACAACGTGGCTGTTCACCATCGTCCACAACACCATCCTCAACGAACACCGCCGGCGCGCCCGGCGCGGCGCGGAGTCGCTCGACGCGCTCGCGCAATCCGACGAGGAGACTGAGACCCTAGGGGCACAGTTTGCCGACGCGCAGTCGCCCGACCCGGCGCGCGCGGCGTCCGAGCGTGAGTTGCAGGCGCGCATCGGCGCGGCCATTCGCCGGTTGCCCGACAACCAGCGCACGGCGGTGGTGCTCTGCCGGTTCGAGGGCTTGTCCTACGAAGAGATAGCGAAGGTGCTACATTGCTCGGTCCCGGCAGTCAAATCGCTCCTACACCGGGCGCGCGAGGCGCTGAAAGAAGAACTGCAAGGCTGGTGCTGACGAAACCTTTTCCCAGCATCGGTGTTGAAAGAAAGCGAGGACACAATGAACTGCAAGGAAACACAGGCCAACTTCGATGAGCGGCTAGACAGCCGCCTCGATGTGGCATACAGCGCGGCATTCGACGCACACGTTGCCGACTGCCCCACCTGCGCAGCGCAGTGGCGCGCCTATGCGGGCGTGTGGAGTGCGGTCGCGCGGCACGTTGCGACAGAACCCTCAACCGGTTTCGCCGAGCGCACACTGCGGAGGCTGGACGAGACGCTGACGGAAAAACCACGTGGCTGGCTGGCGCCGTTGTGGCGCTGGGCACTGGCGGGTTCCTTGATCGTGACGCTCTCCGGTGCGGGATGGCTTGGCTGGCAACGCACCCACCACACCAACATGCAGGTCGAAGCATATATCACAGCGCAACAGGATCGCTTGGAAGATTTCGACGTTGTGGCCTCGCTTCATTTGTTGAATGGAAACAATCCCCATGAGAAAGCAAACGTTAACTAGCCTCCTCGCGGTCATGCTGCTGCTGACGCTCTCGGGTAATGCGCCTACCGAGGAACCGCGCACCGCCGCCCTCGACGAAACGAAGTTGAACGAGATGTGGAACGTACTCTCCCCGCACGACAAAGCGTCGGCGTTGCGCCTGCACAGCACCCTGCGCCAGATGCCGGCGGAAGAACGCAAATTCATCCACGAACGAATCGAGCGGTTCATGCAAATGCCGGCCGAAGAACGCCGCAAGCTCAAGGAAAACAACGAGCGCTGGGAGAAAATGACACCCGAACAGCGCCAGCAGGCACGCGACAAATTCAGCCAGCACCGCAAGGAATTCGAAGAGAAGTGGCGCAAGGAACACCCCGGCCAAGAGCCGCCACCTTTCCCGTATCATCACCGCAAACCCGACGGCTCCACCAACACCATTTCCACATTGTCCGAACCAAAACCAAACAACCCATAGGAGTTAGTATCATGAAGTATCGTATACTCATCACCGCCCTCGCGTTGGCCCTGATCACCGGGATCAGCGTCCGCGCCGAAGATCAACCTGCCGCCAAGCCCGGCCACGAAGGCCACCATCGTCCGATGGGCTTCCTCCCGCCGCCCATGGTGGAGAAACTCACTGTCGATCAGAAGACCAAGTACGACGCCATCGTCGCGGACTTCCAAAAAGACACTCCAGATCTGCGTGAAAAGATGAAAGCTGCCCGTGAGGCCAAGGACGAGGCAAAGATCAAAGAGCTGCGCGAGCAGATGGCGCCTTTCTTCAAAGCCGCCATGGGGAAAGTCATGGATATCCTCACCGACGAGCAGAAGGCCGAACTCAAGAAGATGCGCGAACAGCGCGGCGGCCAACACGGCGGCGCTCACGGAAAGCCTGCCGTTGCCCCGCAGCAATGACCGTCACAACCGTCTAACCCACGCGACGAACACACCATTCCTGACGTTACGTGGCGGAAAAGTCGAACGCGTCGCCTCGAGCGAAAACTCCGGGAGCAAAGCTTGGAACCTCTCGGCGACGCGTTCATTTTTCTCCGTCTTCACTTTTGCACGTGCTGTAGACCGGCGCGCCAAAGTCTTCCCGTCACAACCACGCGCTCACGAACCGCAACGACGACGAACGCGCCCGTTTCATTCACCACTGGGTGCGGAGCCGTCTTCAGGAAGAAAAACTAGTGCAAACCCAGCTTGATGATCTCGCCCACCACCGGCCGTGGCAACTTCTACGCCTGTCCAGACAATAAAAACCACAGAGCCAGTTACTGTTGCGGACAACCATAGAGCAACTCTGTTACCAATGCCTGATCCGTCGCCGACAACGCCGCCTTCGCGTGAGTTTACGTCGCGAAGTTAACACAATCCGCTTGCCTTTGACCAGCGACGACCTAACATATGCGCCTGCGAGTCCTTATGTCGTCAATCCCCAACATTCTGGCAATCGTCGGCCGTCCCAACGTCGGGAAGAGTGCGCTTTTCAACCGCATCGTCGGGCGCCGCATCTCCATCGTTCATGAACAAGCCGGTGTCACCCGCGACCGCGTCAGCGCCACCGCCCGCTGGAACGACAAAACCTTCGAGGTCATCGACACCGGCGGCATCGCCTTCATGGACGACGAGAAAACCGGCGATGTGATCGCTACCGCCACGCGTCGCCAGGCCGAGGTCGCCATCGAGATGGCCAACGCCCTCATCCTCGTCGTGGATGTGATGGAGGGCCTCACGCCGCTTGACCGCGAAATCGCCCGCAAGCTCCGCACCAGCGGCAAAAAAGTTTTCCTTGCCGTCAACAAAGTGGACAACAATACCCGCGTGCGCGGTGCCGACGAGTTCGCTGAGCTAGGGTTCGATCCTCTCTTTCCCATCGCCGCCATCCACGGCCTCGGTGTCGAGTCGCTCGTCACTGCGGCCACGGAGGACTTTGTTTCGGCCACCGCGACAGAGACGGCTCCGCCGACGCGGATCGCGATCGTTGGGCGGCCCAACGTTGGTAAATCATCGCTCATCAACGCCATTCTCCAAAGTGAACGCACCATCGTCAGCGAGATTGCCGGCACCACGCGCGATTCCGTAGACGCGCCGTTTACGCTTGGCGATAAACCGTACATCCTTGTGGACACCGCGGGCCTGCGTCACAAGCGCAAGATCGCGTCGTCGGTGGATCAGTTCGGCCTGATGCGCGCCGAGCGCAGCATCCGAGAGTGCGACGTTGCGGTGCTCATCCTCGACGCGATTGACGGCGTGACGAAGCAGGACAAGAAAATTGCCGGACAAATTCGTGAAGCCAATCGCTCGTGCGTGATCCTCGTCAACAAGTGGGACCTCGCAGCAGACGAAGATCGTCGAACAAAAAAAACATTTCGGGAGAAATACCTGGCGGCGCTGCATAAGGAGTTGTTTTTCCTGGACTGGGCGCCGGTGTTGTTCGTGTCGGCGAAGACCGGGCAAAGTGTTCCGGATTTGTTCCGGCAGGTGGCGATCATCGAGAACGAGATGCACCGGCACATCGACACGCCGGAGTTGAACCGCATGCTGTCGCGCGCGACGCAATCGTATCCGGCGCCGCATGTCGGCGGGCATCGGTTCAAGATTTACTACGCCTTTCAAAAACCGGGAGCGCCGCCGATGTTCACGCTGTTTGTGAACGACGAGCACAGCCTGACGCAACATTACGAGCGGTTTTTGGTGGACCGGATCCGTGCGGCGTGGGGTTTCACGGGCTGTCCGGTGCGACTACAATTGCGTCAGCGTGAGCGCCGGCCGTTTGTGCGCGGCTCCGGAGAAAAAAAGTTTCGTTCCCGAGAAGATTTTTCTTGAAACCACAACTAATGGTGTTATACGGTCACGTTCGTCGCAATTACGTGGGGTGGGGAACCTCGCTGAAGTTTAACCGCAGTGAATTATTTTTATCCGGTGCGTTGCACGCGCAAGGAGGGAACAGTGATTACAGTAAGAGAGAATTCGGGGCGCCTTTCTGTGAATAAGGCGAAACAAGTACGTAAAGAAATCGTGACAGAAGTCGTCGCCGGCAACGGCACGGCCAATGGGAAGCGTAACAAACGCGTCGTTCAGGCCACTTCGCCAAGGAGAAGTGGCCTGACCGTCCCACACGTGTTCAGCCGGCCCGGCGTCCATCCGTTCGACGAGATGGAGTGGGATCGCCGTACCGCTGAGATTACCGACGATGCCGGCAAGACAATTTTCCGGCAAGAGAACGTCGAGGTACCGAAGAATTGGTCGGTGCTCGCCACGAAGGTGGTCGTCTCGAAATATTTTTATGGCGAGAACGGCACCGCCGAGCGCGAGCAGAGCGTCAAGCAGTTGGTTCACCGCGTCACGCGCACCATCGCCGATTGGGGAAAAGGCGACGGCTATTTCGCGAGCGAGAAAGACGCGGAGACTTTTTGCAACGAGCTGACGTGGCTGTGTGTAAATCAGTACGGCTCGTTTAATTCGCCGGTCTGGTTCAACTGCGGCCTGCATCATATTTACGGCGTCGGCAAAAACAGCAGCGCCGGTAATCTGCACTGGGACCCGTCGGCGAAGACAATTCAGCGCGCGCCGACGCAGTACGAATTCCCGCAATGTTCGGCCTGTTTCATCCAGTCGGTCGGCGACACGATGGAAGACATCATGGAACTCGCCCGCAGTGAGGCGATGCTTTTCAAATACGGCAGCGGCACCGGCACCGATCTCTCAACGTTGCGCAGCAAACGCGAAAAACTTTCCGGCGGCGGCCGCCCGAGCGGCCCGATGTCGTTCCTGAAAGTTTATGATGCCATCGCCAGCGTCGTGAAGTCCGGCGGCAAGACGCGCCGCGCGGCGAAGATGAACACGTTGAAAGTCTGGCATCCGGACATCAAGGATTTCATCGAGGCGAAATTGAAAGAAGAGCGCAAAGCACGGTCGCTGATTGATCAAGGCTACGCTGGCGATTTTAACGGCGACGCGTACGGTTCCGTCGCGTTCCAAAATGAAAATCTCACCGTGCGCGTGAGCGACGATTTCATGCGCTCCGTACTCGACGACAAGGATTGGACGACGCATTGGGTCACCAACGCGAACAAACCCGGTCCGACGTACAAAGCGCGCGAACTGATGCTCGGTATCGCCGAGGGTACGTGGACTTGCGGCGATCCCGGCTGCCAGTACGAAGATACAATCCAGCGTTGGCACACTTGCAAGCACACCGCGCCGATCAATTCCTCGAATCCGTGCAGCGAGTACATGTTCCTCGACAACTCCGCCTGCAATCTCGCGTCGTTGAACCTGATGAAATTCCTCCGCGACGACGGTAGCTTCGATGTCGAGCGTTACAAAGCGGCGGTGGAAATTTTTATCACCGCGCAGGAAATTCTCGTGGATCACTCCAGTTATCCGACCGAACAGATCGCGATGAACAGCCATCTGTTCCGCCCGCTCGGCCTCGGCTACGCCAATCTCGGTTGCCTGCTCATGGCGCTCGGCTTGCCGTACGACAGCGACGAAGGCCGCACGATCGCGGGCGCGCTCACCGCGATCCTGCACCTGCACGCCTACACGCAATCGGCGCGTCTCGCCGAGAATGTCGGCACGTTTGAAGGATTTTTCGCCAATCGCGAGCCGATGCTTCAGGTTGTCGAAATGCACCGCGACAGCGTTAAACGTATCCACGTCAGTTGCCCCGACTATCTCCGCGCCGCGGCGCAACGTTGTGGCGACGAAGCCGTCGAACTCGGACGCCGCTCCGGCTACCGCAACGCGCAAGTCACCGTACTCGCCCCGACCGGCACCATCGCGTTCATGATGGATTGCGACACCACCGGCGTCGAGCCGGACATCGCGCTCGTAAAATACAAACTTCTCGCTGGCGGCGGCATGCTCAAGATCGTCAACCGCACCGTGCCGATGGCGTTGCGCAAACTTGGCTACAGCGCCGTCGAAATCGAAGCGATTGATAAATTTATCGAGGACAACGACACCATCGAAGGCTCGCCCGGCTTGAAGGACGAACACCTCCCGATTTTCGATTGCGCGTTCCGTCCCGCCAAAGGCAAACGCAGCATCCAATACATGGCGCACCTGCGAATGATGTCGGCGGTGCAGCCATTCATCAGCGGCGCGATTTCCAAGACGGTCAACATGCCGCAGGAATCCACCGTCGAAGACATCATGCAGACCTACATCGAAGGATGGAAGCTCGGCCTCAAAGCCGTCGCCATTTATCGCGACGGTTCCAAATATTCCCAACCGCTGAACACATCGAAGGGCGGCAACAACGGCGGCGCCAAAGCCGAAGCCGAGGCGGCCAAAAACGAAATCGAGATGCTCAACGCGCGCGTCCTCGAACTCGAAAAAGAAATCCAGGAACTCCGCCTGCGCGAAGCCACGCCGATCCGGCATCGTCTGCCCGACACGCGCCGCGCCATCACGCACAAGTTCGACATCGCCGGACACGAAGGCTACATCACCGTCGGCCTTTACGAGGACGGCACGCCCGGCGAGCTGTTCATCACGATGGCCAAGGAAGGTTCGACCATCGGCGGACTCATGGACACCATCGGCACGCTTGTCAGCCTCACGTTCCAATACGGTGTCCCGCTCGACACGCTCGTCAAGAAATTCGCCCACCAACGGTTCGAGCCGAGCGGATTCACCAAGAACACCGACATTCCGATCGCCAAATCCATCATCGATTATTTGTTCCGTTGGCTCGGCTGCCAGTTCATCCTCGGCTATCGCGAAGAGAATTCGCCCGCCGTCCAGCCCGAGTTGCCATTGAAGGAAATCGCCGAACAGGAAAAGAAGGCCCTCAACAAGCCGGTGCAGGAACTCGAAAAGACCGGCGAAGAACAGCCGACTGTAGTCGCGGGGCCGTCCGCGCGTCCCTCCGGGCTGTCGGCGGTGCAGGCGTTGAGCCGGACCGTCCAGCATTTCATGCAGGACGCGCCGACCTGCGACACCTGCGGCGCGATTACCGTCCGCAACGGCGCCTGCTACAAATGCCTGAATTGCGGCGCCTCCATGGGCTGCTCGTAACCTACTTCACCGCGCAGACAAAAATCTTGTACGGCAACGCCGGCGTTTCCCAGTCGGTAAAAATCTCTGCGACCCGCGCGGTCCTCGCGTCCGACAGCCGGTAGCGCCGCGCGAGTTCGGCGACCGTCAACGGCAACGGCGGTGCGTCGCCCGCCGACGTCGCCGGCAACCCGGCCTCGGACAGGTGATGGCGCAACTCGCGGCTCGTCGGCAACCATTTACCCGTTTTCATCAACGCGTACGTCCGGTTCGAGTATTCCGCCTCGCGCCGGCGCGGGAAACAGACCGTCTGGTGCACGAACCGCTCGCCCGGCCGCATCTGCCGGCGCAGGTGACGCAGCAGCGGCAGCAGGCCGTCGCGCCCGGCGTAGTGCAACACCGAGCGCATCACGAACAACACCGGCCCGCGCGCCCGCAGGTCGGCGCGGCGAAATTCCTCGACGGATTTATGGAGTTGCTCGATGCGGTGGTGGTTTACGACTGCCAGTTGCGCGGGCGAGGCGTCGAGGTTGATCAGCCGGAACATTTCCGGAACATTTGACCGCGCCAACTCGGAGAGGATGAAACCGGTGCCGCCGCCGAGATCAACGACGGTTGTCGCGTTCCCGATGGCGCGACGGATAGCGGCGATGAGTGGACGCGCCGCGTTGCGGTTGGAGAAATAACCTTCGTGGACGGAGTGCCAGGTGTCGCCGTAAACGTGTTCGTGGTGCGCCGGCACGGCTCAGTTCCGCAGCGATTGGATCGGCGCGGGGATGCGGCCGCCGAGACGGACGAACGCGGCGCTGGCGCCGGTGTTGCGAATTTCCATCACCGTCGCGGAGCCGAACAGGCCGCCGAACTCGACCAGCTCGCCCGTCTTCGCGCCGGGCACGGGAATCAGGCGGACGCCGGTGGTTTTGTTGTTCATGACGCCGATGGCCATCTCGTCGGCGATGATGGCGGAGATCGTCTCGGCGGGTGTGTCGCCCGGGATGGCGATCATGTCGAGGCCGACGGAACAGACACTGGTCATCGCTTCGAGTTTCTCCAGCGTCAGGTGACCTTTCGCGGCGGCGTCGGCAAGCGCGCTGTCTTCGCTGACGGGAATAAACGCGCCGCTCATGCCGCCGACGGAACTCGACGCGAATGCGCCACCTTTCTTGACGGCGTCGGTCAACATCGCGACGGCGGCGGTCGAGCCGGGGGCGCCGATCTTCTCGATGCCGAGCGTGCGGAGGATTTCGCCGACGCTGTCGCCGACTTCCGGCGTCGGGGCGAGCGAGAGGTCAACGATGCCGAACGGCACGCCGAGTTCGGCGGCGACTTCGCGCCCGATGAGTTCGCCGACGCGAGTGACGCGGAAACTGGTGATTTTGATTTCCTCGGCGAGGTCGCCAAGCGTCAGCGGTCCGCCAAGCTGGATGCGGCGGTGCAACGCGCTGCTGACGACGCCGGGACCGGAGACGCCGATGTTGATGGTCGCCTCGGCTTCGCCTTCGCCATGGTATGCACCCGCCATGAACGGGTTGTCCTCGGGGATGTTCGAGAAAATGACGAGCTTGGCGCAGCCGAACCCGCGCTGCGCTGCCGTGGCCGCGGCGATCTTCAGGAGGATCTCGCCCATCTGGCGGACGGCGTCCATGTTGATGCCCGCACGGTGGCTGGCGACGTTGACGGAGGCGCAAACGCGCTGTGTGGAGGAAAGGACTTGCGGCAGGCTTTCCATGACGATGGCGTCGCCGCCGCTGATGCCTTTCTGTACGAGCGCGGTGAAACCGCCGACGAGGTTGATGTTGCACTCCTTCGCGGCGTCGTCGAGCGTTTGCGCGAGACGCAACGCGGCGCCGTGGCCATGTCCGGCTAGGAGATGCGAGGCAGGAGAGATGGCGAGGCGTTTGTTGGTGACGGGAATGCCGTACTTGCCGCCGACGCGGTCGCAGGTGCGCACGAGCGTCGAGGCGTGGCGGAGGATTTTCTCGCGGAGCTTCCGGCAGACGTTGTCCACGCTGGAAGCGGCGCAATCGTTGACGTTCAGGCCGAGCGTCACGGTGCGGACGTCGAGGTGCTCGGCGTGCAACATCTGGATGGTCGAAAGAATTTCGTCGGTGCGGAGCATGCGGGCAACATTCTAGGGACGAAGCCGGCACGAGACAAGCGCCGAAATCGGCCTTGTGTCACCGCTGCTGGGCGCGCTAGGGCAGTTCCAAACAGCCCGCATGGAGGGCGGCAACTCACCATTTGTGCATCGCTGGTCGTGCGGCTTGACTCCGAATTGGTTTTTGCACAGAATCCGCATTCGAAAGGAAAGAGAACGTGCCCAGAGGAGAATATCGCAAGCGTCACGAACGCTTCGGGCTGTCAGCCGAGGTTCAGGACTCCCCCCTTACCCCCTCCCTACTGGCGCCCATGCGACGCCTCTGCTGAAAAGCAATTTCCTATCAGTTGGCCTCCGGGGAGGCGGAGTTGGTTGGTGGCGACGAAGATGTTCTCGTGCTGGACGCGCGCGCTAAAACCTTCCTCGCGTCCCATCTCATCGAGGTCGGCCTGCAGGAGCGCCAGTTCCCAGCGTTTCGGAATCTCGACCTGCGCCGTCAACACGAAGTCCTCGCCTGCGCAATCCCAGTAGAGGTCCACGATGTTGATGTCCTTACCGGCGAGGTACTGGCTGAACCGGTGAATGATGCCGGGTTTGTCCTTGCCGAGAGCGGTGATGACGAACCGTTCACCCATTTTGTGTTCGACTGGTGTAACGGGCGCCGCGTACGGCCGGGCTGCGACTTCCAACGCGCCGCCCGGTGGCGCCGCTTTCTGGATGCGCACGACGATGTCCTGCGCCGCGACGGTTTTCGGAAAGCTGACAACGAGGATTTGCGTGAAATAGCCGCCGAGCACGGTCTGCGAACAGGCGTCGATGTTGCCGCCGAGCGCGACGATGACGCCACTGACCGCCGCGATGATGCCGGGGCGGTCGTCGGCCATCACGTTGAGGACGTACGCATGTTCAAAGCGGGTCTTCATTGGAAATGTTACACATTCTAGCGCAAGAGCGACAGGAAGGGAAGCGTATCGGAGGTTGTAGTCGCTGCGCCATCCCTGCACGCCGATGGTGGCTACGACGATGATGAAAGCTCAATCAGCAAGAAAATGAGTGCGATAACAAGCTCGATGATTCCGATGATTATAAACCACGTCAGAACCTTTCTCCGGATCCAAACAAGCGCGGATTCCAGCCAACGTGGATAAAAAACGGCCCATAAGAATAGGATTGTCGCAAATAGGAAAAGCGTTCCGAAAAACTCCAGCAAGAGAAACCGACCTGCTATTCCTTCCGGGCTAGTTGCCTCCTGTTTATACAGGAAGTAGGACAAGCCTCCGAGGACACAGGCAATCAGTGGAGTAAACAACGCCAGCAACCAACGATCACCTGTACTGAGTTCGATGTTGGAGCGGTCCGACAGCATCCAATCAACGTCCTCAATACGGCAGCGGGAAACGAGCGGTCAGGGCGCGGACTTTGGATTTGACGGCGGTGGCGACGGCGGCGTCCTCGGGTTTGTCGAGGACTTCGATGATCAGGGCGGCGATCTGTTGCATCTCGGCTTCCTTCATGCCGCGCGTGGTGACGGCGGGCGTGCCGATGCGGACGCCGCTGGTGACCATCGGTTTCTCAGGGTCGAACGGAATCATGTTCTTGTTGACCGTGATGCCGGCTTTGTCGAGAGCTTCCTGGGCGATCTTGCCGGTGAGCTTCTTCGGGCGGAGGTCAACGAGCATGAGATGGTTGTCGGTGCCGCCGCTGACGATGCGCAGGCCGCCTTTGGCGAGCGCGGCGGCCATGGCGGTGGCGTTCTTGATGATCTGCTGCTGGTAAACCTTGAACGCGGGTTGCATCGCTTCCTTGAAGCAGACGGCCTTGGCAGCAATGATGTGTTCGAGTGGACCTCCTTGGATGCCTGGGAAAATCTGGGAGTTGACGGCCTTGGCGTGGGCTTCCTTGCAGAGGATCATGCCGCCACGCGGGCCTCGGAGCGTCTTATGGGTGGTGGTGGTGACGATGTCGGCGTGCGGGACCGGGTTCGGGTGCAGCCCGGCGGCGACGAGGCCCGCGATGTGGGCCATGTCAACGATGAGTGTAGCGCCGACTTCCTTGGCGATAGCAGCAAACGCGGCGAAATCGAGCGTGCGCGGGTAAGCGCTGGCGCCGACGACGATGACACGCGGTTTCTCGGCGCGGGCGAGCTTGACGACTTCGTCCATGTCAATCTGTTCGGTCTCTTTGCTCAGGCCGTAGGGGACAATTTTGAAGAGTTTGCCGGAGAAATTGACGGGGGAACCGTGGGTGAGGTGGCCACCGAAGTTCAGGCTCATCGCGAGAAGGGTGTCGCCGGGTTTGGCGACGGCGAAGTAGGCAGCCATGTTGGCTTGGGAGCCGGAGTGGGGCTGGACGTTGGCGTGGTCGGCGCCGAAGAGTTGTTTGGCGCGGTCGATGGCGAGTTGCTCGGCGACGTCAACACATTCGCAGCCGCCGTAGTAACGCTTGGCGGGATAGCCCTCGGCGTATTTGTTCGTGAGCACGCTGCCGGCGGCTTCGAGGACGGCGAGAGAGACGAAATTCTCGCTGGCGATCAGCTCGATGTTGTCCTGCTGGCGGCGCGTTTCTTCCCGAATGGAATCATAGATCTGCGGGTCGGTCTGGGCGAGGACGGAGTTAGTGGGTTGGCAACAGGTTGGGGGATGATCCATTTTCTTTACTCGCTGCTCGTGGCGGCCGCCTTCGAATTCGGTTTTGAACCAGACGTCGAGGATGGCGACGGCTCGTTCGTTGGTCATGCCCTCGGCGTCAGCACTAAGGATGATAATGTTGGCGTCGTTGTGCTGACGGCTAAGTTGTGCCCAGTGTTCGTCATTGACGAGTGCGGCACGAACGCCGATGACGCGGTTGGCGGCGATACTCATGCCTATGCCGCTTTTACAGATGAGGATGCCGCGGTCGAACTTACCGGCAGCAATTTCTTTGGCAACGGCGAAGGCATAGTCTGGGTAATCGACCGACTGAGAGGAGTTGGAGCCGAAATCGGCGCAGGGAAAGCCGTGTTGTTTGAGCCAAGTTGTCAGCGCGGCTTTCAATTCGACTCCACCGTGGTCGGCGGCGATGGCGACTCGGAGCGAGTGTGCGGGCGCGGCACCGTCTTCAGCGACGGCATTGCGGGCGGTTTCGGTCTGTTCGATGAAGGCGAGGATGCTGGGCATGGCTTTACTGATCTGGTCGCGGGTGCGTCGGTACACTTCTGTGGGTTGTCCGATCGGATCGGGAATGTCGCGGCCGATGATTTCGCCGTCCTCAAATTCACGAACGACGAAAACTTTTTCCGCCGTAGCGGGGTAGAACGTCTGGATGGCGTCCTGTTGCTGGCGGGTCATGGTGAAAACGTAGTCGGCTTCCTCGATGAGGCGCGAACTGAGCGACTGACTGCGGAAGTTGGAGATGTCGATCCCGACCTCGGCCATGGCCGTGACGGCGACATCGGTAGCGAGCTGACCGTCGAGCGCGCCGAGACCGGCAGAGAGCACGCGCAGGTCGGTGCGACGAGCGAGCTGGTGGCGCATCAATGCTTCGGCCATTGGGCTGCGACAGACGTTGCCGGTACAGACGAAGAGAATGGTTTTCATTGCCACGACAGCAGCACCCGTATGCCCTTGAGAATATCCACGGCACGTTGGAGGACGACGTCGCGGACGGACGTGTCCTTGGATTTATCGGAGTCGGCGCCGTTGGTCTTGTTGGTGGACGATTTGACGCCGGGCAGATCGAGCGATTCGCCGCGGTGATATTTCACGAGGTCGGCTTCGGTCATCATCTTGTGGGTCTGCTCGGCGGTGAGACTGGCGGTGAGCGTCATGTTGGTCGAGTTCAACATCGCATTCTGCTCGGCCTTGGCGTCAATCTTCACAGGCACATCTGGCGTGATACCGCCGGGAAACATGTTGCCCTTGGGCAACTCAATCTTGGCGGCGGCGATGCGCAGTACGCGTCCGTCGGAGAGCGGCAGGTCCTCCCAAACGAGCGCGTCACCAGAGGTGGCAGCGCCGATAACGATACCACGGTCCTGGGCGCGCAACGCGCCGGCGAGCACCTCGGCGGCGCCGCGCGTGCAATGGTTCACAAGAATCATCAGCGGCGCGTCAGCCATGTTGGCGCTAGCGCGCGTGTCGGAACGGAAAGGCACGGGCGGTTTGTCGGAAGACTTGATGGTGAACAAATCCTGGCCATCGCGCAGGAAACGGCCAGCCAGCGCGGCGGCGGCAGCGTAGTTGGTGCCATCGGCGAACCGCAGGTCGAGCACGTAGCCCGTCACGCGTGCCGCGGCAAACTTCGTCAGTTCGGCGTCGAGTTCCGACACCGCAGCCTGCTCAACATCGGCCAGCCGGATGTAGCCGATCTTCGGGTTAATCACTTCCGCACGCGCCAACCGCTGTCCAGTTTGGGCGCAGGCTTCGATCGCGGGGACTTTAGATTTTGCCTCCTCGGCGGTGAGCAGTTGCGCGCCAGCGCCGAGCGCCTTCAATAGGCCGGTAATCGTGGCGTCGCCGAGCTGTTTCCCGTCGAGCTGGCCCGCGTCGACGTAATGAGATTTGAGCAAGCCGATGATCTCGGTCGTCTGCTTCAACTCGACGTCGTTGTCATCGGCGATGCAACCGACCGCCGCCAGTCCGATGGAAAATCCAACGAGTAACTTCTTCATAATTCCTTCCTACCTTTTCCGCAACGCGCGGCCCGCAATATCGCGCCGGTACTGCATTCCGTCAAAATGAATCCGCGCCACCGCCTCGTAGGCCCGCGCCACCGCGCCCGCGATGCCGTCCCCGAGCGCCGTCACGCCAAGCACGCGGCCACCGTCGGTCACGATTGCGCCATCTGCGCCTGCCTTCGTCCCCGCATGGAAAACCGTCACGCCTGGTAACTTTGCCGCGTCATCGAGGACGGAAATGACCTTGCCCTTCGCGTAATCACCGGGGTAACCGCCGGAGGCGAGCACGACGCAGACGGCGGCTTCCGGTTTCCACGCGAGCGTCATTTCGCCGAGCTTGCCGTCGGCGGTCGCGCGACACGCTTCCGCGAGATCAAAATCCATTCGCGGCAACACGACCTGCGTCTCCGGGTCGCCGAACCGGCAATTGTATTCGAGCAACATCGGCCCGTGATCCTTCGTCAGCATGATACCGGCGTAGAGGACGCCCCGGTAATCAATCCCGTCGGTCTGCAATCCGGCGAGGGTGCGTTCGAAAATGTTCCGGATTTGTTCCGGTGGAACTTTGTCGAGCGCCGGTGTCGGCGAATACGCGCCCATGCCGCCGGTGTTCGGGCCGGTGTCGTTGTCGCCGATACGTTTGTGGTCCTGCGCGGCGGCGAGGATGCGGAAACATTTGCCGTCGGTGAGCGCCATGACGGACGCTTCCTCGCCGACGAGACATTCCTCGACGATGAGTTGGTCGCCCGCCGCGCCGAAAACCTTCTTCTCCATGATGTCAGCGATGGCTTGTTCCGCCTCGGCGACGGTCTGCGCGACGATGACGCCTTTGCCGGCGGCGAGGCCGTCGGCCTTGACGACGACGGGCGCGCCCCACTTGCGGACGCAGGCGCGGGCGGCGTTGGCGTCGGTGAAAATCTCGGCGCGCCCGGTCGGGACGCCATGTTTGAGGAAGAATTTCTTCGAGAAGACCTTGCTGCCTTCGAGTTGCGCCCCGGCTTGCGACGGGCCGAAGATGCGGAGGCGGCGCGCTTTGAAGTAATCGGCGATCCCGGCGCAGAGCGGCGCCTCGGGGCCGACGACGGTCAGGCCGATGCACTGGAGCTGGACGAAATCGGCGAGCTTGGGAATGTCGGTCGGCGCGATAGGAACGCACTCGGCAAGCTGGGCGATACCGGGATTACCAGGTGCACAATACAGCTTGGTCGCCAGTTTGCTTTGGGCCAGTTTCCAGACGAGCGCGTGTTCGCGTCCGCCGCTTCCGATGACAAGGATTTTCATGAACTCGCGGGGCGCACTGTAGGTCAATCGTGGATGAATTTGCAAGACTTCTTGCCGTCGGATTTGTAACATGAGCGACATGAAACAGATTCTCGTTGGAGCGACTCTCTGCGCCTGCACTGCGCTGGCCGATGCGGAGACGCCGCTAAAATGGCAGCAGACCGACACGTCGCTGGCGTTGCAGAGCGGCGAGCGCGTGGTTTGGCAACTCACCTTCAAGAAGGAGGAGGGCAAACCGTACTTCCACCCGTTGAATCTTGCCGATGGGACGACGCTGACGGCGTTGCGGCCCGACGATCATCCGTGGCACCGCGGCTTGTGGTGGTCGTGGAAGTACATCAACCACGTCAACTACTGGGAAGAGAACAAGAAGACCGGCTTGAGCGACGGCCGCACCGAGCTTGTCAGCGTGAAGGCCGAACCGCACGACAACCATTCTGCCCGCATCGAGATGGCGTTGAACTATCATCTGCCCGACAAACCGCCGCTCATGACCGAGAAACGCGTGCTCGAAGTGTCCGCACCGGATGCGAAAGGCAACTACTACATTGACTGGCTGGCGACGTTCACCGCAGGGAGCGAGGATCTGACGCTGGAGCGCACGCCGCCGAAGAATTTCTCCGGTGGCTATGCCGGTTTGTCCTGTCGCATGACGAAAGATGTCAAGGGCTGGACCTACACCAGCAGCGAAGGCGTGACCACCTCGAAGGAGAACTACGGCAAGAAGGCGCGCTGGCTCGACTACAGCAAGGGCGGCGGCATCACCATCTTCGATCACCCGTCGAACCTGCGCCATCCGACGACTTGGTATCCGAACGAGATGCCGTTCTTCAGCCCCGCGCTGTTGTTTGCCGAACCGTACACACTTCCCGCTGGCAAGACGCTGACATTGCGCTACCGGGTTCTCGTCCACTCCGAGCCGATGGACAAGGACGCACTGGAGAAAGCGTGGAAAACGTTCGCTGGGCTCCGGTAGGGCGCGGTGTCCCCACCCCGCCGCCGGGTCTGCCACGGCGGGCTGGGACAGCCCGCCCTACCACAAATCAGTGCGGAAGGCCGAACAGGTAGTACACCAGGCACAACAGGCTCAGCACCACGGAACCGGCGTTCAACTCACGCCAGCGCCCCGACGCCAGCTTGATCAGTGGATACACCACCAGCCCCGCCGTCAGGCCGTTGGCGATGTTGTAGGTGAACAACATCATCACGATCGTCACGAATGCCGGCGCCAGTTCCGTCAGGTCGTCGAAGTCGATCTTACGGATCGAGCCGATCATCAGCACGCCTACCGCGACCAATGCCGGGCCGTAGGCGTACTTCAGATGCTGGAGCGGCGTCACCAGCGGGATGAAGAACAGCGACGTCGCGAACAACGCTGCCGTTACCACCGAAGCCAGCCCGGTGCGCGCCCCTTCGCGGATGCCGGTGGCTGACTCGATGTACGCGCCGCTCGTCGAGGTGCCGACCAGTCCGCTGAACATGCACGTCAAAGCGTCCACCAGCATCGGGCGCTCGATGTCGGGGAAATTGCCTTTCTCGTCGAGCATGTTGCCCGCCGCGCCGACGCCGACCAGCGTGCCGAGCGTGTCGAGGAAACTCATCAGGAACAACGTCAACAGCACCGGCAGAAAACTCAGACGGAACACCCCAGCGATGTCGAGTTGGAACGCGATCTGACCGAGGTCGTACTCTTTGCCAAACGGCCACGCCATCACGCCCGTCGGCATCTTCCCGAATCCAAACGCACACCCGATCGCCGCCGTCGCCGCGATCCCGATTAGCAATGCGCCGTGCACGCGACGGAACATCAGCACCGTCATCAACAAGAACCCGGCGATGGACAGCAGCACTTGCGGGTCGTGCAGGTTGCCGAGCTTCACCGGCACCGCCTCGGCTTTCACGACCAGTCCCGTCTCGACCAGCCCGATGAACGCAAGGAATAGTCCGATACCGACGGCAAAGCTGTGTTTCATGCTCGGCGAAATCGAGTTGGCCAACCACGAGCGGACTCGGAACAGCGTGATCAACACGAACACCGCCCCGCTGACGAATACCGCGCCGAGCCGCAACTGCCAGCCGATGCCCAGCGCCGCCAAGCCGAACGCGATGAACGCGTTCTCGCCCATGTACGGTGCCACAGCGATGGGCCGGTTCGCGAGGAACGCCATCAAGAGACAGCCGGCCACCGCCGTCAAAATCGTCGCCACCGTGCTCGGCCCCACCGGGATGCCGGCAAACGCCAGAATCGCCGGGTTGACCACGATGATGTAGGCCATCGTCACGAACGTCGTTGCGCCGCCAAGAACCTCCGTGCGAACGGAGCTACCTCGTTCCTGCAGTTTGAACAGACGTTCTAGCATCGGTGGAATACGGTGCGGATGAAGGTGTCGCCGTGGATGGTACCGAAACTTCCGGCGGCGCAACTTGCCTCGTCATAACGCTCAACGGCGTCGGGCGCCTGGTGCGGATCGCGGATGGCGAACGGAACGGCGTCGCGAACGTGAATGCGTTTCTCCACCGGCGTCGGATGATCCGGCAACACCGCGACACCCGCCTCTGTCTTCTCCAGTCCGGCAAGAATGCGCCCGACCAAGCGGGAGTCGAGGTCTTCGATGGTCTTGATTTTCAGGTCGAGGTTGCCGTCGTGACCGGCTTCGTCGGGCGCCTCGACGTGGACATAGACGAAATCCACGCGTTTCAGCGCGTCGAGCGCGGCGTCGGCTTTGCCTTCGTAGTTGGTGTCGTACAGGCCGGTGGCGCCGGGGACCTTGATGACTTCGAGGCCGGCGTAAACACCGATGCCGCGGATGAGGTCCACCGCCGAAATCACCGCGCCGGTCACGTTGAAACGTTCTTTGAACGTCCACATCTTCGGACGTTTGCCGGGTGACCAAAGCCAGATTGAATTCGCCGTGTCTTTTCCCGCGGCGCGGCGACGCTGGTTTACCGGATGGTCTTTCAAAATTTTCCACGACTCGCGCGTGAGCTTGTTGAGTAAGTCGGCGGTCAGTTTTGCTTCCGGAACTTTTGGACGAATCAGCAACGGCTCCGCCGGTTCGTTCGGATAATCGTGCGGCGGCGCGCAGTCGAGACGCGGGTCGAGATTTTTTCCGACGAACAGATGACGGTAACTGACACCGGTGTAGAAGTTCAACGTCGGCGAGCCGATTTCTTCTTGAAGTGTCTTGAGAATTTCATCGGACTCAGCGGAACTGATGTGTCCGGCGGAATGATTTTTGATGCGGCCATCGTCGAAGAGGCAGATGAGATTGCAACGCATCGCCATGTCATCGTCGGCGATGTTGACGCCCATGCTGGCGGCTTCGAGGACGCCGCGGCCTTGAAGAACTTCGCACGGATTATAGCCGAGTACGGCAAGATTCGCCGCTTCGCTGCCGCTCGGCATTCCGTCTTCGATGGTCTTGAACAGACCGCAACGACCTTCGCGCGCGATGCGATCAATATGCGGTTTGCGCGCGACTTGAAGCGGCGTTTTGCCTCCGAGCCGCACGACTGGATAATCCGACATTCCGTCGCCGAGGATGATGACGTGTTTCATGCGTATCGGCTGAGCAGATACTTCTGAAACTGCCCGTAGTCAACCGGCATCCGGTCGAAATCTTCTGGCAACTTGTCGAGCGCGGTGAGCGACGCTGGAACTTCGGGCGAGAAACCGAGCAGCCGCTCGATCTCTTCGGGGAACTTCGCCGGGTGGGCGGTCTCTAACACGACGGCAGGTGAATCGCCGAGCGGTTCGGCGGCGCAGTAGTCGAGGAAGCCGCGCCAGCCGACGGCACCGTGCGGTTCGAGCAAAAGTTTGTGTTCGGCCCACGCCTGTTTGATCGTCGCGCGGGTCTGGTCGTCGGAAACGGTGGTGGAAAACAAATCGCGGCGCATCCGGAACAAATCCGGAACACGATGCAACTTACCGGTTTCGTCCATCTGGCCGCCGTAAATCGCGACGAGCCGGGCGAGATTGCTGGGGTGGCCGACGTTCATGGCGTTGGAGAGACAGTTGCGGGACGGCTCGATCTTCTCGTAGCGGCCGGTGGCGAGGAACCGGGGGAATTCGTCGTTGCCATTGACGGGGACGACGAGGCGTCGGACTTGGAGGCCCATTTCACGGGCGAAGACGGCGCCCATCATGTCGCCAAAGTTGCCGGAGGGGACGGCGATGACGAGCGGTTCGCCGAGTTGGGCGGCGGCGTGGAAATAATAGACGGCTTGCGGGAGGAGTCGGCCGATGTTGATGGAGTTGGCGGAGGAGAGCGGCAACGCTGACAGCGCCGGGTCGGCAAACGCGCGTTTGACGAGCGCCTGGCAGTCGTCGAATTTGCCGTCCACGGCGATGGTGCGGATGTTGTCGCGGAGCGTGGTCATCTGTTTGCGCTGGCGGTCGCTGACTTCGGCAATCGGGAAGAGGACGAGGACGCGGATGCCGGGGACGTTGTGGAAGGCGCTGGCGACTGCGGAGCCGGTGTCGCCGCTGGTGGCGGTGAGGATGGTGAGCGTCTTGCCAGTTTCGCGGACGAACCGGCCGATGAGCCGGGCCATCATCCGGGCGGCGAAATCCTTGAACGAGGCAGTCGGGCCGCGGTCGAGGCGCATGACTTGGACACGGTCGTAAACTTTTTCGAGGGGCACGTCGAAGTTGTAGGCGTCGGTACAGAGAGTGCGGAGCGTGGCGTCATCAAGAATGCCAACGGCAAACCGTCGGAGGACTTCGAAGGCGATTTCGGGGTACGGCTTACCGGCAAGTTCGGCGGCGGTCAGGTGCGGAAATTTCTGCGGCAGGTAAAGGCCGCGGTCGGGGGCTTGGCCTTGGAGCAATGCCTGGCGCAGGTCCACGAGCGGCGCGCTGCCGTTGGTGCTGTAAAATGCGAGCGGTTGCACGAGCGGAGAGTAAAGTTTGGCCGGTGCGAAGTCAACTGATTGGCGTGTCACAGGCGAGGCAGTGTACGCGTGGAGCTGTATTCGTCGAGTGAGATGGGTTTTGCACACCAACCACTACGGAATACATATTGCGAACAATCTTCTACTAGAAACGCCAAGCCCCAACCTTTGCGTTGGGGCTTGGCTAGGGTACGAAGAAGATGGTTAATTGTTGACGGGGGTGATGGAGGCACCGTTGGTGCTCAACAGGCGGTTCCAATCAACATGTCCGTCGCTCCAGAGAATATTACCGCCATCTGTTTTATGCGGGCTGGTAGCTCCCCACGTAGACCCGAGGGTCGCCTTGCGGTCGAAAAGTATTGGTGCACATGTGGTGCCCTGCCAATTATTTGAGTAAGCATAGGCGTAACTGACATTGCCACCATCGCCTGCAGTAATAGGGAAAGA
>CAIKAP010000082.1 GCA_903825435.1 uncultured Verrucomicrobiota bacterium
CGCAAATGGATTCACTTTCTCCCGCCCAACGAGGCCAATGACGAACTCTTTTTCGTCGAGGAAGAACGTCATGTCCGCGCCGACAATACGTTCTCTTTCCACTCCCTCCGCTGGGAAGCGCCCCGCCATCTGCCCGACCGCGCAGTCCAATGGGCAGGCTTAATTTGATTTCATTCGGCGGTGAACACAGAAGTCCTCTGTTATTGGCGGCCTCTACGCCCGCCATGATTTGCGTGACAATCTCTGGGATGACTGCTTTAATATTCATGCGTGAACCTCCAAGACTTCATCGTGGAAACACTCGCCACAATCCAAGGCGCCACCGCGCAGGCCGCGGAACGGTTTGGCGGCGACATCGTGGGGACGGAAATCAACAGCGATGCCGAGTTGAACAAACTCGGATTTGTCCGCGTTCGCACACCTCAAGGGCAACGAGATTTTCAGGTGGTCGAGTTTGACGTGGCCGTGACGGTGTCCACCGACAAGAGCGGGAAGATCGCGTTGGGTGTCGCCGCGCTGGGCATCGGCGCGGACGTTGGACGCGACTCGCGCGCCGAACAGGTCAGCCGCGTGCGCTTCAAGATTCCACTCGCCCTGCCACCCTCCCAGCACTGACTTGACAGGCATAGCGCGGTGTCCTAGATTCAAGGTGTCACCGCTACCACGCGGCGCCGCCGTAGGAGTAGGCGCGACGTGCGTAGAGCCGATAGAAACCGCCAATTTTCCCCGGCTCATCGGTGACCTCCCTTTTCCGGGGAAACATCATACCCGCTCAGCAGCCAGCGATTGCTGTCTTTTCCGTGTAAATCCCGCGCCAGCATCGCGCGGTACCCGTTGTATTCGATGACGGCTACGCGACCGGATGCGGCGACTTTTCCACGGGCGATGACAAGCGGCATCATCCGCATCACCGTCTCGCCGCTAGGACCATCGGGCCATTTCTTCAAACGGTCTTCGGCGCGTTGGAGCACGTGCTGCACACCTTCCTTGTCGTTGCCCCACCGGAAATCAATCTCGCCAAAATCAGGATGCGACATGGCGTCGGGCACATCGGCGCGGGTGGCGAGCGCCTGATCCACCGCGGCCTTGCCTCTGGCGATCTGCGCCTTTTGTTCGGGCGTGTCGGGAATGAAGAGAGGATGCCCGTCATGCGTCACCCAATGGCCATCGCCCCAGTCGTGCGTCTGTTCGCCAAGTAACTCCAGCGCCTCGGCGCGGGCGGCCAAACAGATGATGGAGATGGAGACCAGGTTGCGCGTGTCCACGCCGGTGAGACCGCTGACGCCGAAGCCGGTCTCAGGCAGACATTGACAGACGACTGCGCCGTGTCCCGGCACGGCGACCTCGACGCTACGGCCATACCAGTCCTCGCCCTTCAACACCTGGAGACCGAGCGCGTCAACTTCGTCCTGCCGGAAATACCGCTTCCAGCACCGGCACCGGAAACCGAGCGGCGGCGACATTTGCGACCAGATAAAATCACTGCGACGGAATACGCCGTTAATGCGCCGATAATCCAGCGCGTAATGGTTCGGCCGGACACGGATGTCATCGGCGGTGACGTGGCCGATGTACGGGTACTCTTCCACGAGCGCCGGACTGTTGAACGCCTCGTCGTGGCCCTGGTTGAAGACGCGGTTCGATGTCGTCTGGAAAATCGTGTCAGCCTGGAACGGCGTCACCGATTCGCCGAATGGCGCAAGAGCGTGATTGAGAGCGTCGAGCGCGCCGTTCACCGGCACGTCGCCAGCGAGTACGCCTTCGAGGACTTTGCGGGCGGCCTCGGCCATCGAGTCGGAGTACGCGCCCGCGAAGCTGAACGCCCGTTGCTTGGCCACGGCGGAGAGCGCGGCGAACTGGTCCTCGGTCATCGGAATCATGGACCGGAGCGCCGCAACCGCCTCGTCGAACGATACCTCTCCGAACTTGATGGTAGCCAGGTCAGGCACGGAAAACCTCCCCAAGGACGCGGCGGGGTGAAAAGTGAGGGTCTGCGGCCCGGTAGGATGCTATTTTAGAAGCCTTTAATCGGTCGAACATCGAGGGTTTCTCTCCCGGAACGAGTAAAGGGGCATGACGAAGCCCGGAGCGCCACAGCGGACGCTCCGGGCTTGTCTGAGAGGTGGCTGCGTTTACGGCCTGATCGACTTGGAGAACCGATCCATTTCCCCAGTCTCCCAAAGCGGCGATTGCTGGAATCCGCGCTTGGCCACTTCGCGCTCGAATATCTCCCAAGCGCGGGACCAACTGTTCGTGCCCCAACCCAACTTCCCCCACTCCGAGTCGGACGGCATGGACTCCTGCGCAGGAATCGACTCGCCGAATACCTCGCGCGCCTTCCGCCGCTTCACGATCACAACCTCGTACTCGAAGGCCGTCATCGTTGCCGACTTGCGCGCGAACATGGCGACATCGCTCTGGCGCGCGATCATCGTGAAGTCCGAATCGTGTTTGCGGAATGTTTTGGCCAGCGGTTCGTAGGTGACTTCGCTCATGCGAGTTTCCTTTCTGCCTCGTGGGCGGCGTGGGCGTCGTCGAAGGCGTTTTGGAGGCGACGACCGACATCGTAGGTGAGAGCCTCAATGCCGACGAGAGTGTCAACATTGGTGAGGTTGCCATCTTCGAGGCTGTGCACGATGTGAGTGCCGAGCAAACTGCCCAAGGCGTTCGAGCACTTGATGGCGGTTTCAAGTTCCAACCACGGCACGCGAGATTCGCGTAGCCGCGGAATGACGATCTGTTGCTGATCTGACTTGGACATGATGAGTGTCCTTTCTGCCCTGCACCGGGCAAGAGCCGCCCAAGAAGGAGTGCACCTTGTCGCGTAACGGCATCATCCGTACACGCTATCCCAGACGGCTCACACTGTTGAGTCTCTCCGCTCCGTTTGATGGCCGGTGGTAGTGCGGGTTCGGCTGCACTTCCGAACGTTTGGAAGATACTTAAAAGGGTGGAGAATGCAATGGCAAAAGCGAGGGTGGCCGGGATAAGATGGGCGGCATGAAAACCGAAGGTGGCCCGGAACGGTTTGAGGACGTGGTGAAGGATGGCGTGGCCGACACGGAGGCGATTCGCCGCTGGCTGCCGGTCGCCGCGTTGGCCGACGTGGAACGGTTTGCCGAGTGGTCGCGCAATGGGCACGCCGCGCACGCGCTGGCGTTGGAGGAATTGGAGCGCCGCCGTTTTGAATTGTTGCGCAAGCCTCATTGGTCGCTCAGTCCCCTCTTTTGGGTTGCGGTGCTGACGATGGCGTTTGCGGCGATTGCGGCGTGGCCGGTGATTCGAGAGTGGCCGGTAATCCAACGGTGGCTTCCAGCCGCGCCACCCGCGCAAACAACTCCCACATGCCCTGCGCCACCAACACCATGAGCGCCAAAATAATCACCTGCACGATCAGGGTTGCCTGTTGCCAAAATCGTTCGCTCATCGCTTGACCTCCGTGCCCGTTGGGAATAGATTATAGATGCCGACCGCAACAGAGAACGTTTCGGACGTTTCGCGCGAAGCTGGCCGCAAGGTCATAGCACGTGGCGCTCTGTAAGGTTGGCACTTCATTTTGTGTACACCTTTTTCATGGCCAACACTTGCTTGCCGGTGCGGACTTCCTCGACATAGACCGTGGTGCCGTTGAATTTCTTTTCGTACTTGATGGCGTCCAGCCCCTGACGTGTGCGACCGCGGCTGATTTTGTCCGGCGCGGTAATGACCTGTGGAATCCTCTCGAAATCTTCGCGCCTCAGATTGGGGTGTTCATCGCGGCTATGGCGGATCGCGTCGGCGTCAATTTGATGTTGGCATCCCTCGACCTTCAATCCCGTGGCCTGTTCGATTCGTGCAGCTTCCGCTTTGTCCACCGTGCCGAACTTCACTGATTTCTTTGCGGCGCTTCCACCAGCAATCTCATCGTGCAGATCGCCGATCTCCCCGGCGGCTCCGCCGCCGCTCGCGAACTCGCCGTTGGCGGGATCGTGCTTGTCGTTCATCCCCACCAACGTCTTCGCCGATGGATGCGCGACCGGCTTCGCCTCCTCAGCCACGGCCCGGCCCAGCAGATCGGCGAGGATGTTCAGCTCGGTGCCGACGCCTTCGAGCTTGGACGGCTCGATGGTCTTCTGCACATCGCGGAGCTTGGCGAGCGCGGCGGCTGGTTCGGATCCTGCCACCAGCTCGCGGATCGGCCCCGCGATCTGGTCGAACGCGCCGATATCGCGACCCTTGGCGATGGCCTGGGCGCGGAGCGCATCAAGCGCGTGCTGTGCGGTCGCCTGGAGATTGTGGCGCCCATCGGCCACGAGCGGCTGCGGGATAGCGGACCCGATCAGCGGCGCTGTCTCTGACGGCAATGTTTTGCCCGGTCGTAAAATCAGATCGTCATTCTCACTATCGGCGTCCTGCTGTGGACGCGGGATACCGGTCTCTTCGTGCACCCAGCGTTCGCTGACACGGAATCCGACTGAGACAAGAATGTTGAGGACGTCGGCCAAGGCCTTGAGGTCTTTGCGGTCGGTGCCGGGAAGCTCGAAGACCGGGTTGTCGCCCGGCTCGGCAAAATTGAATTCGCAGAGCCAGCGCATCGCCTGATCGGTCAGCGCGCGGCCGGTGAGAAGCGCGGTCCAGTTAATGATGAACTCGCCCTCTTCCTGTTGGGTCTTTCCGAGCGCCTCGGTACCGTACTTCGGCGTCATCGTTGTGATCGAGGAACCAAGAATCAGCTCGAGCGCCTTTTCGTTGCAGTACTTGACGAGCGCTTCCTGTGGTGGCGCACCGCTGCCCGCAGCCCGTTCGATATTGATGTTGGTTCCTTCGTCAAAGACGCCGGCGCGCGCGGCGATGCGGGAAAGGTGTAGCAGCGCCTTCTCGCGCTGGGTGTCGGTGGCGCCGGGGCTGCCCGATGTTTTCATCGTGGCCCACGCCACATCAATGCCGAACGTCTCAGCCAACGTGGCCCAGTCCTTGATCGCGTAGAGATAGATCAGGAAATACCAGGCGAGCGGACGCAACAGCGACGCACGCGCCGGGTGACCGGATTTGGTCAGATGCTCAACGCAGACGAACTTTCGGTCCGGGATCACAATCGGCGCGGCCCGGTTCAGCAGGTTCGGGAATAGCCGCAGCTCGGGCGAATCGTACCAGTAGCCGAGGTGCCGGTAATTGACCCAGCGCAGTTCGTTGATGGTGACGTTGCCGCCGACAACCTGCCAGTCGATCTCGGCGAGCGAGATCCCCTTCGTGATGGCATCGGTGAGATGAAATAACGATTGAGGCAGATTGCGGATGTCGGAGAAGACGACGTTGCTGAGATCGGCTTTCCGTTTCGCCAGGTCGGGATTGCGGACATGGTCGGGCGGCGCGATCCGTAGCTGGCGCTGGCAGACCTTGAGCCGGTGTTTGCAGAGCGCGCCGCGCAGCATCGGCCACTTCTCCTCCATCTCCTCAAAGAACTGGAACAAGTAGAAGACATCGCCCGCAATGGCCTGCCGTAAATAGCCAGCGAGCGTTTCCGGCTGGAGGTTGGCGGAGACTTCGTTGACCCAGCGTTCGGCGACCTGGCTGACGATGATCGATGCCGGCTCGGGCGGCTTGCCGGCCGTCTCGCCATCCGGTGGCGGCACCGTGTTGCTACGGCCGGTGTACATCGGCATCGGGATGCCGACACTGTTCGCGGCGGCGATGGTTTTGTCCACCGCCGCCCCGATCAGTTGTTTGAAGTTCTTCGCCATGTGCGGGCAGTTCAGTTAGTAGCTGCCGGTTTCTTCGATGACCTTGAAGACGACGTTGGTCGTGCCGTTGGTGGTGAACGTAAACGGCACGCTGATCGTGACGGCGTCCTTCACGAGGGCGGGCCGTTGCGATGTCCACGTCGCGGCTGCCGCCAACGGGAATCCCTGGGTGCCGGTCAGGCTGCCGTAGTTGATCGTCGCGGGCAACGCGGCATCGCCGGTGATGGTCAGGCGCACGCGTTGAACGTTGGCAGCGATCGTGAGGTTGGACGTGACGGTGACGGTCGCGTTAGTGGTCGAGGTGAGCGTGCACGTCCTGTTGGTGCCGGTGGCTGACGTGATGATGTCGGCGCCGAGCGGATACCCGCCCTGGGCATCGGCGTCGGGCGGCGGCGCGACAAACGTGAGGACGGCGAGAACCGCGACGACGAGCGCAGCGGCGGTGGCGATCTTGCAGAACAGTGACTTCATGGCTAACTCCTTGGTTGGGTTGGTTGGGTTTGCTTTCACCAGATGCTCCCGGCGAAATGGTGTGACCGCCCGCCCACGGTCATCGCCGTGTCGGGGTTCATCGCGCCGGTCGGCGCAAATTTCTTGGCGCGACTGCTCAGGTATGCGGCCCAGTTGATGTCGCAATGGCTGTGTTCGTTGAGGATGTTGCGGCCTTCGGTGAAGATCCACTTCGAGCCGTTTTTCCGGCTCGAAGCCTCGCGCAGCCGCAATACCGGTGGGATCGGGCTGGGGTTGGCCATCGTGAAGACGTGTGTCCAAGCCTGCCGGGGAAGCGTCACTGCGAAGAACCGCCAGCCCTCCGGGCTGCAAGTTGACATTGAGCTACAGAAATACTTGTGACCCAATAACTCACGAGAACACGGATTGCTACGTTTGGCCAAACTGCCGCTGTCGGAAGATTAACAAAAAAAGGGCGGTCCAAATTGGACCGCCCTTTCGGGTTATGAAGGCGATACTCAGGTTTTCTTGGGCAACGGAACCACCGCCGTCTGCAATCCCATCTTGGCGCAGAGAAAATACACCACCGCACCGACGACGAACGCGGCCACGGGCGCGGCGGGAACGTTGACCTTCAGGAACGGCAGGATGCCAACGAAGAAGCCAA
Source organism: uncultured Verrucomicrobiota bacterium (assembly GCA_903825435.1). GTDB lineage: Bacteria > Verrucomicrobiota > Verrucomicrobiia > Palsa-1439 > Palsa-1439 > CAIKAP01. The sequence continues at coordinate 6,838 of CAIKAP010000082.1, forward strand.
GCGCCCACGAGATCCAGCCGGCGGGGTTGAACCCGGCGCGCGGGCCGGTCCATTCGCCCTTGCTGAGGATGTAGTCCACCAGCATCGCGCCACAGATCGGGCCGAAGCTGGCGCCGATGATCTTGAACACATCCACGGCATTGCCGGCCAAGCCGGTGACAGCGAGGATGATGCTGACGGCGGCGCCGATGCCGACGGAGATGAAGGGGTTAACCTTCGGCAGCGTGGTCTTGAAGCTGTTCGCCGCGATGAACGAGGAGAAACACGCCGGAGGGAACGCCGCGACAGCCAGCAGGAACATGACCCACTTGGCGGTGTCTTTGCCGAGGATCGTCGGAATCAACTCGAATGAGCTGAGGCTGCTCACAATGCCCTTCGAGCCGCCCGCAAGGCCGGCAACGATCACGAGGGACAACCCAGCGGTGACGAGGATGGCCAGCGCGATGCCGATGAGGCCGCCCATCTTGACGTCTTTGTCGTCGCGGCTGTTGGTGCCGAAGTCCACGCCGGCAGCGCCGGCGGTGGCGAAGAAGCCGACAACGTAGGTGAGCATGGCGGCGAGCACGCCGATGGAGTCGAGCGGCAACGCCTTGGTCTTGGCGGCGACTTGTTGCGCGGCGATGAGCGCGGCGGGATCAAAGCTGCCGACGTTGCCGATGGTCTTGGCGGTGAGCCAGAGCAAGACGACGAGTGGGATCAACGGCAGGTAGGTGGCAACCTTGGCGACGTACTGGATGCCTTTGAGGCCGACGAACGCGGCGAGGATGCCCCAGACAACCATGAGGATGCGTGCATCCACGGGGATGATGGCGCTCAGTGCCAGCGCGGAGAAGTAGATGTTGACGCCGAGCCAGCCGAATTGGAGCACGCCCATGAGGAAGCCGGGCATGATGAATCCGCCGGTGGCACCGAAGGTGGAGGTGCCGACGATATACAGCGGCAGGCCGGTGCGCATGCCGAAGAGTCCGGGCACGAGGTAAAACAGCACATGGCAGACGACGGCGGCGACAGCGAGGCTCAACAACGCCCAGCCGAGTCCTTGCGAAAGCGTGCCGCCGGGGGCGCCGGCTTTGGCGGCGTCCTGCCAGAATACGAACCACAGGAAGATGCCAGCGTAGGTGGGGGCGGTGTTTTTGTACCAGGGCGCACGATTGGATTGAGGATTCGGTACGGCACTGGTGATGTAACCGGGGAGTTGGTTGATTATGCTCATAGTGTCGCAGTTTATGGCGATTTTTCGCGTGCTCCGCAAGCGAAAACATCCGTTTGACGCAACCACATCAGCAGCTTGTCGTGGATGCCGCCGAACCCGCCGTTGCTGAACACCGCCACCACATCGCCGGGCTGCAATTGCGGCACCAAGACAGCGATGATAGCGTCGGCCCCGGCCGCATACGCCGCCGGTTTGCCTTGGGCCTGCAACTCTACCACGATCTGTTCGGGATTTAATCGCTCGGCCTCGGGCAATTCGTTCAGCCGGTCCACCTTCGCGATGAAAATGCCGTCGGCCAGCGCCAGCGCGGCGGTCAACTCGCGCTGGAACACGTTCCGCCGGGTCGTGTTGCTGCGCGGCTCGAACAATGCCCAAAGCCGGCGCTGCGGATATTTCTCGCGGATCGCGCGGATCGTCTCGACCAGCGCCGTCGGGTGGTGCGCGAAATCGTCGAGCACTGTCACGCCACCCGCCTCGCCGCGAACTTCCATCCGGCGCTTGACGCCGGTGAACGTCGCGAAGCCGCGCTGGATTTGTTCGCGGGTCAATCCCAACACCGTGCCGACGACCGCGACGGCGGCGGCGTTGCGGTGGTTGTGATCGCCCGCCAGCGAAATCGTGTACCCGTCGAAATCGGCGAGGGTGAAAAACTGCACCGGCGTTTGCGCGCCGGCGACGACTTCGCGGACATTGGCGTCGTCGCCGTTGGCCACGATCAGGCCGCGGCGCGGGATGATGGCGACAAGCTGGCGAAACGCCCGCTTGACGGCGGCCAGATCGGGGAAAATGTCGGCGTGGTCGAACTCGATGTTGTTGAGGATGACGGTGTCGGGCAGGTAATGGACGAACTTGCTGCGCTTGTCGAAAAACGCCGTGTCGTACTCGTCGCCCTCGATCACGAAGTGCGGCCCGGTCCCGGCCCGTGCCCCGGCGCCGAAATTGTTCGGGAGTCCGCCGATCAAAAACGACGGCGCCAGCCCGGCCGATTCCAGCACCCACGCCAGCAATGACGTTGTCGTGGTTTTGCCGTGGGTGCCGGCGACGACGATGCTGTGTTTGCCGCGGATGAAAAATTCGCGGACGAGTTCGGGAAGCGAGCAGAAGTTCCAGCGTTCGTCGAGCAGGCGTTCGACTTCGGGGTTGCCGCGTTTCATCGCGTTGCCGATGATGACGAGTTCGGGCCGGTGGTCGAGGTTCTCCGCGCAGAAACCGGCGATGACGCGGATGCCGCGCGCTTCGAGGAACGTCGACATCGGCGGGTAGACGTTTTCGTCGCTGCCGGTGACGGTGTAGCCGCGGTCGCGACACAACGCCGCGACAGCAGCCATCGCGGTGCCGCAGATCCCGACGAAATGAACGAAATTGACCTCCTTGGTCAGCACGGGTAGCCTCCTACCAGAAATGTCCGGCCAAATCAATGTTCCCGATTTCAACCTCGCCGCCACGCTCGAATGCGGCCAGGCGTTCCGCTGGTCGCGCGCCGCCGACGGTTGGTTCACTGGCGTTGTCGGCAACCGCGTACGGCGTCTCCGCCAAACCGGCGACGTGCTGGAAGGCGACGTGGACCGGCATTACCTCGCGCTCGACGTATCGCTGCGCGATATCGTCGCCACGTTTCCTCACGACTCGGCGTTGTGCGAAGCCGTCGAACAACACTGGGGGCTGCGCGTGTTGCGACAGGAACCGTGGGAAACGCTGGCGTCGTTCATTGCCAGCTCAACCAAACAGATCGTGCAGATCAGGCAGATCGTCGAGTTACTGGCGCAACGCTTCGGCGAACCAATCGGCCCGGCGTACAGTTTTCCGTCGGCGGAAACACTGGCGCGAACGACGGTCGCTGAGTTACGTGCCTGCAAGCTCGGATTCCGCGCCGCCTACCTGCACGCGGCGGCCCGGCACGTCGCCGACGGCCAACTCGATCTCGCGGCGCTATCGACGATGGACTACGAACGCGCGCGGGAGGAATTACTGAAACTGCACGGTGTTGGCGAGAAGATCACCAACTGCGTGCTGCTGTTTTCATGCGGCCACGACGAGGCGTTCCCGGTGGATGTCTGGATGAAACGTGCGCTGCGACGCGTCGACCGGCACGCGGACTTCGGCCCGTTCGCTGGTTGGGCGCAGCAGTATCTTTTTCATGGCGAGCGACGGCGCAGCCCGCTAAAGTGCGCGACATGCAAATGAGAAATTGCCTGATCGCGTTCGCTTTCGTGTTGACCGCTTTCGCGCGCGCCGCCGAGCCGTTATACGTCGAGTTCACCAAGAACCTCGAAAACGCCTTCCAACAGCGCGACCCGGCGCTCTTCAACCGCGCGTGGGACGTGGAGGCGACCGTGACGAAAGCCGTCACCGGACTCGCGTTGTCGGAGAAGGCCAAGTCGGGTTTCCTGCTCGGCGTAAAACGATCGTCGCTCGGCCAGCAGATTTGCCAGGGACTCGGCAAGCGCGGCACCTACAAACTGATTTCGATGCGCCAGTTGAAAGGCAAACCGCACGCGCTCTTCCGCCTCATCAGCAACAACGGCCTGAACTACCACGAGATGGAACTGGCCCGCGCCGCCGACGGCACGGTGTGCGTCACCGACATCTACATCTACGCGCTCGGCGAATGGATCAGCGACACCTTCCGCCGCGGCGCGCTCGCCCTCGCCGCCGAGGAAAACAAAAACATCATCGAGCGACTGGCCGGGCGCGAAGGCGATTACATCAAGAACCTTCCCAAGATACGCGTCTTCCAGGAGGACGTCCGCAACAACCGCTACAAGGAGGCGATGGCGTCGTGGGCGCAGTTGCCCGCGTCCGTGCAAACCGACAAGACGCTGCTCGTCCTGCACGCCGCCGCCGCCCAGCACATCAGCGACGCGGAGCATCAGCAGGCGTTAGCGGCGCTGGAGAAAAACCATCCGCAGGATCCCTGCCTCAACCTGATGATGATTGACGCCTACCTCCTGCGCAAAGAGTACGACAAACTCCTGGCCGTGATTGACCGTCTCGACACCGGCGTCGGCGGCGACCCGTATCTGAACGTCCTGCGCACCGGCGCGTTCCTGCCGCGCAACGATTACGCCAAGGCGCGGGAACTTGCGCAGAAAGCCATCGAACAGGAACCAACCCTGATGCCGGCGTACTGGACGCTCGTCACCGTGTCGATTGCCGCCAAGGAATACGCCGAGACGGCGCGCTTGCTGACGCTCATCGAAATCAAACTCGGCATTCGCTTTGCCGACCTCGGCAAGGTTTCCGAGTACGCCGGTTTCGTGAAGTCTCCCGAGTACACGGCGTGGATGAAGGCACGCGCAAAGAACTGACCAGCGTCGTGCTTTGGTTTTTGTCCGGATGTCCAGGCTAGGGCGCGGAGAGATGTTTGCGGATCGTCTCGCGCAACGCAAACTGGTGCTCGGTGGTGGCGGCAAGGGCTTCCTGAAACGCGGCGCGTGCTTCATTGCGCTTGCCCTGCCGCAGCAGGACGCTGCCAAGCGTATCAAGGTAATAAGCTTGATGCGTCGGACGCACAGTGGCGGCGCGACGGCAGAGTGCGGCAGCTTCATCGAGGTTGGCGCCGAGTTCGTGCCAAGCCCAAGCAAGGTTGTTGAGCGCGTCGGCGTTGTCGGGCGCGAGGTCGGCAGCCCGGCGGAAGGCTGCGGCGGCCTCAGCGAAAAGTTTTTGTTTCAGGAGTGCGTTGCCGAGGTTGAAATGGAAGATGGCGATGCGAGACCGGAGTTCGGCGGCGAGTTTGTAGTGCCCGGCGGCGGCTATGTACTGGCCGCAGCGTTCGAGGTGGACACCGAGGTCGTTGTGCTCAACGGCAGACAGGCTCCAGGTGGCGCGCTCGACGGGACAGACGAGTAACGTCCAGCGTCCGCCGCGTTCCCAGTGGCGGAGGAGTTCCTCCTGCGGCATCTCAAGGTTAGGACGCGTGTCGGTGTGGACGGTGAATGTCTGGTTGAATTTGTCGGCGCCGATGGCGACGAGGAAATGGTCGCGCGCGCCGAAACGGGTGTGAAGGATCAACGGAACGCCATTAACCATTTTCTGCTGGAGGTCGGCGAGGTCGCCGCGGTAGGCGCGTGCCCAGAAGCCAAGACGTTGTGCATACTCGGCGAGGTCGGTGGTGAGGACGCCGCGGATGCCGTGCTGGTAAATGACGGCGGCGATGTCGTCTTGCGTCGCGCGGTAACCGTAATAGTTGGCCACCATGACAAGGGTAGCGGGGCCGCAGTACTGTGGTTTCTGCGCAACGAAGGGAACGGGGAGCGCGGAGCGCGGAGCGGAAAGCGTGCTGCAACCGGCGGCGAGGAGAAGAAACAGAAGTGTGAAGCGCATGTCAGCCGACACGGAAGATGATGTCGCGGACGGGGGTCTTGCCGAGGTGCTGCTGTATTTTCTGGAGGAAGAGCGCTTTGTGAGGACGGAGTTCCTGGATATAGGCGGGGTGCGCAACGGTGATGGTGAGCCGTCCGTTGCGAAGTGAAGACGGCTGGCAAAGCCGGGCGTTGAGGTCGCCGACGATCTCGGCCCACCGGGAGAACAATTGCGATTCCCAGAGGCGCTGGTGCAGGCCGAGCCGCTTCATGACGTCGGGGACGAGATGGCCGAGCGACGGCGCGGACGGCGGCAATGGCTCGGCGGCAAACGGCTGCCACTCACGCAGGACTCTAGTTCGCAGGTTGGGCGTCACACATTCAGGCGCCATCGTTGCCGATGGCTTCGACGGGGCAGCCTTCCTTGGCTTCGCGGCACTGGATTTCCTCTTCGGGCGAGAACGGCTGTTTGAGAACGAAGCTGTAGCCGCCGTCTTCGTTGCGGCTGAAATTACTCGGTGCGGTCTCGCGGCAGAGATCGCAGTCAATGCACTGGTTGTCCACGTAGTATTTGCCGTGAACGTTGTCGATATATTTGTTGGCAACATTCGCCATAAGCCACCTCCGTTTTGCAGGCGCAACTATACTCATGCTCGCGGCACCGTTCAACTGCAATCAGTATCGCAACAACGCACCGATGCGCCCCGCTTCGCGCAACAAGGTGACGCCGCGGACATGTTCGATCCGGCAGTTCCGGGCCGTCGCCAGCCCGACGGCTTCGTCCACGATATCGACGCACGGCTCGGTGGGCTGGTCGCACTGCGGACAGGTGGCAACATCGTGGCTGAGGTGCTGGCAACTGCGGCAGATGTAGCCGGGCGACTCGAACCCTTCCTCGACCAGTAATAATTGCGCTTCGCCACGGCTGAGCGCCGTCAACGTCGCCGCCATCCCGCTGACCGCTCGGCCCGCAGCGCCCTTATGAACCAGTTCTCCAGCCAGACGGCGTTCGTGCTCCGCAGCGACGCGATGTTCGATCTCCTCAGTCAGGCGAAGCACTTCTGCGGCGTTGGTGCGCCCCGGGTCGGCAGTGAACTCACCCACGAGACGCTCCCTCAGGTAAGTGTGAAGGTGTTCCTTGAATTCCATCAACACCTCGCGGTGGCCACCAAGCACTAATGAGTCGAACTGGTGCTGTTTGAACAGGCGAAACGCAGCGTCGGCCACGCTCTGGAAATGTTGATGCACAGCGGCGACGTAGCAGCGCTCGATATTGCGCTCATCGCGCCCACCCTGGCCGCCTTCGCTCACCCAGCGTGGCACGTCGCCGAGCAGTTCCTTGTGCTCCAAGATCTCGCCCATGTAGCTTTCAAAAAGCTGGCCGTGCACGCGATCCACCAGCACGACGCAATATCGGCGTTGCTGGGCGAGTATGACGCTCAACGGACGGATGTAGGGAGCGTGGTCCGCGATGAGTACGTTGTGGACAACGTACGGCAGCTGGTAGGTCTGCCAGAATTTTTCGCCATCGCAGGAGAAGGCAGCCAGCGCCTTGTGCCGGTTGCCGAGGATATCCTGCTGCACGTACTCCTCGATCCGTTCGAAGTCACGTTGCAACGACTGGCGTTGTTCGTGCGTGCCGGCCTTGCCATGAAGACTGTGGCGCGCCGACTGGAGCAAATCCTTCACGCGGATCTTCAACGCCTGCGGCGGCATCTGACCACGGTCGAGATTCAGATAGCAACTGGTCACGAGATACTGACTATTCTTGAATTGCAGCAACTGATCCACTTGTTGACGGGTGATCATGATATACAGTCTCCTTCTCGGTGGGGGCGCAAGGCTTTGCGCTGCGTTGTTGATTGGCGCGACTTGCTTTCAAAGTTCTGAACATGTGCCGCACGGTCCCTTCGGATTCCAAGTAAATATGACAGAACTTTTCCATGATTCAACACTCATGACACTTCTTGTGTCTGAACCTGCACAATTGTAAAAGGAAGCCATATGAATCCGAAAAAGATCCAAGCACTTAGCACAACCCTCGGTTTTGCCCTTTTCGTCGCTGTCGGACTGACCTTGTTCACCGCTGCCGACAAACCAACACCGCTGTACAAGCCCGCCGCCCCACCACAGCCGTTGCCGGAGAGCACGCTCGCGACTGTGCGCCAGCTCAACGACGCCTTCGTCGCCGTTGCCGAACGCGTCCGTCCCGCTGTCGTCAGCATCTACTCCGAAAAAGTCATCAAAATGCGCCGGCCTGAATCCAACTTCCCGTTCGAGGAGTTCTTCCGTTATTTCGGCGAGCAGGACAACAACACCCCGCGCCGCCGCCAGCAGCAGCCCCAGCAGCCGCAACAACGTGAGTTTAAGTACCACCAAGGCGGCATGGGATCCGGCATCATCATTGACACCGAAGGCCACATCCTTACCAACAACCACGTCGTGGACAACGTGGACGAAATCAAAATCACCCTCACCGACAAACGAAGCTTCGACGCCACCATCATCGGCACCGACCCGAAGACCGACCTCGCCGTCATCAAGATCAAAGGTAAAGTCCCCGTCGACCTGCCAATCGCTGAGTTGGGCGACTCCGACGCCGTCCGCATCGGCGACATGGTTCTCGCCATCGGCGCGCCGTTTGGCTACCCGCAGACCGTCACCCATGGCATCATCAGCGCCAAGGGCCGGTCCACCTTCAGCGGCAGCGACAACTACGAAGATTTCCTCCAGACCGACGCCGCCATCAACCCCGGCAACTCTGGCGGCCCGCTCGTGAACCTCGAAGGTAAAGTCGTCGGCATCAACTCCGCCATCGCCACCCGCATCGGCCAATTCGCCGGCGTCGGCTTCGCCATCCCCAGCAACATGGCCAAGAGCATCTGGCCCACGCTCGCCAAGGGTGGCAAGATCACCCGCGGCATGCTCGGCGTCAACATCCAGGACATCACGCCCGACCTCAAAGACCAATTCAAACTCACCTCCACCAAAGGCGCCATCGTCTCCCAAGTCCACAAAGACTCCGCCGCCGACAAAGCCGGAGTAAAAGTCGAAGACGTCATCGTCCGCTACAACGGCAAAGAAGTCGAAGACGTCCGCACCCTCCGCAACGCCGTCGCTGCCACAGCACCCGGCACGAAAGTAAACCTCGTCATCCTCCGAGACGGCAAAGAAAAGACTCTCATCGCCAAACTCAACGAACTCAAGGCCGAGGAAGGCGAAGAGGAAGCCAAGCCCGCTGACGGCGAAACCTCCGCCGCCACGCTCGGCGTCACCGTCGAAGCATTGACCGCCGACACCGCGAAGCAACTAGGCCTCGACAAGAACGAGCGCGGTGTGGTCGTGCGCGAAGTCGAAGACGAAAGTCCCGCCGCCGTTGCCGGGCTACGCGCCGGCGACTTCATCACCGAGGTCGACCGCGAGACGGTCACCGGCCCGAAAGATTTCCGTACTGCCCTCCAGAAAGCCAAGGGCAAGGAAAGTATCCTCATGCTCGTCAAGCGCGACAGCGCCAGCCGCTTCGTCATCATCAAAACCAAAACCGCCAAGGATTGATCTACCTGTTGATTGTGGCTGTCGTAGCGATGCTCGGTTGCCAAACCGTTGCATCTATCATTTGCACGATGGATGCTATTTTCTCAGTAGCAGCTTGGTGGATTCGACGTTGCCTTCCAATTCCGACGGCTGGAACCACGTCGGCTTCAATTGATCACGGCTGAAAAGTTTCTCGGCTTGGTCGGTGTAGTGAGGCGACGACGGATCATCGCTCTCGCCGAACGGCGTCGCACTCCAACTCCGCACGGCGCCGCGCCGGAACTGCACGAGCTGCGTCCAGTTCTGACCGCTGTGACCGTAGAAATATTTGCCTTCTAGTTTCGACGCCATCGCCCGCAACGTCATCGCACCGCCACCGGAATCCCCACCAGAGATTGGCCACGAACGGTTGCCGCGACGGATGCGGTTCACCTGGCCATAGGTGACTTCCGCAGTGCCGTAGTTTTTTGTCAACCACGCGACTGCTTCACCGAGCGCATCAATCAACTTTGACGCGGAACTGTCGGAGCGCAATTTATTGTCGCCGGCAAACTGGCGCCAGACACGATAGAGTGTCGCGCCGACGCTGTCCTGATCCATCATGCCGTTCCACGCAAGAATTGTCTCGATGGCTTTGCGCAACGCAGCGTTGTCGGGGTTGACTTTCTTCGCGGCATTGCGCAGCGCGGCTTGCCAGCGTTCGCAGCCGTCGGCGTGCGTGTCGAGCGCAATGGCCATTGCCTCGGCAACGGTTAACTTCGGATGCGCTTCGAGCAACTCGACGGCGCGACGTCCACGCGAGTTGCTCCCGCCGGGGCCAGTGTTGACGATGTATTTTGGATACACGGCGAGATCGAGTTTCAGGCCGCGCGCCATCATGTCGGGGCCGATGTTGCAGTTTTGCAGGTAACCGGTTGGCGGATTGAGTACTTGGACCAAATCCTTCATCGGATGAATGCCGAGCCATTCCGACTTACTCGTGTCGCCCGGCACCGGCTTGCTGAAATCGAAACCGTCCGGACGAATCGGCACACGGCCGGTGCGGATGTAACGGATATTGCCCTCCACGTCGGCGTACATCAGATTTTGTTCCATCATCTGGCACATCGCCGCCGCGGCGTCGAACTCGACTAGGTTGCGCGCGGTCATCGCGCGGTAATTTTGCGTGATGAAATCAATCTGATCGAAATACGGACACGCAATGGCGTACGCCTTCTTGCCTTCGCGCAACGCGATCGGCCCGTGATGACTGCGCTCCAATGTGCGCACCACCGGTGCGGAGTTCTTCACGGCGATGCTCACCAGCTCGCTTGTCATCTTCCGCCAGCCGTCGTCGTAGCGGTAGTATTTTGGATTCGAGGGATCAGTTTGCTCGACGTAAATGTCGGTCGTGTCCGGTCCGCCGGTGGTGCAGGCCCAGCCGAGAAACGCGTTGTGTCCGACACCGATGAACGGCACGCCAGCCGGCGCGAATCCGCTGATGTCGTGGCCGCCGGCGTGGAGGCGGAATTCATAAAACCGGAACGGGCCGTCGAGTCCGACGTGCGGATCGATGAGCAGAAACGCCGCGCCGTCGGCGGTGCGTTCGGGGCGCACGGCCCATTCGTTGCTGAAGAAATGCCAGTCGTTGCGCAATCCCAGCTTGCGTTTGGCCGCGCCCATCGGCCAGTTGAAGATCAGCATCCGGCTGAGCGCCGGGACCATCCACGGCTCGATGTCGAGCGCGTTGCTCGGTTTTTTGTCGGGATGCTCGGCGAGATAGGCACGCACGCCATCTTGAAACGCTTCGCACATCGCACGCACCTCGGCCGGTAACTCCGGATAACGTCGCCGGCAGACGGTTTCGTGGCCGGCGAGACGCGCTTGAAAATCGTTTTCCACTGCGCTGGCGCCGGTCACCTCGGCGGAGCGGCCAGCGGCCTGCCGGTAGTTGGCAAAGATTTGTTCGAGCCGGTCTTCCGCCTGCGTGTAACCGAGGCCGTACGCGCTATCGGCGAGCGTGGCGGCGAAAATGTGCGGCACGCCCCACCGGTCGCGACGGATGGCCACCTCGAGATTCGCTCCGATCAGGTGGCCGGTTGTCGCTACGGTGACCAACACCAGCGCCAAGAAGCTTCGGATGTTCATTTGCTTGATTCTTTCAGTAATGTGTGAGCAATCAACTCCACCGTCCGCTCCGTTGCGCCGACGTTGGCCGCGATGACCTGACGCGCCGCCTCGACGATCCGCTCGCGCCGCGCGGCGTCGCCGAGCAACTCCTCCACCGCCCGTTGTAAACTGTCGGCGTCTGCCACTTGCACGCACGCGCCCGCCTCCACGAACTGCCGCGCGATTTCCTTGAAGTTCTCCATGTGCGGCCCAAACAACACCGGGTGCCCACTCGCCGCGGCCTCAACGATGTTCTGGCCGCCGACATTGCCTTCGAGGCTTTTGCCGACGAAGATGACCGTCGCTGTCTCGTAAAACGATTTTAGTTCGCCGGTGGTGTTCACCAGCAGACAATCTCCGCCGCTTGATGGCTCGCCTTTGCGCAACGCCACCGTCACTCCCTTCCGTTTTGCCAGTTCCAGAATCTCCGGTGTCCGTTCAACGTGCCGCGGCACCAACACGAGAAACAAATTCGGAATCTTCGCGAGAATGTCGAACAGAATCTCCTCCTCCCCCGGCCACGTACTGCCTGCGACCAACACCGGCCGGCCATCGCCGACGCGCGGCACGCTCACCCGCTCGCCCTCGCGCGGGAGCGAGGCGTCGTACTTCAAGTTACCCGTCAGCCGTAACTGCTCGCGCGCCATGCCAGCGGCGAGGTAGTGGTCGAAGTCCGGCTGGCTCTGCACACAGACGAGTCGCAGACACGGCCAGACATGGCGAAATGGCCAGCGAAATCGCGCGTGCCGCGCTGCCGACCGCGGCGACATCCGCGCATTCACCAAAAACACCGGCGCGCTGCGCCGGGCCGCCTCCCAGATGTGGTTTGGCCAGAGTTCTGACTCCATCAGCACAATGAAGTCCGGCTGGATGAGGTTGTAGGCGCGTCGGACGGCGAACGGAAAATCCTGTGGGAAGTAGAGCAGATCGACTTCCTTTGGAAGCCGTTGTTTTGCCAGCGCGTAGCCGGTCGAGGTCGTCGTCGTCAGGATGACGCGCAGTTCGGGAAATCGTTTCCGCAGCGACGCGATGAAGATGAACGCGAGGTTGACTTCGCCGACGCTTACGGCTTGGAGCCAGCAACGCCGTTCCTTCTTCTCGCCAAGCTGTAGGAACATTTCGGGAACATAACGCCCGAACCGCTGGAAGAAGTTCTCCTTGTACTTCCCGCGCTTCCACATCTTGTAGAGAAAGACTGGGCTGAGCAGCACAAAGCCAAACGTGTAGAGAATTGTGTACAACAATTGCATGTCGTCGCCATTAAACCGCCAAGACACCACGAACGCCAAGCAGAATCCTCACGGGACGAGGCGGACGCGATAGAACCGGGCGGGGCGATTCGTCGCGCCGCCGACATCGAGCCAGTTCGTGACCGTCTCACTGCTGCCGGGCACGCTGATCAACAAACTGCCATCGGCAACCAGAAAGCTGCCGGTGGTGTTCTCATCACGTTGGAAAAGCCGAGCAAGCCGATGGTCAAGGAAGCCATTGATGACGGTCGGTACACCGCCAAGCTCTACCCGAAGGAATATCTCTGTCTTTGCTAAGGCGAACGCTCAAGGTGAGCCACGAGCACCCGACTGGGCGCTCGTTGGCTCGACCGCGAGACTGTGTGAAAAGTCTTCCGGTTTGGCAAGCAAGTAGATAGAATCGGCGCCAATCAAGGAGGCTTTGTGAGTTACATCGAAGGTGCTGATCGCCAACAAGCGTGGCTGTTGCCAGAACGGTTGGAAGACTATGTC
>CAIKAP010000083.1 GCA_903825435.1 uncultured Verrucomicrobiota bacterium
CGCGGCGCGCCGCGGACCGTCTCGGCGTGACTCTGGAAAAGATCCTGGCCGAAGCAGAATCGGATTACGACCTCGTGATCGTGGACTCACCCCCGCTTCTCGGCTTAGCCGAACCACTTCAAATGGCCACGGTGGTCGATGGTGTGGTAGTGGTCGCGTTGGCCGCGAGAACCCGCCGCCAGGCCGTTGCCGGAGTCCTGAACAACCTACGCCGCTTGAAAGTGAACGTGACCGGGGTAGTCCTCAACGAGGTCTACAAGAACGTCAGTGATCGTTACTACTACTACACTGCTGTCCAAGACAGGGCAAACCTGTAGCGTGACCTGCTGAAAACACGCGTGTTGGACGAACTCTGTGGGTCTATTTGGGTGGAGGTCTCCGGTTTGAGGATTGCGGCCTGTCCAAGTCACGAGAAGCCGAGGGTTAGTTGTTCGCTGGCGGGCACGAGGGGCGGTGTTCCCATGGGGTTGTCGATCCACTGCGTCAACTCGCGATAGGTGAAGAGGTTTAGCCGCAGCATCGATGCCAGATTGGACAAGGACCAACTTGCCTTGGAGAGGTGATGCAGCCACTTCAACAGCAGCAGAGCGATCAAGGCTGTCCAAATCTGGATGCGCAGCGCATTTTCGCTGGTGCCTACGAAGGTCTTGACCGTCAGGTTCTGCTTGAGAGCCTTGAAGAACAGTTCGATTTGCCAGCGTTCTTTGTAGATGGCTGCGACTGTGGTGGAACCGAACGCCAGCAGATTGGTGAGCAGAACGATCTCGCGTTCGTTCTCGGCATCCCAGATCGCAATGCGACGCAACAGGCCGGGACAATCGGTCTGGGCTTTGGCGCCGGTAAGGCGAATGAGCTGGTCGGCGAGGATGTTGCGATTCTGGGGGATCTCGCATTCTTCGATGACCTCGAAAGCGGCGCCTTCTTTGAGTCGGGTGACGAAGAAAACCTCGTCCATGCTCCAACGGCCGAACAGGGCGTAATCGATGTAGGCGCGATCCATGGCGACGATCGAGCCGGGATTCAGGACGAAGGAATTGGCCAGTTTGACGTCGCTGCGCTTGGCTTCAGTGAGCACCACGTAGGCGGGCAGGTAGTCGTCATGGTCGAGCAGAACGTGGGCTTTGACGCCGCCTTTGGCTCGTCGGAACTTGGCCCAGGGGAATAGCGACAGGCACAGCGAGATGGTCGTCGAGTCCAGACTGAGGAGCTTGTTCTTGAAGCGGAACTTGTGGTTGCGGGTGCCCAGTCCTTGCTGATTTCGAAACCGCGCCAGGGTGGTAAAAAAGAGGTCCTCGAAAAGGGCCGCCGGCCGGCGTTCGTTGGCATAAGAAAGAGTCGAGCGGCACGGAGCTTTGTCGATTCCGATATGCACCAGCCGTCCCAGACAACAACCCAAACCATTGCAGATCTCACGCAGCGAATCGGCGCGGCCGAGTTGGCAGAACAGCATCGAGACAAACTGGGTCCAGCAGGTAAATCCCTTGGCGGCATGCTCGGCGGCGTGCTTCTTGACGAGTGCGGCGAACTCAGTGCGGGGAAAATGCTGGAGCAGTTGATTGAACAGACTCGCGACTTGTACGATTGAGTTGCCCTCCTGTGGGCAGCGTTGGTCGAGGCACCCGGGTAAGGAATGGCTCGCCAACGTCAATTATAGGAGGGCACTCTCCCCTATTTCAGACTCCAAGAACCTGTTTTGGACAACAGTGAATTCGGGAAGGGCCTTGTTGCGCGCTTCGATTCGCGCTTTGCGCAGGTCTTTGATGACGGCTTCCACCCGGTTCAAGCCAACATCATCCAGCGCGGAAATCTGCTTTTCAAGTTGATCGTTCATGATGTTTTTTCCTGTGTGTGCAACTGCCCCGCTAAACTCGGTAGCCCATTTCGCGCAGGATGATGTTTGACTGTTCC
>CAIKAP010000084.1 GCA_903825435.1 uncultured Verrucomicrobiota bacterium
AATCTTTTCCCCTGAGCCCACCGCTGGAGAGTCAATTGTTCCTCGGGCGACAAAATAATCCGTTCGGTGATGTTCATCATCCATGAGCATAGAATATCACTACTTAAATATAAAGCTATTTATGTAACACTACACTAGTAGAGCCAGCATCAGGGCGGTCATGGTGAGGGACAACAGTTGGTGACGGAATGTATATTTCACGGTCGTGGTTGGCAGTTTGCCAGAGTTGAGTATTGGGCGCAATCGTACAGTTGGTATACACAGAGTTCACCGGCTATCGGCTGACCCAGTCCATCGAGGTTCATTCGGAGGATGTTAACAAGGTGACTGGCGTGTCCCGCCAGATCACGGAACTGAGCGACCAGGGGGTTCAGGTGAACCTTTCACGGGCGGACAAACTCCGAAAAGAATCGAAATACCGGGAGACGAGAACAGGGGAAACCAGCATTCGTTTCCAAGGCATGGCGGTCTCCTTGTGATGCTGCTACCCAAAGGAATCAAGCACGGACGAGTTTTTTGACCACGCTCTCAACAGAAACCACGTTTTACAACCCGTGGACTTGCCAGCCGCTGCGGTAATGGCGATGAAGATAACGGTTGGCTTCTGAAGAGTTGGAAACTCTCAGGTGATGAGCATTCTAACAAAGCACTGTGCCGGGCACGCGGATGGCGACGGTGCCGAGTAGAATCGCCTCCGCCATCGGGCCGGTCTGCTGGAAATGCGACTCCGTCATCGGACCGCCGAGGCAGGCATCCACAAAATGATGATAGTGGTTGCGTGTCGGCAGTTTCAAGCGTGGATGATCCTTGAACTTCTCGTGCGGGTACAATAACGGTCCCGATTGATGTTGCAACAGTAGTGCACCTTCGGTGCCGATGAGCATTGCCGCTTCTTCAGGATATTTTTGCAGGCCCGCTATTTTCTGGATGTCGGCGGGCGGGAACATCTCGCCGTCGAACCATTCCATGGTTAGTTCTTCGCCACCGGTCTTAGGGTTAAAGTAATCCCGACTACGGCCTTTGGAAAGGCAAGATATCGTGAGAAGAAAAAGAGGCTACGGAGGATTTAACGCGCAATGCAGTAATTGAGGTCTAAGCCTGGCTTTGCTCACGCGCCGAAGTCACGGAGGACTATTTATGGGAAACTGTGAGCGTGCCTTTGCTCAGTTCTTGCAGTTGATTGCCACTCAGGTAGGCTTGCGCTTCTGGTTTGCCCTTAAGAAAGACATCCCAAAACGCCAAAGTGGCGAGCTTCGTCCATCGCACATGGTCGGGGTTGATTTGGTTCTTGGCGTTGAACCGTACACCTGTAATGCCGCCGTAGCCGTGGTCGAGGCCTTCGACCCAAACCAGGTACTTGTTGCCAGAAGGGCTGAGTTCGTAGGGTTTCTTGCGCCATTCGGCAGGCTGGCCGGTGCGCGTGGGGCCGTCTTTGGAGCCAGTCATGACGAACAGCGGGCGGGTGAAGCTTAGCCACGATTTGTCCGTAAGCATTTCCCCGGGTCCTTGGCCGGAGAGCACCATCACGGCGGTCACCCGTGGGTCAGCAAAACTCTTTTCGCCACCGGCCACATACGCGTTTGCGCCGCCGATGAGCTGGGCTGTGTTGGCGCCAAAAGAATGGCCGCCCACGCCGATTCGTTTCGTATCCAGCTTGCCCGCCAGGGTGGGTTCTTTCGCGGCCAGTTCGGCTAACGAATCGATCAGGAATGTGACGTCCGCCGGACGGGTTTGCCAAACTTGAAAAATCTTCGAATCGCCGAACCGATTTCCTAGCGCAATGGAATCTTCATGAGTTGGTTGAATTACCACGTAGCCACGGCTGGCCCAATATTCGGTCAGTGGCAGATATACGTCCTTGCTGCCATAGGCGCCATGGGACCAAATAATGACAGGGGCCGGTTCGGTAGATTGCGGCAAGGTGATCCGCACCTGTAGATCCTTGTTCCGCTTGGCGTCGTGCAGCACAAGCTTGGCGACGGAGCGAATGTTTTGTGATTTCGCATCCGCATCCGGTGGCGGCGCGGCATTTGTTTGCGGCAGAATCGTTGCGCTGAGGATGACCAATATAAACGGAAGGCAATACCGCCTATTCCCGTCTAACTTTGTAGACAATGTCGACTTAGAATTCAGATTCTCTTCCTCCACAGTGCCCTCATTGGCGGGGCGTGATCTATTTTGCCCCCGGCGGGATTGAGGTCGGCCAGGATCGCGGCGAGGCGTTGCCGTGAGGCTTTGCTCTGTTCGGTATCGGCACCGGGCGCAATCAACTTCTCAACGAACGGCGCGTCGCTCATGTCGAAAAGTTCGTGCGCCTCATTCATCTTGTAGCCCGGCTCGCGCACAAACCAGTGGGCGCCGAGCTGGACGTAGGACCAGGCGCGGGGCGTGCCGGGCTCGCCGCGCAGTTGCGGAGCGAAACTCTGGCCGTCGGTCTTGAACCCGTCGGGCGGCTTGACGCCGGCCAGTTCGGCGAAGGTGGCGTAGGGATCGGTGAAATTCACGATGTCGGTGAGCACTTTTCCCGCGGGCGTCACGGCGGGCCAACTCACGATGAACGGGACGCGCGAGCCGCCTTCGAGCATACTGCCCTTGTGGCCGTTGATCATCCGGCCCTGCACAGGGCTGGGGTAACCGGCCGCTGTGCCGTTGTCGCCGGAGAAGATGATCAACGTGTTCTGGCGCAATCCCAGTTTCTCCAACTCCGCGACGAGCAGGCCGAGTTGCTTGTCCATGTAACGGATGTTGTCGTCGTAGAGCCGGTCGATATTCTTCGTGCCCTGAGCCGTATCCGGCGTGCGCAGGGTGGGCTTATGCACGAGGTGCATGGCGTAGTAGAAGAAGAACGGCTGGTCCTTGTGCCGGCGGATGAAATCGAAGGTGAAGTGTTGGATGACATCGGGGCCGTATGTGCCGGGGGGAAGGTTCAGGACCTGACCGTTCTTGTTGTACTTCGTTTCCCAGTACCAGCCGCCGGCGGTGTTATCGGTGAGATATTCATCAAAGCCCCAATCGCTCGGCTGCTCGCCCAACTGGCGCCATTTGCCGGCCTGGCCGGTGGCATAGCCAGCCTGTTTCAGGAGTCTGACTACGGGATATTCGTCAGCGGACTTGGCTCCCGGCCCGCCGGCGCGCCACGACTGGTTGCCGATACCACCGGTGCGAAAGGCGTATCGCCCGGTCATCAGCACGCAGCGCGATGGCCCGCACAAGGGCGCGGCATAACACGTCTGGAAGCGCAGACCGGAGCTGGCCAACGCGTCGATTTGCGGGGTCCGGTGCTTGTCGGCGCCGTAGCAACTGACGCCGTCAATGCCCAGATCATCCGCGAGGACGAAGATGATGTTGGGCTTGGACGGTGCCGCGGCCGAAGCTCCGCCGCCGGCGGCACAAAGCAGGATCAAGGTGATGGTTAGTGTGATTTTCATTCGAGTTCTCCTGTGGCCGGTTCGCGGCCGAAGATTTTGACTTCTGAAATGCTCGCCCAACAGCCTTCATCAAAACCGGTCACGGTGATCGTCACGTACCGGACTTGGCGGGCCTGCTGAAACTTCAGGTCGTGGACCGGCGCGGTGGCGGTGGTGTTGGTTTGATCGCTCAGCAAGATCCAGTGCTGGCGGTCGGTGGAGCCTTCGACTTTGTACCGATACCGTTTCCCTGCGTAGGGCCAGCGAATCTGGCAACCGGCAAGATCGCACGGTTTCTCCAGATCAACCTGCCACCACTCCGGCCCG
The DNA here is from genome assembly GCA_903825435.1 of uncultured Verrucomicrobiota bacterium. Lineage (GTDB taxonomy): Bacteria > Verrucomicrobiota > Verrucomicrobiia > Palsa-1439 > Palsa-1439 > CAIKAP01. The sequence goes on from CAIKAP010000084.1 coordinate 3,735, forward strand.
TCCTCGGGTTCATCATCGGCGCGCCAACAAGTCTCGGGATCGCCGTCGTTGGCCTGGGCCGCCGTGTGTTCATCGTTCTCAATCGATGAGCTGAACGCCGGCTTGTTCAGGGCGAGATTGTCCCGGCCGACTACACCGATCGGAACGCGTGCGCAGGCTACAAAAGAAAAAGCTAAGACGATAGCACCTACCAACTGTGCAATCCGGTGATTCTTCATCGTGACTGTAGCTTTTCTCATAATTTCTCGCCTGTGGCTAGGGCGCCGATCGGCTGCCTTCGTGTTCCAGTTTGGTTTTGGATGTGCGAGGCAAGATACCCCGATAGATCCATGCCGTGTTGTGGCTTTCGACACTGGCACAATCATAGCCGCCAAAATACAGCACCCGTCCCTTGTCTTCCGGAAACGGCGAGATCTCAATGGTCCGCGTGGCCACCAGCCCGTGCGGAGGATTGGGCCGCACATAATTCGGATCGAAGACACGCCCATATCCGTAACTCCCGTCGGAATGACGGATGAGATACCAGGCGCTGCTGCCAATGTCGGTGGCGCGAGGGCCGGGATGGTTGACCCAAACCCCAAACAGAAGAACACTCTCGCCTGTATCCGGGTCGGTCACCGGTAGAAAGTTGTTGTAAGCGCTGAGGCTTGGGCCGCGCAACGTGGCCACGCTAAAAGCTTTGGCAAAAAAGGCATGGATGTCCAATTCCGTGGTGACTGCGTAATTTCGGTTTGGGTCAATCCGATAAACCACTCCGGGATAGTGGCAGGTGCCAACCAAAACGTCGTGGTTGCCGCCAGCTGGGTCCGGCACGGCGGTCAAGCCACGGAGGATTTCCGTCTCATCAAAACCTTCTTCTTTGGTTTTGTGGGGCCAGCGCCAGAGTAATTCCCAGTGCGGCCGCTCGCCGTCCACGCGTCGAAACAGCCCACCCGACAGTGGCGATTCGTCCTTGATACCGCACGCGGCGTAGAGCGCGCCATTGGCCTCGGCCATGCACATCACGCGGCCTGTTCCGGAGAGTTCCGGCTCGCTCGTCCAACGCAACCGCCCCGGTGCGGACGGGTCGTAGGCGGCGCGGAAGACACAGCCTTGGGACGTGCCGCCAAACAAATACTGCCGGCCAGTCACGCGGTCGGTGTGTACGCCAAATGATCGGAGACCGCCATTACGAATGTTCTTTGTTACCTCGGCTTTCGTCCACTCACCGGTTGCGTCGTTGCGACTCCAACTCGTCGTCTCCCGCGCCGACGGCCCGGCAATCAGCATCGTCACCGGGTCGGCTAGCCGTGCGCCCGCCGCATCCATCGTGAAAGTCGCTGAAATCATTCCTTCCACTCGCACATAACCACCATAAAAACTCCGATCCACGCGCCACGGCGCGCTCACGGATTCCTTCACAAGAATCTGGGGGCCGGTCCATGGTTGGTTGCCCTTGGGTTGGAAGTATGGCTTGTCCATCCAGACGCCGAGACTGGCGAAGAGTTTCCCTTTGTGCTGAATCAGCCGCATCGTTTCCGTGCCACCCATGAACTGGCCTCGGTCGTCACGTGTTCCCGGATGGTAATCTTGTGCGAAGTGAATTTCGCCAAACGGGTCACGCGCCTGTGGCGATTGGCCAAGCGCCTGTGAGGCAATAAGGCAAGCCAGCGCTACAGTTGTCGAGATGGTTATTTCTTTTGCCACTGATCGTTCTTCTCCAGCAAAGAACGCGGCCCATCGCCATCAAGCCAAGCTTTTGCAGCAGCGTCATTGCGCAGATAAGCATCCCAGAACGCAGTGCTCAGCGCCAGAATCACCCGATGATGATTCGGATTCCGCTTGTCTTTGTCGCCCGGCAGTGCGCGGTCCGTGAAAACGGAGTGCTCGGCACCATAAAGAACGAGTTCATATTTGCCGCCGGGCGGCAGAGCGGGAAACACGGCAAAACGAGACTTCACATCAATATTGCCAATGGGAGAAGTATCTTTCGTCCCCGTCATCAGCATCCACGGAATCTTCACATTGCCAAACGCTTGTTTAGGGTCTCCGCCTTGACGCGGGCTGCTGGGGCTAAACGCGATAGCCGCTTTGATCTTTGGAACGGTGAGGGGCGAATTGCCACCAGCAAAGCTCTGGCCACTGACTGCTTGTGTCGTCACCGCACCAAAAGAATGTCCTGACATGCCAACCCGCGTCATGTCCATCCGCCCACCCAAAACATGCCCAGCGGTCTTGTTCCAGCGATCAAGTTGCTCGAGCACAGCGGGAACGTCTTTCACTCGCAACTTAAAATTCGCCGCTCCCGCCGCTTGTTCCATCGCGCCTTTCCGCTGGGTTGGTGGTTTATCTTTCCAGACAGAGGTGTCGCTTCCCGGATGCTGGAGGAATACTGCGACATAACCACGACTCGCCCAATGATTGCCAAGAAAAGCGCTCCCCTCACGAGAACCGCCAAGCCCATGGCTGAAGAACACAACCGGAGCAGGAGCTTTCTCCGACGGAAGGTAGACGCGAATGGGGATATCGCGCTTTCGTTCGGAATCGGTGACCGTCAGGTCAATTATCTCTGGCTTTGACCGTGCAGGTATTGCAAGCGGATCATAGGGTGAGACGGCAGCGTTTGCGTATTTTGCAAACAGCAGAAGGGAGATAACCAACATGCAGAGAATGCAATATTTATTGTATTTTAACATAGTTCACTCCAGTTTCCAAATATATATTCTACCGCGGTTTTGCGGTAATTAAGAAAGGATAAGGCCGCGGTCTACGCCGGTTACTGTGCTTGGTGACGCTTAGCGGCTTTTTCACGCAACTCTTCGCGAATCTGTTTCCATTTGGTGCGTTGTTCCGGAGTGAGAATATCCTCGACTAGCGGCGAGATCTCATTGCGGATGGATTTCAATTTCTCCTTCTTCTGCTCGCGCGACAGGCTGGTGTTGGCGTGCAGCTCTTTCAGCTTCTCCATCTCCGCGTGGAAGATTGGCTTGAGTTTCTCCTTCTGCTCATCGGTCAGGTCTAGTTGCTGGGCCACTTCCTTAAGCCGATGACGGAGACGTTCGCCTCGTTCGCCGGCTGCGGGCTCGGCTGCGGGCTTGGTACCCGTATTAGTGTCATCAGCGCGAACAACTGGGTGTAGGCTCAAGGCACCGCTCAATAGCAGTGCGGTCAATAGGGCGCGATTCATTTTCTTCATATGGTTCCTTTGGTTTTGCTGTTGCTTGTGTTCTATAACACCGATCGAGCTGATAAGTTTCTCCAAGCTGCCATTCGACGGCCAAGCTTCGGCTCTGCGGTCGTGGATATGATCGTAGTTCAGTTGCGGGTCGCCACGAAGCACGCCTTCTGGCGGCTTACAATTGGCTGGGAAAACCACCTGTTGCCGTGTAAAGTGGTTCTGAAGGAGTGTAAGAAGCTATGAAGAATTGGATCATTCTTAGTGCTATCATTGTCTTGATTCTCTTGATCGGAGTCGGCAGTTACAACCGGCTCGTCGGACTATCGCAGGGGGTCGAAAAGCAGTGGGCGCAGGTGCAAAACGTTTATCAGCGTCGCTCCGATCTGATTCCCAACCTTGTCGCCACCGTCTCTGGAGCGGCGAACTTTGAGAAATCCACGCTGGTCGAGATCACACAGGCAAGAGCTTCCGTGGAAAAGGTGCAGGTAGATGCGAATCAGGTTCTTAATGACCCTGCCAAGTTTGCCGAGTTCCAGCAGGCGCAAGCAGGACTCTCGTCCGCCTTGTCGCGACTGCTGGTCGTCGTCGAGCGTTATCCCGATATCAAAGCCACCGCAAACTTTCAGGAACTACAGGCGCAATTGGAAGGCACTGAGAACCGCATTGCCGTGGAACGTGGTCGTTTTAACGATGCCGCACAAGCGTACAATACGGCGATCAAACGATTTCCTACGCTGCTCTTTGCTGGCATGATGGGATTCAAGGAAAAGCCATATTTCACCGCCGTCTCGGGTGCAGAAAAGCCACCGAAAGTAGAATTCAACTTTTCGGGTACGCCAGCCAAGTAACTTCATTCAACAGTGAAGACGAAATCACTCTGGTTCTTGCTCGTGTTGCTGAGCACAGTCACCGTGCAGGCAGCGGAAGTTATTCCCCCAACTCCTAAATCATACTTCAACGACTACGCGCAGGTCATCTCTCCAGCTGTCGCAACAGGACTCAACCAGCAACTAGAGCAGTTCGAGCGGCAGACCTCCATCCAAATTGTGGTCGCCGTGTTCCCGAAGTTGCAGTCTGATTCCTCTATCGAGGATTACACCGTTCGCGTTGCGCAAGCATGGGGTGTCGGACAGAAGGGCAAGAGTAACGGTGCGGTCCTGTTTGTGTTTACGCAAGACCGCAAGATGTACCTACAGGTCAGCTACGGCTTGGAGGGAGCGCTGCCGGATGCACTGGCTAAGCGGATTATTGAGAATGAGATCAAGCCGCACTTTCGCAATGGTGATTTTGACGGCGGCTTGCAAGCTGGCGTCGCCGCAATACTTCGGGCAACACGGGGTGAGTATGAAGGCAGCGGTTACACAGCTACGGAACGAACCGAAACGCCGAAGCGGTTGATTGCATTCCTCTTTAGTTTTGCAGTTGTCGTTTTCCTTGTTCGGTTGCTCAGCTACTCAGTGGGAGGGACCGTTTATACTCGTGGCGGGCGAACGTCGATTTATGGTGGATGGGGAAGTGGCGGGTTTTCTTCCGGTGGCGGTGGATTCTCATGGGGCGGAGGCTTTTCCGGAGGTGGAGGCAGTTTTGGCGGCGGCGGTGCGGGAGGAAGCTGGTAATCCATGAAAAGGGAAACGTTCTTTAGTCAGTTCGATCACGACCGGGTGGTTGCGGTCATCGTCGCCGCTGAAAAGCAGACTTCGAGCGAGATTCGCGTTTATGTAAGTCATCGCCCAGTAACCGATGTCCGACACGCAGCGATTCACCATTTCCATAAATTGCGGATGCACAAGACCAAACACCGCGCCGCCGTACTGATCTTCATGGCCCCTGAGTCCCAGAACTTTTTTATTGTCGGTGACGAAGCTGTCCATGCAAAATGTGGGGAAACCTTCTGGGAACAGGTGGCTGCCGAGATGCGGGAGCACTTCCGTCAAGGACGATTTACCGACGGCATCATTCACGGGATACAGACCGCCGGGAAACTGTTAGCGCAGCATTTTCCGGCTGAGCGTACTGTCCGCAACGAACCGCCAGTTTCCCTGTGTGGATAGCCGTTACTGCGCGGAGCAAAAACACTGACCGAGAAGTACTCCGCAAAAACCCAATCAAGAGGCGGTCGTTGAGGAGATGGCGGCGGCGGCGTAGGTGCCAAGGTGGAACTGGGGCGAGATTGTCCGTAGTCCGGACAAATTGCAGTGGGTTCGACTGTAATATTCGTCCAAGCGCTCCTCGCCTTCAGGAGGGCAACTGGCTGTTTCGCATTGGTAAAAGGTGGAAACATTGCGTTACTTTTGGTGTTTGTTTCGGGGAGAAGTAATTCGCATGAGATGGTTGACCATTTATCTTGTCCTGTGCGTGGCGGCGTGGGGCGAAGAGCTCGCCGCGGTGTCGGTGTTGAAGCGGTTCAGCGACGTCGCGACGGCAGACACACAGAGGCTTCTGGTGGGCGACATTCCATCGGCGCGCGGCGGGTTGATGGATTTTCGCAACGGGATATCGGCCCAGCTTTGTTTCGCCGTGGTGGCGACGCCGGA
>CAIKAP010000085.1 GCA_903825435.1 uncultured Verrucomicrobiota bacterium
GGAGGACTGTCAATCGTGGTGGATGCGACCATGACGAATGCGGTGGCGATGTTTTATTCAGCCAGTCAGTCAACCGCCGGCGATGGCGTGCCCGACTGGTTCAAGTGGCAGTACTACGGCACGACGAACATCAGCGTCACGATTGACACCGACGCGGAAGGATTCACGCTGCTGGACGAGTATAACCGCGATTACAATCCCAGTGTGCCGGACAGCTTCGTTGACGGCGGCATCTCGCAGCGCGCCTCGGCGTTGACGCTTCTGGATTTGCGGACGTACGCTTTCTATAAGCTCACCAGCAATCCCACCGGCTTCCTCTACCAGACTGCCTACGTCCAAGTCGGCACCAACATCACCACCGCCGCGCTCTGGGGACCGACCAACGGCTACGTCTTCGTCCGCTGGGAACTCAACGGCGTCAGCCAACATGACGCCACCGGTTACCCCATCAGTCCGATCAGCTTCACCGTCTACAGCAACACCACCGCCACGGCCTTCTACTACGCGCAAAACACCGACAGCAACGCCAACGGCATCCCCGACTGGTGGGAAGAGATTTATTTCGGCGGCGCCACCGCCGCCAATGCCAACGCCGACCCCGACGGCGACGGAATGACCAACCTCCAGGAATACCTTGCCGGCACCGACCCGCGCTCGAGCACCAGCCGCCTCGCCATCACCAGCCTGCTTCGCGGCGCCGACGGCTGGCGAATCAACTTCTCCTCCAGTTCCGGCAAACTCTACCAAGTCGAATACACCGCCGACCTGCGCCAGAGCAACTCCTGGCAAACAGTCCCCGGCCAGACCAACATCCTCGGCACCGGCGCCATCATCCAGATCGTTGACCCCACCGCTACCAATGTCCTTCAGCGATTCTATCGCATCCGCCTCACGCAATAGTTGAACGAGCGTCCCGCCCGTTTCTTTTGTGATCATCGGAAATAAACAGCGGGACGCCCGGCTAACTATTTTCAAAACACGCTCTGCGTTGCTGCAAGCGCACACAGTCGCCCGCCAGAGTCATTCAGATGGCATCACTGGATAAGCTGTCCTACCCGTTTGGCTTGCGGCTGGCGACGTTGACGGCTAAGATGCTGCCATGTTCCGTACTGAAGATTATCTCGACCTCGGCGAGTTCGCGTTTCCGGAGTTGTTCGATGGCTGTGAGCAGGTCTGGGACGTGTTGAAACGTATCGGCGATTTCGCGAAGGCGAATGTCAAGGCGGCCAATCTCGGCACGGTGGTCGGGACGCCGTTCATCGGGACGGATGTGCAGATCGGGAAGGGGACGGTGATCGAGCACGGGGCGGTTATCAATGGGCCGACAATCATCGGGGAGAACTGCGAGATCCGGTCGAACGCCTACATCCGCGGCAATGTCATCGTCGGCAGCGGCTGCGTGCTCGGTAACGCTTGTGAGTTCAAGAACGCCATCCTCTTCAACGGGGTGCATGTCCCTCATTTTAGTTATGTCGGCGATTCGATCCTCGGCCACAAAGCGCACCTCGGTGCGGGCGTGATCCTCTCGAACGTTAAGACGGTCAAAGGTAATGTGACGTTGCCGAACGGTCTGCGGCAGATTGACACCGGGCTTCGGAAGTTTGGGGCGGTCATCGGCGACGGTGCGGACATCGGTTGCAACTGCGTGTTGAACCCCGGCTCGTTGATCGGACGACGGAGCATTTTGTATCCGAACATTCTGTGGCGCGGTGTCTGTGCCGCCGATAGCATCGTCAAGCTCCGGCAGAAACAGGAAGTTGTGGTGCGACGGAAGTGAGTTTCACAGTGAGAGGTTTGTAAATGACGCGAAACCCACTTTGGAGGAGATCGTCAGGTTGTTTTGCGCTTGTTGCGATCGCAGTTGCCAGTCTGGGTGGAGGATGTGCAGGGGTCCCCAAGCATGGGGTAATACGAATCCCTGTCGTCACGCTGGCCGAATCGCCGGCTGCTGTTCGCGTGACGGTGCTCGCAGTTGCGTGTGGACGGCGCATCGAGAAGATCAACCGTGTCCGGCAGCTCGAAGGCCCGGTATATCGGGCGTATATCACGGACAAGCTCGGCCCACAGCTCGTGACTGTCGATGACCACGGGAAGATTCTCGACAATGCCGTGGTCGTTACCTTCGCCGACCTGCCAGAAGTTGTCCAAAAGTCCGCGCAGACAGGCGTGGTCGGTAAGCTGGAGGTTTGCCGCAAGTCCATCGTCCGGCCGGGGCTTACCTATGTCATCGATTACATGCTGGGCGACGATGAACCGGTCTTTGCTCTAATTGATGCGACTGGGTTCGTTCACTCCTTGGTCGGCTACGCCGATGAGGATCCCGATTAGGAATGAAGGTTGAGATGAGAACTGTGCGTATTGTTGCCGTCGGGATACTGTTTGGGCTGATGCCGTCTTATGGTGCGCTGATCCGCGGCCCGATGCTACAAGGCGCGACGGCCAGCAATATCTATGTGCTTGCCGAATGCAGTGTGACCAACGCTGTGACCGTCAACTTCGGAACCACGACCAACTACGGATTCTCCACGAGCACCCAAGCGACTAATTCCACAACCGCCGGCACGGCCACGTACGTTCACCGCATCAAGTTGACTGGACTCCAGCCGAACACGCTGTATCACTACCGGCTGACCGGTCAGGGCACGAACACGTCGGACTATACGTTCACGACCCTTGTCAATCCCGGCACGCCGTTCCGCTTCGTCTGGGAGGCTGACAACCGCAACGGCCCCGCCGTTCACGGCCAGATCGCCAACCGCATACTGAACTCGCATACGTCGCCCTCGCCGCCATTGTTCCAACTGGCGGGAGGCGATTTAGCCAGCGACAACACCTACGCCAACTGGACCAACCAATGGCTCGTCACCGACGAATTGGAGTTGGAGAAATGGATTCCGATCTGCTACGCGCCGGGCAACCACGACGGCTGGGTCGCCGGCAGCAACATGCAGGTTTATGATCAGGCTCCCGATTCGACCGGAGGGAACGGCTATTACTCCTTCGATTGCGGCGACCTCCACGTCACCATCGGCAACTACCAAACCACCTACACCAACGGCAGCACCCAGTACAACTGGATCGTACAGGACGTGCAAGCCAGCCTTAAACCGTGGAAGGTCTTCGGCTTCCACGCCCCGGCCTACACGTGGGGCGGTTCGGGCGCGCACACCGGCGACAGCACGCTCCAGACGCTCTCCAGCAACTACCTCGCCCCGAGCGGCGTCAAAGTTTTTTTCGCCGGCCATAATCATTTCTACCAACACAATCTCGTCAACGGCATCCGCCACATCACCTGCGGTGGTGCCGGCGCGCCGTTGTACACGGTCTCCAACACCGTTTACACAGTCAAAGGAGTCAGCTCCAATTGCTATATGGTCGTTGATGTCAACGCCACCAACCTCCACATGGTCGCCTACGACAACCTCGGCAATGTGCTGGACACCGTCAACCTGTTCAAACCGCCCGCGCCGACCAACTTCGTCTCTGCCGCTGCCGACCAGCGAATTCTCCTCAACTGGTCGCCAGTGACCGGCGCGACCAACTACACCGTCCGCTACGGCACGACCAACGGCGGCCCATACTCCACACTCCAGAACGTCACCACGACCAACACCCTCGTGACCGGCCTGACCAATGGCACCGCCTACTACTTCATCGTCACCGCCACCGACACCAACGGCCCCAGCGCGATCTCTCCCCAAGTCGGTGACTCGCCGCTGACTTCGCCGTCCGTGTTTCTGACCGCGCCCGCCACCGGTGCCGGTTACATTGCGCCAGTGACCATTGGCTTCAGCGCCAGCGTCAGCGCCAACAGCAATACCATCAACAAAGTGCAGTTCACCGATGCCGGTATCGTGCGCGCCGAGGCGACCAACGCGCCGTACACCGGCACATGGAGCAATATCACCGCCGGCATCCACACACTGAAGGCAATCGCGTTGTACAACGACGCCTTTGCCGTCACATCCACACCGTCAACGGTGACGGTTTACGCCGACACTGTTGGCGACGGCATACCGGATCTCTGGCGGCAAAACTATTTCGGCGGCACCGGCCAGACAACCAACAGCGCCTCGTGCGCCACCGCCGACGGTGACGGCGACGGGCTGAGCAACAAACAGGAATACCTCACCGGCTCCGACCCGACCAATCCCGACGATGCGTTCCGGCTCAATATTGCCATCACGAACACGCCATTCGTCGTCTGGTTCACCGCCCGCCAAACCACCGGCGATTATTATGCCGGTTTTGCGCGGCATTACGCGGTGGATTTTTGCACCAACCTCGTGGACAAGAGCTGGTCGTCCGTGCCGGGCTACGAGAACATCCTCGGCGCTAATCAGACGGTCGTGTACACGAACCAGTTCGGCGGGAGCGGCGTGTTCTTCCGAGGCCGGCTCTGGCTGCAGCCACGCTAAGCCGCTTGGCGCGAGGGTGGGGCGGGGATGGCGGCGTTGAAGGCGTCGGCGATGGTCTTAACGAAGACGAACTTCATCTTCTTGCGAATTTCGGTCGGCACGTCGTGGAGGTCTTTGCGGTTCTGTTCGGGCAACAGGACCACGCGGATACCAGAACGGGCGGCGGCTAGGACTTTCTCTTTCACTCCTCCGATGGGCAGGACTTTGCCGCGCAAGGTGATTTCGCCGGTCATGGCAACGCCGGGACGAATGGCTCGATGCGTCAGCAGCGACGCTAGGGTGACGGCCATCGCGAGGCCAGCGGAAGGGCCGTCCTTCGGAATCGCGCCGGCGGGGACGTGGACGTGGATATCGTGTTTGTCGAAGAATTTCGGTTCGATGCCGAGTTGATGGGCGTGGGCGCGGACGTAGCTGAGGGCGGCTTGGACGCTTTCCCGCATGATGTCGCCAACGGAACCGGTAATGGTAACGTGGCCTTTACCGGGCATCTGAGTGCCTTCGATGAAGAGGATGTCGCCGCCGGCGCTTGTCCATGCGAGGCCGATGGCGATGCCGGGTTCGAGTTGTTGCTCGGCCATGTCGTGAAAGTACTCCGGCGGGCCGAGGAAATCCTTGAGGTGTTTCGGGGTGACGAGCACGGAGCTGGTGCGGCCTTCGACGATGCGGCGGGCGGTGCGACGGCAGATGGTGGCGATGGTGCGTTCGAGGTTGCGAACGCCGGCTTCGCGGGTGTGTTGGCGGATGATGCTGAAAAATGATTCCTTGCGGATGTTGAGTTGTTTGGTCTTCAGGCCGTGTTCGGTGAGTTGGCGGGGGACGAGGTACTTGATGGCGATGTGTACTTTTTCCTGTTCGGTGTAGCCGGGCAGTTCGATGACTTCCATGCGGTCGCGCAACGCGGGCGGGATCGGTTCGAGCAGGTTCGCGGTGGTGATGAACATGACGCGGGAGAGGTCGAAAGGAACTTCGAGGTAGTGGTCGGAGAAGCTGTTGTTCTGTTGCGGGTCGAGGACTTCAAGGAGCGCGGAGCTGGGGTCACCGCGGAAATCGCTGCCGACTTTGTCAATCTCGTCAAGCATGAAGACGGGGTTGTTGCTCTCGACGCGACGGAGTCCTTGGATGATGCGGCCGGGCAGGGCGCCGATGTAAGTGCGGCGATGGCCGCGTATCTCGGCTTCGTCGCGAACGCCGCCCAGCGAGATGCGCATGAACTTGCGGCCGATGGCACGGGCGATGGACATGCCGAGGGAGGTCTTGCCGACGCCGGGAGGGCCGACGAAGCAAAGGATGGGGCCTTTGTTGACGGCGGCGTCCTTGCCGCTTTCGCTCTTGAGCTTGAGGACGCTGAGGTATTCGAGGATGCGTTTCTTGACCTGTTCGAGATCGTAGTGGTCTTCGTTGAGGATGCGGCGGGCGCGGGTAATGTCGAGTTTGTCCTCGGTCCCGCGCGACCAGGGGACGGCGATGAGCCAGTCGAGGTAGGTGCGGGCAACGGTGTACTCGGCGGCGGCGGGCGGGACGGTGGCGAGGCGATCGAGTTCCTTGAGGGAGACTTTCTTGACCTCGGCGGGCATGTGGGCCTTGTCAATCTTCTCTCGCAGCTCGGCGATCTCACCGCCGCTCTCGCCGGCTTCGCCGAGTTCTTTCTGGATGGCCTTGAGTTGTTCGCGCAGGAAATACTCGCGCTGGGTCTTGGTGATGGCCTTGTTGACTTTGCTTTGGATCTCGCTGCCGAGGTGGAGGACTTCCTGTTCGCGGTTCAACATCGCACACAGCAGGCTGAGGCGGACGCGGACATCAACGGTTTCGAGGAGCCCTTGTTTTTCCTCGACGCCAAGGTTGATGTTGGTGGCGATGATGTCGGCAAGCTTGCTCGGGTCGTCAATGTTTTGGACGGCGATCTTCAGTTCGTCAGGCAGGGTGGGGGAGAGTTCGACGACCTGTTGGAACTGGGTGGCGGCGCTGCGGGTCAGGGCGGACATCTCTATACCGGGTTCGGTGATGTCTTCCTGTTGCTCAATCTGCGCGATGAGGTACGGCGTCTCGGTGACGAGGCAGACCAGTTTCATGCGTTTGAGACCTTGGACAAGGACGCGCACGCTGTCGTCGGGGAATTTCAGCATCCGCATCACGCGGACGACGCAGCCAAACTCCTGAAGGTCGGCTAGGCGAGGATGTTCCTGGTCGGCAACCTTCTGGAGGACGACGCCGACCAGACGGTTGCCGGCGACTACATCGTCAATTAAGCGGATGGATAGCGCGCTGGTGACCAGCAGTGGCGCGACCATGTGTGGAAACACGACCAGGTCGCTTAATGGCAGAATCGGCAGTTGGGTTGGCAGGGGGCCGGAGAGAGTCGGGCTGTGGGCAGCGTCGCTTGCGGCAGGTTTCGATTGTGTGATGTCGCTCATGGTCGGTTCGACAGGGCGCGCACAACTTCCCTGCGGCTATATTGCTGGCGCAATGACAGTAGCGCAAGCTCTAACTGATTTGTTCAATCACGATGGTGACGGCAGAAGGAGTCGGGCGCGTTGTCTTCGGAAGTTCGATGTGGAGAAAACCATTGTTGAATTGCGCCTGAGCATACGTTGCGTCCACCAAGGTGGACATCAGGATGCGGCGCTCAAAGTAACCGTAATCAATTTCCATCTGGCGGAATGAACAAGGCCCCTTTCGGTGCGGACAGGTGTCCTTGCGGTAGCCTCGGACGACGAGGAGCCGGTCTTGGAGGGTGATTTCCAAATCGTCCTTGCGAACGCCAGCCAACTCCATCTTAACGATCAGGTGTTGCGGCGTTTCGTAGACATCGGTGTTGGGCGCCCAAGAACTTTGTTCCATCGGTGTGGAAAGGCTCAGGACCGCTGCGATACGAGTCAGGTGTTGTGTGTAATGCTTGGGCATTCTGCGTAATCATCATAGCTCGACTTTGAAGGAAACGCAAGCGGACCGCTTCAGAGCATCTGTCCGCTCATTGCAGACGGCGCTCTTGTTTCGGTACGGACGAACTTTGCAGGTATGCCGTCGCTTCGCCGACGAGGAAGAGCGAGCCGGTAATCACGACGACATCGGCATTCGCCGCCTTGACAAAGGCTTCGGCTAGGTTGCGGCAGACTTCGGCTGCGGCTGGGCGACAAGCTTGCGCAATCTCCTCAGCAGTAGCGCTCCGGTCGTTGGTGACGGATACGCAGAGAACGCGCGCCGCCAGCGGAGCGAGGATGCGGCAGACTTGCTGGTAATCCTTGTCGCGGAGAACCCCGAGGATCAGAGTCAATTTTCGTTCGCTGAACTGTTCTCGCAATGTTGCGGCCAACGCCTCCGCGCCGTGAGGGTTGTGCGCGCCATCAAGGACCGTAAATGGTTTCTCGCGTACGATCTGGAATCGGCCGGGCCAGTGCGTCTTGGCAAGGCCGGTTCGCATCTGTTCGGCGGTTATCTTCAGGCCGGTCGCGCGCAACGCGGCTTCAGCGACGGCGCAGTTGATCGCTTGGTGTGGGCCTATCAATGGCGTGCGGTTTTGCCCGGCGGTCACAATGGTCAGCGGCGCATTCTGTTCGACGCACACGCGGCGGATCACTTCGAGCGCTTCGCCCTGCGCGGTGGTCACTACGGGAATGCCGGGCTTGATGATGCCGGCTTTCTCGGCGGCGATCTTCGGGAGGGTGTCGCCGAGATACTGCATGTGGTCGTAGGCGATGTTGGTGACGACGCTGACAAGCGGGGTGACGACGTTGGTGGCGTCGAGACGGCCACCGAGGCCGGTTTCCCAGACGACAACGTCCACGCGTTGTTCGCGGAAGTATTGGAGCGCGATGGCGGTGACGACTTCAAAGAGGGTTGGTTGTCGCGGCGTGGTCGGCAGGATCGGTTTGATCTGCGCGACAAGACGGGCGACGTCGGTTTCGGAAATTAGTTGGCCATCAATTTGGATGCGTTCGCAGAAAGTGACGAGGTGGGGCGAGGTGTAGAGGCCGGTGCGATAGCCGGCGGCGGTGAGGACGGACTGCGACATGGCAGCGACGCTGCCTTTGCCATTGGTGCCGGCGATGTGGAGGAATCGGAGGTGCTCATGCGGGTTGCCGATGCGCTGGAGCAACGCGCGCATGGTGTCGAGACCTAGTTGCTGGCCGAAGACCTGGATGCCGGAGAGGAATTGGATCGCGTCGCGGTAGGTCACGCTGCCTTGAACTTGCATCCGCTGTTGCCGGAGAAGTACTGAAGCATCTTGCTGAGCGTGTCTCGCAGTTCCTTGCGGTGGACGATAAGGTCAAGCAGTCCGTGTTCGAGAAGGAATTCGCTGGTCTGAAAACCTTCTGGTAACTCCTGTTGGGTGGTCTCCTTGATGACGCGCGGTCCGGCAAATCCGATAAGAGCTTTCGGCTCAGCGATAATCACATCACCGAGTGAGGCGAAACTGGCCATTACACCGGCGGTTGTGGGATGAGTGAGGACGGACAGGTACGGCAGGCCGGCTTTGGCGTGCAGCGCGAGCGCGGCGCTGGTCTTGGCCATTTGCATGAGACTGAGGATGCCTTCGTACATGCGGGCGCCGCCGGAGGCGGATACGATGATGACGGGAATCTTGAGTTCGGTGGCCTTCTCGATGGCGCGAGTGACCTTCTCGCCGACAACCGACCCCATGCTGGCGCCAAGGAAAGAGAAATCCATCACGGCCAGCGAGACGTCGTGGCCACCGATCTTGCAGAGGCCGGTGACGATGGCGTCGGCTAGGCCGGTTTGGCGTTGGTAAGTCTTGAGGCGTTCGGTGTAGGCGGCCATGCCGGTGAACTTCAACGTGTCCACGCTTACCATGTCAGCGTCGGTCTCATGGAACGTCCCTTCATCGGCCAGAGATGCGATGCGTTCGCGGGCGGTCATGGGAAAGTGACGGTTGCACTTGGCGCAGACTTTTAGGTTCTTGCTCAGTTCCTTGCTGAAGATCATCTCGCCGCAGTCGGCGCACTTGACCCAAAGGCCGCTGGGGATGTCACGCTTCTTGTTTTTTGTCGCGGTTAGTTTTGGTTTTTTCTCAAACATAGTTACACGTACGCTCCACGGGCAACGGTGAGGACCCACACGTCCGACGCTCCCGCAACGCGCAGAACTTTAGCACAAGCGTCCAGCGTTGCGCCAGTGGTAAACACATCATCCACCAGCACCACGCGACAGCCTTTCAACGCGCCGCCGTCAGGCGCAGCAAAGGCGTCGTGCAGGTTGTCCATGCGTTCCTCGCGGTTCAGGCGTGTCTGCGTCTTCGTGTCGCGCACCCTGCGGAGGCGGCGTTTCCAGACCGGCTTCTCGAACGCAGTGCCGACGGCATCGGCGAGGTACTCGGCCTGATTGAACTCGCGCTCCCGTTTCTTGCGGGGGTGCAACGGCACCGGCACAATCGCCTCCAAGCCGCTCCAGTCCATGTGCTCGCGTCCCGCTGTCACGATCCAATCAGCGAGGTGCTGGCCGAAATACGGTCGGTGGTTGTACTTAAAGTGGTGGATGCTGTCCAAGACGATGCCACGCGCCAGGCACGCCGCGACGGCGTGGCTGAAATGCAAGTCGAGGTCCTTGCAGTAACCGCATTGGAATTTTCCTGTCACCGCGCCGACAAACGGTAGCGCGCACCGGGAGCAACAGGGTGGTTCGATCCATTTCACGGTCGCCAGGCAGGCAGCACAGATGACGCCGTGTTCGTGTTCTGCCAGTGGCTGTGCGCAAAACTGGCAGTTGCGCGGATACAACAGGTCCGCCGCCGCGCGGATCAGTGTTTTCGCCGCGACCACCATTCGATCCCTCCCAGCAGTAGCAACAGGACCGGCCAGAGTATCGGATTGTCCACCAGCGAGCCGCCGTCGAGCCGCGCCAGCGTCTTCAACGCGAACACCCAGCCGGCGTGCAGGCCGATGCTCAGGTACAACGCTTGCGTCCTCACAAACGCCCAACCCAACACGATGCCCACCAGCCAGAGCGCCACCACGCTGCGCCACACGCCCGTCTCCTGGAACGAACACGCAATCACGCCTCCTAGGTACTCGAACCCGCTGCGCCACGTCATGGCATCGCCCGCAATGTCCGCGCCCGACGGTTTTAGGAAATGGACGACAGAGTAGATGCCACTGACGACCAACACCGCCAACCAAGCCGGCATCCGTCGCTGAAAGACGTTTTGCAGGCCACCGCGGAAAAACGTTTCCTCGATCAGCGCGACGACGATGCCGGTGAACGCGAAGCCGAGCAGGTTCCAAGGGTTGCCGACGGCGCGCAACGACGGAGTGAGCAGGAGGCCGCCGAGGCCGTAGGAGACGATGCCGAGCGCGAAACCGAGCGGCATCTGGCGCAACCGGAACAAACACGGAACAAACCCCGCCTCCCGCCAAGAGCGGATGCCGGCTGAGCGCAACAGCGGCCACAGCCCGGCTAGGGCGACGCCGAGAATGGCGCGGTTGAAGACGCGGCGGAACGGCCAGGCGCCGAAATGATGCGCCGCCCAGAACAGCCACGGAGCGAGCGTGGCGCTCAACACGAACACCGCCACAGCGTACAGCGCGATCGCTCGGCCTGTTTTCATCGTTTGCCAGCGGGAGTTTGAGGGTTTTGCGGAGCCGTAGCTGGAGGCGGAAGCAGGTTCACCGCACAATCGACTTCTGTGCAGACTGTCAGTAACGGCGACGGCACCTCGGCCTCTTCGGCAGCGTTGAGGTGATTGATCCGCAACAAGCTCTCTTCGTCAATGACTCTCACGCCAAATTCTCCATCGCCCACCTCGTGGTTCATGTACAATGTCGTTTTCAAGCAGTGTGCGGTCTTGTGCCATCATCTCCGACGACAGTTTCGTGCGACTGAAGAAGGCGACCTGAGTTTCGACATACATTGTGAAGGCAAACCCGCCGATGAGCAAGGACAACATTAGGGTAAGAAAAAACGAGACTCAAGCCATGTCGTCAGCCACGCAAGACGGACTCCGTCTGCGATTTTTACGGTGTTGACAGCGTGACGGCGTCAAGGCCGAAGAAGGCTTTACTGCCTTTTGATTTTGGGTTGGCGCCGACGACCTCGACGCGGAGGATGAATGTTCTGTCTTTGGGCTCAAATACGCCAAGTTCAATCGGGCCGCTGGCAATCGTTTGCTCGGCCCATGCGTCGTAGTCTTTGCCGGCGGGCTGGCCGTTGACACTGAAGCGGAGGATGCCGTAGTCCCAACTCTTCGTCGCGTAGAGCGTCAGCTTCTTTGCTCCGTGTTGTGGGGTTGGGATGCGAAGCTCAATGAAGTTACCGACGCGGTTACCTTGCACAAATAACTGCTTGTCGCCGCTCCATTCGCCTGCGGTGAGCCCAACATTTTGCGGGTTGGCGGGAACGTCGGGCGTTTTAGCGACGATCTTCAGTTGCTCGCATTCGATGGCCCCCGCGATATGGAACGGCGGCGGCGGCTCGTGAAGCGGCCGCACGGCTTCGTCGGGCTGTGGCAGGCGGTTGCAAGTAGCACCGGGGCGCGCGTACCAGTACGTCGTCGCGGCGTAACCGACTTTGCAATCAGCCCAGTGCCAGATTTCGATGTCGAAGCGGAGCGACTTGGTGAACGGGATCGAGTCCAGACTGCGGGTGCGGTTGACAACACTGTAGCCTTGGTTGCCGGGGCCGTCACACCGGACCTGATTGGCGAACGGTGTTTGGAACAAGCCGGTGTCGCACCAAGAGTAGTTGTAGTAGTCCTCGCTGCCGGTACCGATGTGCGATGGGAATGTTTCACCATCCACGTAGATCTTCTCATCGCCTTCACCCCACCAGCCCTTGACCGGGTTGAACACCACGAGCGAGTCACCGACGTAGCAGCCCTGACCGGTGGCAGTGAGGTAGTTCCAATCCGACATCGGGCGGGTGGCAATCGGGTCCTGGTAGCGCCAGTTGGCGCGGAAATGCAGCGAGCGGTCGTCCCACTGCCAGTTGCCCACGCGCGCCGTGAGCTTCGCTATCACCGCCGTTTTCCCAAGGTTGAGTAACGTCAACCGTGCCCCTTTCTGGTACGGCATTGCCCACCGGCAGGTCAGTACGCCGTCTTTGGTCACGGTGCGGTACCAACCGTCGAGCGCGTTCAGCCCGACGCCGCTGCCGAAGAAATCACCAACAGGACACCAGATTGTCTCTTCGCCGTCGAACTCAGCGCGCAACACCAGTGTGCGCAGGCTGCCGGCGTCAGTGCGCAACTCC
>CAIKAP010000086.1 GCA_903825435.1 uncultured Verrucomicrobiota bacterium
AGCGGTGGCACCATCATCAACGGCGGTACACTCCAACTCGGTGCGGGGGGCACCACAGGCAGTATTATGGACACCAACCTGTCCATTGGCAGCGGTGCGTGGCTTGCGTTCAACCGCAGCGATGTGCTCACCAATTGGATGGGCCTCAGCGGAGAGGGCGGGTTGGTACAGAGGGGCAGCGGCACATTGGTGGTCACGAACGCCAATAGCTACAGCGGCGGCACCGTCATCACCAACGGTACGCTGTTGGCTAACAACGCTACCGGCTCGGCTCTTGGTTCGGGCGCGGTCAACGTCTATAGCGGCGGCACTCTCGGCGGCACCGGGACGATTTACGGATTGGTCACGATCAACAACGGTGCCACTCTCAGCCCCGGCAACGGCGGCATTGGTTTGTTGACCCTGAGCAACCTGACGCTATCTGCGGCAGGCAGCCTTATCAACTTCGAGTTCCGTTCCGGAACGAATGACATGATCAACGTCCTGAAATCCGGCGGTCTTACGATTAACGACGGCGCGTTCAACATCTACCAGGAAGGAAACACCAACGCTTGGACGACGCGCGGCACCTATGACCTCATCCAGTACAGCGGCACCATTGGTGGCAACGGAATCGCTGCGTTGGCGGTTTCTAATCTCGCTAACGGCATTGTTTCCCGCTTCAGCGTTGACGTGACCAATGGCAATAGTTATGTAGCCTTGACGTTGGCCGCTAGCTCGGGGTGGAACGGCGGCGGGGTGAACAGCTTGTGGAGCGACTCCAATAACTGGAACGGCGTTGCCTTGCAGGACGGCGACCTCCTCAACTTTAATAGCGGTGCCGCTCGCCTGAATAATACCAACAACTTTACTGCCAACACCAAGTTCAGCGGCATCAACTTTAACTCCGGCGCAAGCGCTTTTGTGCTCAATGGCAGCAACGTAAATCTGATCGGTGACGTGAACAACTACAGCGCCAGCAGCCAGACGCTCAACCTCAACCTGGTGTTGGATGGCGGCACCCGCACATTCAACGCCAGTAACGGCAACATCACCGTCAACGGTGTGATTAGCGAAACCAACACCGTTGCCTCCGGTTGGGCGTTGACCAAGACCGGTGCCTACACATTGATGCTCACGACCAACAACACCTACACCGGCAGCACGATCATCAACGCCGGTACGCTGCAGGTTGGCAACGGCGGCGCCAGCGGCACCCTCGGCACCGGCACGGTCACTAACAACGCATGGCTGGCGTTCAACCGGAGCGACACAGCGACCGTCAACAACAAGATCATCGGCACGGGCGTTGTGTTGCAGAACGGCGGCGGCACGCTGGTGCTCAGTGGTGCCAACACTTACATCGGCGGCACGATGATCAACACCGGCTGGGTGGCGATTGGGATCAATAACGCGCTTGGCAGCGGCGCGGTGACGATGAACGGTGGTACGCTGACCAGCACCGGTTCATTTTCGTTGAACAACGCGATCAGTCTCGCCCAAGACGGAACGTTCGACACCGGTAACGGCAATATCACGTTGTCTGGCGTCCTCGGTGGTAGCAGTGATTTGATCAAGGTTAGTGGTAATACGCTGATTCTTAGCGGCAACAACACCAACACGGGTGCCACATTCATCAACGACGGCACGCTACAATTGAGTGGGAACGGCAGTGTGAACCAAAGCTCCGTCATCAGCAATAACTCGTGGTTGGCGTTCAGCCGGACCGACACGTTCACGAACGCTCCCGTTATCGCCGGCGCGGGCGTGCTGGTGCAGAACAGCGGCGTATTGGTGTTGACCAATGCCAATAGCTATAGTGGTGGCACGGTTATCAATGGCGGCACGCTGTATATCGGGGCCGACAACCTAGGCACCAACGGCACCAGCTTGACCTTCGGCGGCGGCACGCTGGAGGCGACCAACAGCTTCGCGCTCAAAAACCGGAATGTCACCTTGAACTCCGGTGGTGGCACCTTTAGCGTGGATTCGTCTTCGGCGCTGACGGTCAGTAACACGATCAGCGGCGTCGGCGCGCTTACCAAGGCCGGTGATGGTACGCTTCTCCTGACCGGCTCCAACAGCTACACTGGCGCGACGAGAGTCAATGACGGCACGTTGCAGGGCGGCGCGACGAACGTGTTCGGTGGGGCCAGGTCCACGTCGGCGTTGGTGATGAATGGCGGCACGTTGGATATGGGTGGATACAACCAGACGGTTGGATCGATGACCGGTAGTGGAACAATTACTACCAGCTTGAGGACTGGGACGAATATGCTGACCGTGGGCTATGATGGCACCGGTCCGTCGGCATTCTCCGGCATGATTCAGGATGGTAGCGGAACGATTGCGTTGACCAAGGTTGGCACCGGCACGTTGACGTTGAGCGGAATTAACACCTATAGCGGAGGCACGTTCATTGACAACGGCGTATTATTCGCTACCAGCGATACCAGCCTCGGCACCGTCGCGGTAGGCCGTGCTTCGGTGACCATGAGCAATGGCACGTTGCAGGTGGTTGGCGGTTTCACGTCGTCACGCAGTATGGTTTTGGATACCACCGGTACGGTTAGCGTGAGCAGTGGCAGCGCTACTTGGGGCGGAACGATCAGCGATGGCGCCGGGGTCGGCTCGTTCATCAAGAGCGGTGTCGGAACACTGGTGTTGAACAGCAATATCACATACGCCGGCGCCACCGACATACGACAGGGCGTTCTCAGCGTCAACGGCACGTTCTATGGCGGCGGTGTAGTGACGGTGGAAAACAATGCGACGTTGAGCGGCGTTGGCTTCATCAATCGCGACGTGAATCTCGCCAGCGGCGCGATGATTAATCCTGGTGCGAACGGCGCTTTGGGCACATTGACCGTCAGTAACCTGTACTGGAACAGTGGCGGCATTTATCAATGGAACGTGAACAACTTTGATGTCAACAACGGTGCGGTCGCAGGCTCCACCAACGGTTGGAACTTGCTCAACCTCACGGGGATGCTGATCTTTACAAATAATCCATCGACGCCGTTTGTTCTCGACTTGACAACGATCAATCCCATCACCGGCAGCGGTGGTTTGGCGACGAATTGGAATACCAATAGCAGCTACCAGTGGTTGCTGGCTACTGCAGCCGGTGGTATTAGCAATTTCAACGGCAATGCTTTCGATATTAATACCAGCGCATTTTCTAACAACATCACCGGTACCTTTGGCGTTAGCCTTGCCGGCGGAACGAACGTCTTCCTTACCTACAGCGTCGCGAGTGTCTGGACGAACACGACTGGCGGCGTTTGGACTAACAACAATAACTGGACCGGCCAGGCGCCCACGGGCAGCATGCAAACGGCCTTGATTTTCCAAGGCAATGGTATTGCCAGCAACAACAACAGCATAACTCCCTATGTTCTGAATAAAATCACCTTCAATCTAGGTGCCGGTTCCAATCAAACCCTAAACGGTGGCGCCCTTCAGTTTGACGGCTCTGCGACTCCGCAGTTGATGCAGGCGGGTGTCGGCTCGGCGGTTATCAATAACGACTTAATTCTTTCCAATTCACTGGCCATGAGTGGCAGCGGAACTGGCAGCGTTACCATCGCCGGAAAAATCAGCGGAGACCGTGGTTTCAGCAAGACCGGTGGCTGGACATTGGCGCTTACTGGGTCGAACAGCTTTGTTGGCGCTGTCAGCGTCGCCGGTGGAACACTGCAAATCAATTCTGGCAACAACCTCGGAGACAACAGCAATCTCATCACTCTCAATGGGGTGACATTGCAGACCAGTGGCAACATCACCGATTTGCATGCGTTCGTGTTGAGTAATACCGTCACCGTGGCCATGAATGGCGCCAGCGATGTCGTTACCTTTGGCAACACGATCGGCGGTCCCGGTGGCCTGACCAAATTAGCCAATGGAACATTGGTGTTGGCCAGCAACGCCAACTACAACGGCGCCACCTATATCTATGGCGGCACTTTCCAGATCAATGGTGGCTTCAGCAGCAGCAGCGTCAGCAATGAAGGCACCTTGATTTTTAACAACTCTGCGACCATCTCCTACAACAACATCATCAGCGGCAGCGGTGACCTTGTCAAAGCTGGCGGCGCCACCCTCACCTTGGGTGGCCACAACATCTACACCGGCTCCACGATGGTCACCAACGGCACCTTGGTAGTTGCTACGGCCGATGCGTTGGGCAACAGGAGCGACGCAGTTGTCGTGGGCGATCCTAATGGGCAGAACACGGCTGCCCTGTTGCTTACAAATGGCGTTAACTTTACCCGCAACATCACCGTGACCGACAGTACCGGCAGGGCGCGGATTGGTGTGGCGGCGAATACGACTGGGACCTACAGCAACACTGTTACCTTCCTGGACAATGTGCAACTATACGCCGACAACGGCGGCAACGTGACGTTCTCTGGTTTGATCACCGGCACGGTTGTGGGCGCCGTCATCAAGACCGGCAACGGCACCGTGATATTGAGCGGTGCGGCTAGCTACGGCGGCACGATTGTCAGTAATGGTGTATTAGCCTTGAACCGCGCGGGCGGCACGCCCGCGTTGCCGGGTGATCTGACTGTGAGCGGTGGCACGGCTTTATGGCAGACGAACAACCAGATTAACAGCACTGCCGCTGTCATCGTCAACAGTGGCATCCTTGATCTGAACGGCAACAACCAGACGCTCAATAATCTGACGATGTACGGCGGCGCCCTAGACACAGGCAGCGGAAAGTTGACGTTGGGCGGGGATGTTAACGCCAGCGCGATCAACTCGAAACCAGTGATTTCCGGTAACTTAGACTTGGCGGGTGAGCGCATTTTCAATGTTACCCGTGGTACCACCGGCTCGATAGACTTGCAAATTGATGCCTCCATCACCAATGGGTCTGTTATCAAGACCAACAACGGTGTGCTCCTGATGAACGGTGCTGGCAGCACCTACAGTGGAAACACTATTGTTCAGGAGGGCGAGATTTGGGTTGGTGCCAGTGGCGCTTTGAGCACCAACGCGGTTCTTGTTGGGGGTACTGGGAACGCGGCTCTCAAGCTGCAAAACGGTGTTTCCCTTAACAACACTATCATCGTACAGGCTGGTAGTAGCAGTACGCTTGGGTTTGCTGGAAGTGGTGCCGCAACTTTCGCTGGGTCTGTTGTTCTGAATAACAACGTTACAATGGCGTCTACGAATAGTGGTTGGTTGAGGTTTGCAGGTAGGATCAGCGGTAACAGCAATATTACAATTGGCAATGCCGGTGTGGTTGAGTTTGCCGGTGCGAGCACCTACACGGGTGACACCACTGTAAATGGTTATGGTAGCAGCTTGGTGGCTAACAATACCAACGGCTTTGCCAATGGAAGTGGCACGATCATTGTGACCAGCGCCGGTATCTTGTCCGGTACTGGGACTGTCAGCAATGTCATGCTAGGCAATGGCGGCGTTCTTGCACCTGGACCGTTAGGAGTTTCTGGGAACCTCAGCATCAGCAATCTGACTTGGGATACAGGTGGTCGCTTGCAGTGGAATCTGACTGATGCCAACCCCAGCACCACTAATTGGGATTTTGTCAATATCCTGGGTACTCTGACATTTACAAACAGTGGGACCTACTGGGTTGACCTTCAGGCGGACTTCCCTGGTAACTTTGACCCAACCGGATCCTATCAGTTCCTTGTCGCTCAGGCTCTGACAAATCAGATTGTCAACTTCCATAGCAACCAGTTCTCCTTCGTCTATAATCGCTTCTTCCCGTCGAGTAACGGTTGGGGCTTTACCGCTAGCGTGGTGACTTCAGGTGGCTATGACCAGTTGTATTTCAACTACGGCCCAGGCGGTCAGGTGCTTGTCATCCCAGAACCGAATGTGCTTTTGCTCTGGGTGAGCAGCTTGGTCACCATCTACGCTGCCCGCCGCCGGCTCAACGGGCACAAGAAGAAGTAAGCCCGTCACTGTCTTGACGTCGCCGGAGCGCTTGTCTACTATGTTCGCCAAACCATGGCTGAAATCCAACCATTCCACGGCGTTCTCTACAACACACAGCGCGTCAATCCCGCTGATGTGCTGACTCAACCCTACGACAAAATCAACACGGAGATGCGCGAGCGTTACCTCGCCCAGTCGCCCTACAACCTCATACGGATCGAGCTTGGCAAAGAAGAGCCCGGCGACAGCGATTCCTCCAACAAATACACCCGCGCACGGGATTTCTACCAAGCTTGCCACAAGGAAGGCGTCCTCCACCGCTCCGCACAGCCCGCGCTCTATTGGCTCGAACAGACGTTCACCCCTCCGGGCGGATCGCGGCAATTGATCCGCAAAGGTCTGATTGCTCGCGTCCGCCTCAGCCGGTGGGATGAAGGTCAAGTCCTGCCGCACGAACACACACTCTCCAAGCCGAAAGCCGACCGGATGTCATTGTTGCGGACAGTGGGCGCTCAACAGGGTCAGATTTTCATGCTCCATCCCCGACCGATACCGGCACCCACGCTTGCCGCGCCGTTGTACTCGGTTGTGGACGACTACAAGGTCACGAATACGGTTTGGGAAATCACCGATCCTGCACAGATTGCCGGTATTCAGGCGGCGCTGCGACCGCAGAGCTTTTACATTGCCGACGGCCATCACCGGTACGAAACCGCGTTGGCTTATCGGGATGAAGCGGGCACCGAAGCCGCGAAGTATGTCATGGCGACCATCGTGGACATGAACGATCCCGGCTTGGTGGTTTTGCCTACGCACCGCACCGTCGCCAACCTTGCCGTATTCGACCCGCAGCGGTTCCGCGAAAAGCTTGCCGGCACCTTTGACGTCAGACCGTTCACCGGTGGCGCGCTAGCAACGTACGAGATCGGCATGGCTGACGCGCTTGGCCGGGTCGTGTTGCGTCCGAAGAATCTCGCCGCGCTGAAACCGTTGTTTACCGGCAAGCCGCCGCTTTGGGACACGCTTGACGTTGCCATCCTTCACGTCGCCATCCTCGAAGTGTTGCTCGGCATTGACGAGATAAAGCTTCGCGAGGAAGCCAACGTTACCTACTGGCGCGAAACAGAGAAAGCGTTGGCGCAAGTGCAAAGCGGTGCGGCGCAACTCGCGTTCTTCCTCACACCGACACCGGTAGGGGATGTGAAGGCGGTTGCGGATGCGCGCTCCCGGATGCCGCAGAAGAGTACCGACTTCTACCCGAAACTGCTTTCGGGAATGGTTATGTACGAAGTGCGGTGACGCGACGGATGATCGCCGTCGCCACCTGCGACTTCGGCATCTCCGGCAATCGTTCCACGCGGCCGTCCCGGTACAGCAACGTCACCTGATTCGTCTCCGCATCCATCGCCCGGGCGTCGTTGGCGACAATCAGGTCAAGTTTTTTGCGGCGCAATTTTTTCTGTGCGTTGGCCTCGAGCGCGTCGGTCTCGGCTGCGAAGCCGACGAGGAGTTGATGGCGTTTGCGTTTGCCCAACGTAGCCAGGATGTCCCCGGTTGGAACGAGTTCCAGCACACCAGAGAAGCCGGCCTTCTTGATTTTGCGCGTCGCCACGCGGCGCGGACGGAAATCGCAAACCGCAGCCGTCATGATTACGACATCGGCATCGGCAAACCGCGCCAACACAGCGTCGGCCATCTCCTGCGCCGTGGTGACCGGCACGATGGTCACGCCGGTCGGCGGCTTCAACGCGACCGGGCCGCTCACGAGTGTGACTTTCCCATACCGGCAAGCAGCACGAGCGAGCGCATAACCCATCTTACCGGAGGAACGGTTCGAGATGAACCGGATCGGGTCGAGAAATTCCCGTGTCGGCCCGGCCGTGATGAGGAATCGAAGTTTCACAGCAGCTTCAAGGCGCGTGCGACGATTTTCTCGACCGGCCAGAGCCGTCCGATGCCTTCGTAGCCACAGGCGAGCAGGCCTTTGTCGGGACCGATGAACTCAGCGCCGCGTTTCTTGAGTGTGGCGACGTTGGTTTGCGTTGCCGGGTGGAGCCACATCTTGCCGTTCATGGCGGGCGCAATCAGGATTTTCGCTTCAGGGCGCAACGCTAGAGCGGTCGTGCTGAGTGCGTCATCAGCGATGCCGGTAGCCATTTTGGCAAGGATGTTCGCGGTGGCCGGCGCGATGAGTAGCAGGTCAGCGCTGTCGGCAAGGGCGATGTGGGTCGGGCACCATTCGCGTTCGGCAAATAAGTCGAGGGTGACCGGCTGGCGCGAGATGGTTTCGAGCGTCAACGGCGTGATGAAATGCGTGGCGTCTTTGGTCATCACGCAATGGACGGTGTGTCCGTCCTTCTTGAGTTGGCTGGCGATATCGGCGGCTTTGTAGGCGGCGATGGAGCCGGTGACGCCTAGAATGACAGTGCGTTGGTGGGCCATGGGTGCTCCTTGGGTTGACGGGCGACGCGGGCTTGCTCGGCGATGATGATGGATTTGGCTTGAGCCACGTCGTCGTCAATGTGGCCGGTCATGATCACATAATCGAACTCGCGCCAGGCAGCCATTTCTGTTTCGGCCACGGCCAGCCGCTGAGCGATGATCTCGTCGGTGTCGGTTCCGCGTTTTCTGAGGCGTTGTTCGAGCAGCGTCGGCGTCGGCATAAGGAACAATTTCACCAAGGCATCCGGATAGGCGAACTCGCCCTGTCGCACAGACTTTGTGACTTGCGCCGCGCCCTGAACGTCGATGGCCATCAATACGATTCGCCCGGCGCGCAACTGTTCCTCCGCAAAGGCACGCGGCGTGCCGTAGTCTTGGCCGTTATACTGGGCGTGTTCGAGGAAGTAGCCGGATGCCAGCCGCTGTTCGAACTCCTGGCGGCTGAGGAAGAAATATTCACGGCCATGTTGTTCCCCTGGTCGCGGGGCGCGCGTGGTGCACGTCACCGAATAGACAACTTGGGGCGACCATTGCCGCAGCCCTTTACACAACGAGGTTTTGCCGCCACCGGAGGGGGAGGAAATGATGATAAGGAGTCCCGGTCTCATTCGATGTTTTGCACCTGTTCGCGGATTTTTTCCAACTCAGCCTTTAGTGTGACGACGACCTGTGAAATCTCGGCGGCGTTAGCTTTCGAGCCGATGGTGTTGATTTCGCGGTTGGTTTCCTGCGCGAGAAAATCAAGCGTCCGCCCGACCGGCTCTGCTGATTTCAAACAATCGCGGAACTGCCGGAGATGACTTTCGAGGCGAGTCAACTCCTCGGAGATGTCACACCGGTCGGCGAAAAACACGACTTCTTTGACAAGGCGCTCATCGTCCAGCGGGACATCGAGACCGGCCTCCCTGATGCGAGCGTGCAACTGGTCCCGGTACCGCTTGACCGTCTCGGGGGCGGCTTTCCGGATCGTCGCAACGCCTTCGGCGAGCAAGTCGAGGCGGGCTGCGAGGTCGGCGGTGAGGTGTTTGCCTTCCTGCTCGCGCATTTTGATGAGTTGGGCGAGCGCCTTGCGGAGCGCAGATTCGACGGCGGGCCAGATGGTCTCGGTGTCGAGTGAAGTCTCGGTGAGTTTCAACACGCCGGGAGCACGGAGGATTGTGTCGAGGGTGACGGAGCCGTTGAGTTTGGTTTTCTTTTGCAGCTTCCGGATCGCGCGCAGATAAGCCATCGCAAGCGTCTCGTCCAACTCCACAGCGTCGCTATGTTTTGAGGGGCCTTGATGGTAGCCGACAACGGCATTAATCCGGCCGCGCGCCACGTTCGAGTTGATTTCGTCGCGGATGCGCGGCTCCAACTCCTCCAGTTCAGGCGACAGTTTGATCGAGATGTCGCTCTGCTTCCGGTTCACCGAGTTGAGTTCGACGGTGAACTTGAAGCCGTCTTGAACCTGTTCGCCCCGTCCGTATCCGGTCATGCTGCGCATGTTACTTTTTCTCCAGTTTCAAAATATCGACGACCTGCATCACATCTTTGTCGCCGCGTCCGCTGAGGTTAATGATGACGTTGCCGCGCAGTTTCTTCGCGTGTTTCATCACGTAGGCCACGGCGTGGGCACTTTCCAGTGCCGGGATGATGCCTTCGATATGGGCCAGAAGTTGGAATGCCGCAAGCGCCTCGCCATCGGTGGCGTAACTGTAGGTCACGCGTTTCGCATCGCGCAGATAACAATGCTCCGGCCCGACGGCGGCGTAGTCGAGTCCGGCCGAGACGGAGTGGGTAAGCATAATCTGGCCGTTCTTGTCCTGCAACACGTAGCTGCGCGCGCCTTGCAACACCCCGAGCGCGCCACCTTTCTGGAATCGGGCCGCGTGCTGGCCGACTTTGATGCCGCGCCCTCCGGCTTCAACGCCGACCATCTTGACCGGCTTGTCTTTCAGGAACGCGTGAAACAACCCCATCGCATTACTGCCGCCACCGACGCAGGCGACGAGAAGATTCGGAAGACGCTTCTCCTTAGCGAGAAATTGACGCCGCGCTTCCCGTCCGATGACGCTCTGAAAATCGCGTACCATCATCGGGTATGGATGCGCGCCGTACACCGTTCCGAGAATGTAGTGCGTCGTGCGAACATTAGTAACCCAATCGCGCATCGCTTCGTTGATAGCTTCTTTCAACGTCTGCTGACCCGCCGTCACGGAACGCACATCGGCTCCAAGCAGGCGCATCCGGTAGACGTTGAGCGACTGGCGCTGCATGTCCACCGCGCCCATGTAAATGACACATTCCATGCCGAACATCGCCGCGACGGTTGCCGTGGCGACGCCGTGCTGGCCCGCCCCGGTTTCAGCGATGATGCGGCGTTTGCCCATTCGCTTGGCGAGCAAAACCTGACCGATGGAGTTGTTGATCTTGTGGGCGCCGGTATGGAGTAGGTCTTCGCGCTTCAGATAAATCTTCGGCCCACCGAGTTCGTCGGTAAGGCGTTCGGCGAAATAGAGCGGGGTGGGGCGACCGCAAAACTCGCGCAGATAATAGCGAAACTCCTCTTGGAACTTCCGGTCGCGCCGCGCCTTCTCGTACTCGTGCGTTAGTTCATGCAACGGCGCCATGAGCGTCTCCGGCACGTACATGCCTCCGTACGGGCCGAAGTGGCCTTGCTTGTCGGGAACAGTTGTTACTCGCTTTTGCACGCTTCGATGAATCTCCGCAATTTCTCAGGGTCTTTCTTGCCGGGCTCGCGCTCAACGCCGCTCGCCACGTCCACGGCGAACGGCTGCACAACGCGAATCGCTTCGCGCACGTTATCGGGAGTCAATCCTCCCGACAGGATGATCGGTCGTCCCAGCGATTTCGCCTGTACCGCCAACGACCAATCGAACGTCTTCCCCGTGCCGCCGTGTTGGGTGTCAGTGTAGGTGTCGAGCAACAAAGCGTCAACATCGTACTCCGCCGCCATGCGAAGCGAATCGGCATTCCGGACACGGATAGCTTTTATTTTCAATACGGGAAACCGCCGGCAAAACTTTGCTGGCTCATCACCGTGAAATTGAATCGCCGTCAGCTTGCACGCCGCGAGGATTTCTCGAATCACCGGCTCCGCTTCATTCACAAATACACCGACTCGCCCCACCGATGCCGGCAGAGCTTGGCAAATCGCG
Source organism: uncultured Verrucomicrobiota bacterium (assembly GCA_903825435.1). Lineage (GTDB taxonomy): Bacteria > Verrucomicrobiota > Verrucomicrobiia > Palsa-1439 > Palsa-1439 > CAIKAP01. The sequence continues at coordinate 11,496 of CAIKAP010000086.1, forward strand.
GCGGCGGCTTCGCGCGTGATGCTACGCTGGCTTTTCGCGTAAAAGATGAAGCCGAGCATGTCGGCCCCTAGATCGACGGCTAACCGGGCATCATCGAGGTTGGTGATGCCGCAGATTTTGATCTGTGGCGTCATCCGAGCAGTTCTTTCACCTTTGTAGCGACGTCGCCGGAACCCATGAGCGATTCGCCGACGAGAATAGCAGCGGCACCGGTAGCGGCGACGCGTTCGACATCGGCGCGGGTGTGAATGCCGCTTTCGGCCACGATGATCCGGTCATCGGAAATCTTAGCGGCCAGCTTCTCCGTCATGGCGAGACTCACGGCGAAGGTGTGGAGATTGCGGTTGTTGATGCCAATGAGGGTGGCACCGGCAGCGATGGCGCGTTCGAGTTCGGCTTCGTCGTGTACCTCGACCAACGCGACCATCTTCAGGTGTCCGGCAATGAGGCGAAATTCGCGAAGCTGTTTGTCGTCGAGAATGGCGGCAATCAAGAGGACAGCGTCGGCACCAGCCGCGGCGGCTTCGTGGATTTGCAGTTCCTCAATGATGAAATCTTTTCGGAGCAACGGTAGCTTTACCGCGGCGCGGATTTGGGCGAGATAATCAATGTTGCCTTGGAAAAAATCACGGTCGGTGAGGACGGAGATTGCGGACGCACCCGCTTGTTCGTAGGCGCGGGCAATGCGGACCGGATCGAAGTCGGGACAGATGACCCCGGCAGAAGGAGAGGCTTTCTTGACCTCGGCGATTAGCGAGACGGTGTTTTGTTTGCGAAGGGCAGCGGAGAAATCACGGAAATCGGTGCGTGCGGCGGCGCGGGCACGGAGTTCCTCGGCGCGCGGGCGCAACGCGATGACTTCACGGCGTTTCACGGCGACAATCTTGTCGAGGATCGTGCTCATTCTTCGTCGGTGACACCTTGTTTGCGTTGCCGGGGTTGGCCGGCTTTGAGCCAGGAGGCGATGAACGGGTCGAGGGCGCCGTCCATCACGCCTTGAACATCGCTGGTCTGGCAGCCGGTGCGGAGGTCTTTGACCATCTGATACGGCTGGAAAACGTAGCTGCGGATTTGGTTCCCCCAGGCGATGGAACCTTTCTCGCCGTAATATTTCTCCATTGCGGCGCGCTTCTCGTCTTGCTGCTTCTCGAAGAGGCGCGATTTCAACATCTTGATGGCGAGTTCCTTGTTTTGGTGCTGGCTGCGCTCGGACTGGCATTGGACCACAATGCCGGTTGGTTCATGCGTCATGCGAATGGCAGTTTCGAGTTTGTTGACGTTCTGGCCACCCTTGCCACCGGCGCGAAAGGTGTCGATGCGAACTTCTTCCATCTTCAATTCGACCTCGACGTCTTCTATTTCAGCGACGACATCAACGGAAGCGAAACTAGTGTGGCGTCGTTTGTTGGAGTCGAAGGGGGAGATGCGGACGAGACGGTGAACGCCTCGTTCCGCCTTGAGGAAACCGAAAGCGTAGTCGCCGGTCACCATGATGGTGGCGCTTTTGATGCCGGCTTCGTCGCCGGATTGGATGTCCACGATGGCGCATTTCCAGCTACGGTTTTCGCAGTAGCGAGTGTACATCCGCAGGAGCATATTCGCCCAATCGCAGCTTTCGGTGCCACCAGCACCGGCGTGGATGTTGAAGATGGCGTTGGATTTGTCGTGCTCGGAACCGAGGAGGGTTTCGAGTTCGAATTGGGTGAATCGTTGCTCGGCGGCTTGGAGTTCAGCAGTGACGGCGGTTTCGGTTTCACCCAACTCAATAAGAACGAGGGCATCGGAGATTTTCCGGTCGAGTTCGACGACCGTATCGAGCTGACGGCGGATAATATTGGCTTCATTGAGAGTGACCTTCGCCTTGATCTGATCGTTCCAGAAGGACGGACCGGCCATGATATTTTCGAGTTCGATCAGGCGAGAGCGTTGTTTCGGTACGTCAAAGATACCTCCCCAACGCTTGGTGTCGTTGCTGGAGGCTATCCAATCGGGCTTTGATTTCTTCGATCATAGCGGCAGTAAACTCACCACAAGCCGCGCTGCTTGTCAACGCTGGGTGTGTGGGTCAGATACGTTGGCTCAATTGGGCGTATGTGACCTTCCTTTGTCTTCGCGAAAGCAACGATTTTGCGTTCTTTTTGGTGGGAAAGGTAAGTTCCTGACTGATAGCCTTGGGTAATACGTTCGGCGATGGCTCGGTGGGGCCGCCTTTGGTGTCAGTCGTCGTCAATCGCATTGCCGGTGCAGAATCAACCTTGCCGAACGATCCGGACTGGGTAATTCTGGCGGCGTGTTCACCGTCACCGACAACGAACGCGGCCAGCGCCTCGACCGGTTCCTGCAAACGCAGATACCGGAACGGTCGCGCGCGTTTCTCCAGAAACTCATCGAGCAGGCGCACGTCACCGTCAACGGCCAGCCGAACAAAGCCAGCTACAGCATCCGCATCGGCGACGTTGTCAGCGTCGAGATACCGCCGCCGGTGCCGTTGGAAGCGCAGCCGTAACAAATCCGGCTCAATGTGCTTTACGAGGACGACGACCTGATCGTCGTCAACAAGGCCGCCGGGATGGTCGTTCATCCGGCGGTGGGCAACTACGAGCACACGCTCGTCAACGCGTTGCTTCATCATTGTCGGTGCCATCTTGCCGGTATCGGTGGTGTTGAGCGGCCGGGCATCGTGCATCGGCTGGACAAGGGGACGAGCGGCTGCATCGTGGTCGCGAAAAACGACGCGGCGCATTGCAGCCTGGTGGACCAGTTCAAGGCGCGCACGGTGCGAAAGGTGTACAGGGCAATCTGCTGGGGAACGTTTGTGCGGGTGAGCGGGCGGATCGAGACCGATATTGGCCGCAGCGGTCGCGACCGGCAGAAGATGTCGGCGCGCGGCACGCGCGGACGCGCTACGTTGAGCGAGTACCGGGTCTTGAAACAGTTCCCGAGCTTTGCGCTCGTCGAGGTGACGCCGCACACGGGTCGGACGCACCAGATTCGGGTTCACATGGCGCACATCGGGCATCCATTGGTCGGCGACGCGGTGTACGGCCGGGCGCGTGCGGCGGAGATTGCCGTTGACCGACCGATGTTGCACGCCTACAAACTCAGTTTCACACACCCGCGCACGGGCGAGCGACTGGAGTTTGAAGCGCCGGTGCCCGAGGACATGGCGAATTTATGCAAGTAGAACTTCGTTTCGTAGTTGTATATCAAGTTAAGAATTGTAAAGCGCTAGAGCCGTTTTCGACTCCTGACAAAGGACGGAATGATCGATTGTGAAGGCGATCTACATTGCTGTCTTGATTTTGACCATTTCAGGCTTTCTCAGTTTCTTTTTCGTGGTCTGGCGGATTCTTCGTCAGACCTCCGTCCCTTTAGAGAAAAGAATACTCAAACTCGGTCTAGCATTTGCTGCACTGTGGTTGGGAATGTGTTTGCTTGCTTGTGCGCTATATCTGGTTCTGTCTCTACTTTTGAAGTAGCCTCAGAATATTATCTGCGGAGGTGCAACATTTGATGTTTCCGCCGTCACGGGCTATACGATATTTAGCAATCAGACCCTCAATGGCAACGGCACTGTCTTCGGTACTGTGACGGCTCGAGGTCGGGTCAGTCCCGGTCAATCGGTCGGCACGCTAACGATCAGTGGCAACTACACCCAAGCTATTACCGGGCAACTTAACATCGAGATCAATGGCAAGGGATCATCTGATCTCCTTCATGTAAGCAGTTCTGCGATTCTTGCGGGCGCGCTCAACGTCGTGCTTTCCGGTTACGCACCGCGTGCAGGTGAAACCTTCACGATTTTAACCGCTGCGAATGTTAATGGTAGTTTCAGTGCCATTAGCGGTTCCGCACCGTGGCCCGGTCTCGGCTGGCAGGCGCAGTACGGCTCGTCATCGGTTTCGCTTGTCGTCACCGGTCGTCCTCAACTGGCGAGTTATGACACCTACGCCTCCTACCACAATCTTGGCGCTGGCAGCTTTTTGTTGGATGCCAATAACAACGGACAGCCGAACCTGCTGGAGTATGCGCTTGGCAACAGTCCGACAGGGAATGTCTGGCGCTCCGGTAACAGCATCGGCGCGAGCAACGGCTGGTTCCAGCTTTGTTTCCCGCGCAATGCCGATGCCACCGACATCAACTACTACGTGGAGGCAGCGACCATGTTGGAGAACGGCGGCGATTGGAATTGCATTCTGTCGAACGTCAATGTGAGTGGCTGGCTAGGCCCAGCGACTTTCACCGAGTCCGGTGCGAGCAACGGCATCATTGAAGTCGTCGTCACGGATGTGCCCACCAACACCCCAAGCCGTTTCCTGCGTCTGCGTGTCAGCAAGCCGTAGCGTTACGCCTCCGGAACAATACCGGAACATCAGGGGGAGGGGAGCATTCGACGGAGAAACTGGCCGGTGTAGGATTGCTCGACGGCGCTCACCTGTTCCGGTGGGCCTTCGGCGATGATCGCGCCGCCGGCGTCGCCGCCTTCGGGGCCTAGATCAATCAACCAGTCGGCGCATTTGATGACGTCAAGGTTGTGTTCGATCACCAACACGGTGTTGCCGGCGTCGCGGAGTTTCATCAGCACGTCGAGAAGTTTTTGGACATCGGCGAAGTGGAGACCGGTGGTCGGTTCGTCGAGGATGTAGAGGGTGCGACCAGTGGCGCGTTTGGCGAGTTCGGTGGCGAGCTTGATGCGCTGGGCTTCGCCGCCGCTGAGGGTGGTGGCTTGCTGGCCGAGGTGAAGGTAGCCGAGGCCGACATCTTGCAACGTCTGGAGGATGTCGCGTAGTTTCGGGATGGCACGGAAGAATTCTTCGGCTTCGTCAACGGTCATGTCGAGCACGTCGGCGATGTTGCGGCCTTTGTAGGTGATCTCCTGCGTCTCGCGGCTGTAACGGCGGCCCGCGCAATGTTCGCAGGTGACGTACACGTCGGGGAGGAAGTGCATTTCGATTTTGATGAGGCCGTCGCCTTTGCAGGCTTCGCAGCGGCCGCCTTTGGTGTTGAAGCTGAACCGGCCGGGGCCGTAGCCGCGGATTTTGGCGTTGGGGAGTTGGGCGAAAAGTTTTCGGATAAGATCGAACGCGCCGGTGTAGGTGGCGGGGTTGGAGCGCGGGGTGCGTCCGATGGGGGACTGGTCTATGACGATGACTTTGTCCAGTTCATCAACGCCGAGGATGGCGTCGTGAGCGCCGGGACGGTCTTTGGCGCGGTAGAATTTTCGGAAGAGCGCTTTGCAGAGGATGTCGTCAACGAGTGTGCTTTTGCCGGAGCCGCTGACGCCGGTGACGCAGGTGAAGAGGCCGAGGGGGATGCGGACGGTGAGGTTGCGGAGGTTGTTCTCGCGGGCGTTGCGGATGGTGAGCCAGTTGGCCTTGGGTTGGCGGCGTTGTTTGGGGAGCGCGATCTGGAGTTCGCCGCGGAGGTAGGCGCCGGTGAGGCTGCGCGGGGCGGCAAGGATGTCGGCGAGGTTGCCTTCGGCGATGATTTCGCCGCCGTGGATGCCGGCGCCGGGGCCGAGGTCAACGATGTGATCGGCGGCGCGGATGGTGTCTTCGTCGTGCTCGACGATGAGGACGGTGTTGCCGAGGTCACGGAGGTTTTTCAGGGTTTCGAGTAGGCGATTATTGTCGCGCTGGTGGAGGCCGATGCTGGGTTCGTCGAGGACGTAGAGGACGCCGACGAGTCCCGCGCCGACTTGTGTGGCGAGGCGGATGCGTTGGGCTTCACCGCCGCTGAGTGTGTCGCTCTGGCGGTCGAGGGTGAGGTAGCCGAGGCCGACGTTGCGGAGGAAACGGAGGCGGTTGCGGATTTCGCGGGTGACCTGGTCGGCGATCTTCTTGTCGAAGTCGGTGAGTTGAAGTGTGTCGAGGAACGCGGCGGCGGCTTCGATGCTGAGGCGCGTGAGTTCGATGATGGATTTGCCGGCGACGGTGACGGCGAGGCTTTCGGGGCGGAGTCGCGCGCCACGGCAGTCGGGGCAGGGCATGGCGACCATGAAGTGTTGGAGGCGGGACTTGGTGAATTCGCTGGAGGTCTCGTTGTAGAGGCGTTCGAGGTTGGGGATGACGCCTTCGAATGGCTTCGACATTTTGCGCCAGGCGCCTTTGCGCCAGTAGGTGAATTCGAGTTCTTCGCCCTCGGTGCCGTGGAGAAGGACGCGTTGGACCTTTTCGGGAAGGTCTTTGAAGGGGGCGTCGAGGTCGGCCTTGTAATGTTTGGCAAGGCCGCGGAGCAACATGCGGTAGTAGATGATGAGGCGCCGTCCGCCGCGCCGCCATGCGGTGATGGCGCCGTCGGTGATGGATTTGGTTTTGTTGGGGACGATGAGGTCGGGGTCGAGGACGAGCTTGGTGCCGAGGCCAAGGCAGGTGCGGCAGGCGCCTTCGGGTGAGTTGAAGGAGAAGTGGCGTGGCGTGAATTCGCCGTAGCTGATGCCGCAGTCGGGGCAGGCGTTGAGGGTGCTGAAGATGCGTTCGCCACCGTCGTCGGCGAGGATGAGGAGAAGGCCGTCGCCCCATTTGAGCGCGGTCTCGACGCTGTCGGCGAGGCGGGGCCGGATTTTGGGGGAGAGGACGATGTGGTCAACGACGAGTTCGATGTTGTGGTTGCGTTTCTTGTCGAGCTTGATGGGTTCGGCGAGGTCGAGGATGTCGCCATCCACGCGGGCGCGGAGGAAACCTTCATTGCGGATGCGGGCGAACACGTCGCGGAATTCGCCTTTGCGGTTGCGGACGAGCGGGGCGAGAAGTGTGAGTTGGGTGGTTTGGCCAAGGACAAGAATCTGGTCAACGATCTGGCTGGTGGTTTGTGTGGTGATGGGACGGTGGCATTGGTGGCAGTGTGGTTTGCCGATGCTGGCATAGAGGAGGCGGAGGTACTCGTGGATTTCGGTGGTGGTGGCGATGGTGGAGCGGGGGTTGGTGGCGGCAGTCCGCTGTCCGATGGCAATGGCAGGAGAGAGGCCTTCGATGTGGTCAACATCGGGTTTCTGGAGTTGTTCGAGGAACTGGCGAGCGTAAGCGGAGAGGCTTTCGACGTATTTGCGTTGACCTTCGGCGTAGATGGTGTCAAAAGCGAGACTGGATTTACCGGAACCGCTCAGGCCCGTTACGACGATAAGCCTGTTGCGAGGTAGTGTGAGGTGAATGTTTTTGAGGTTGTGCTGCCTTGCACCGCTAATGATGATCGTGTCTTTGGACATAGTCTGTGTGAAACAGATATTAATTCAAAACATAGTCTAACAGGATTGTTCTCAAATCCTAGAAGAATGAGAAAACACTCTGGCATACGGGCTGCTGAATCGTAGGTGTGATTTGAACTGGAATAAAAAGAAAACAACGAACACAAAGAGGAGATCATGGATACGATTGTAAATGATGCGGAAGGCGTGGTGCAACTAGACGCGGAGCAACAACTTCAACAGTTGCGGAGGCAGTTGGAGACACTCTATCAGAATCTTCGAACAGTACGACATGCGATCAACAACGACGTGGCTGTGATCATGGCCATGGCGGAATTGAGCCAGCGGAATCCCGCGCAAAGCCAGAAATTGATACAGCTTTGTCTTGAGAAGGCACCACAGATATCGGTATCTATTGGTGGATTCTCCGAGTTGTTAAATGGAATATTGAACATACAGAAAGACACGAGGAAATTGTAAAGCTTTCGAAGGGGTTTCGGTTGAGGAAGTTGTTTCGGAAGCGCAAAATCTATATCAGCACTGGCCCAGTTTAGCCCCCTCAGAGATATGGCAAAAAGGTGGCGGAGAGGGAGGGATTTGAACCCTCGATACAGGCTTTAATCCCGTATAGCGGTTTAGCAAACCGCCGCCTTCAACCACTCGGCCACCTCTCCGCAAGTACTTACAACTCTTAGCTTGTAACGTGCGTGACTTTGCGTGATATTGGGGCAAGCAAAACATCGGAGCCACCAAATGACCCACAAATCAAATCCACGCACGAAAAAACCTTCATGGCCAAAAATACTATCACGTCCCTTGCCGTCTGGCAATATCCAATGGCGGATTGACGTGCTTGTGGACGGCCACCGGATTTACGAGTCATTCAAGACCGAGGCCGAGGCGATCAGCCGTGCCTGGCAGATTGACGGCGACCGTAAGAAAGCCGGCAAAGCTGGGTTTGAGTTGCCAATGTCCAAGCGCGTCGAGGCGTCCAAGTGCAATGAATTACTCGCCCCACACAACGCGACGATCACCGAAGCCGTCGAGCACTACCTCAAGCACGTTCTCGCCTTTCGTAACGCGCCCACCGTCACCGAGATCGTCGAGAAGATGATTAACGAGGCCTCCGCCAATGGCCGACGAGAAAAGACCGTTGCCGACCTACGGAGCCGGCTAGGACACTTTGCGGAGACATTCGGCACGCGACAAGTTTCGGCAATTACACTGGAAGAATTGAAGACATTTTTTGACGACACCAGTGTCGCCGCCCGGACCACGATCAGCCGAGCAACGAAGGTCTCGCAGTTGTTCAACTATGCCATCCGCAATGGCTGGACAAACGAAAACCTTGTCGAGCGCATCAGCCGCCCCAGCGTCGAGGACAAAGCCGTTGACTTCTACACGCCTAACGAGGCGAAAGTATTGTTGCATCATGCCGTCGGTGCCGGTGTGTTGCCGTTTGTTGCCATCGGAATGTTTGCTGGACTACGCACCAACGAAATCATGCGGTTGGACTGGAGCGCGGTCAAACTGGCCGAGCACAGCCTCATTGTGGGAAGCGAGGTCGCCAAGAAACGCAGCCGCCGCGTGGTCGAGATCAACGACGCTCTCGCCGCCTGGCTGGGATTATGCGCCCGGCCGGCCGGCCGCGTGTGTGACTTCCGCGAAGATCAACTCATGTTTCACATCCGGCAGTTGGTCAAGGCCGCCGGCGTGACGTGGAAGAAAAACGGATTGCGCCACTCGTTTGCGACTTACCACCTCGCCCTGCATGGCGACCCGGTCAAAACCGCTTTCCAATGCGGCAACAGCCCGGTGGTAATTCACAATCATTACAAGGGACTTGCCGGTAAAAACGAAGTCGCCAAATTTTGGGCATTGCGCCCGGCTGCCGATGCCGACGGCAAGATCGTGTCGATGCAGCAGGCCGTCAACGCATAGGGGATCACTCCGAGTGAAATCATGCCTTCCTGTGCTGCGCTCGTGGTGGCGGATCTAATTTTGGGGTTGCATGTGTAACGCAAATAGGGGTATTTTCGTTACACAGCTTCACTGGTGAACAGCATGCATGACATTGCACACAAGATAGTTAGTCGAATATACGGCCACGGTAAGGGGTGGTGTTTCACCCCCAAGGATTTCGTGGATCTTGGGAGTCCGGAATCGGTGCGAATCAAATTGTTCCGGCTCGCCAAACAGCAGGTCATCCGCCGACTGGCCAAAGGTCTTTACGACTACCCAGACGAACATGAGCAATTGGGGCTGCTCTCCGCCAGCAACGACGCC
>CAIKAP010000087.1 GCA_903825435.1 uncultured Verrucomicrobiota bacterium
GCCCCGAGCTTCTTCAGGACGCCGGCGTGCATCATCGATGCCGCTGTCGGTGCCGCCGCGTACCCGATCGGCGACCACGTATGGAACGGCCACATCGAAGCCAGGAACCCGAACCCGAACAGCAGACACGCAAAGACCCATTTCTGCATCGAGCCGGCCAGCGGATGCGCGCCGAAGCGTGCCGCCAATTCGTGCATGTCAAAGGTCGGTTTTTGTCCTCCCTGCGCGCTCGCGTAGTACATCGCCAGCAATCCGATCAATGCCAACACCGCCCCCGCCGTCAGGTAGAGCGTCAACTTCATTGTGGCGTATTCTTTGGTGCGCCCATGCTTCCCCGGCGGCAGCGATCCAAACATCCCGATCAGCAGGTACATCGGAATCACCGCCATCTCGTAGAAGAAATAGAAAAAGAACATGTCCGTCGTGCAGAACGTCCCGCTGATCCCCGTCGTCAGCGCGAGAAACAAAATGTAGTACTCCTTCTGCCGGTCATGAATCTCGTGCGACACCAGCGCCCCGCAAAACGACACAATCCCGACCAGCAACAGCAACGTCATCGAAATCCCGTCCACGCCAAACTTCAGCGACACCCCCAACGACGGCAGCCACTCGATGCTCTTCACGAACTGATACCCCGCATTCTGCCGGTCAAACTGCGAGAAAATGTACAGCGTCAACGCCAGCGACGTCCCCGTCGCCAAAATCGCCAGCCCCCGAATCGCCCCCGGCTTCCGCGCCGGGAACAAAAACGCCGCAAACGCCGCCGTCAGCGGGAGCAGGACTGCGATTGTTAGTAAGGTCTCCATTTTCTAGTTTGTCATTCTGAGCGAAGCGAAGAATCTCTGGATTAGGCTCTCATTTAAGTAATTCATTAGCTTTCCGTTGACGTTCCGCTTGCTCGGGGTCGCCCTGCATTCTCTTCATTTTCTCCTTAGCCTGAAGGATGCAGTTGTCTAACCTTGAAAGTAAGGTGCGGATTTTCTCTCTGTCGTGGCCGAAGATGGCTTCGCCGAGTATTTGGTCGCCTACCGTGACCCAGGCAGTAATATTCTTATTCGTATCACCCGAGTACGTCATAAATGTCATCTGCATGTTCCACGGATTTGGCATATCTTTTTTAATGTCTCGCAAATCATTCTTTCTGGCTGTTTCTTCCCACTCTTCCGTTTTGTGCAGGAATTCCATCACCTCATTCAGTTTGTTTGTTGAAATAAACAGAAGGTTTATTAGCACCTTATGGGTTGTCTCGGTTTTGACTTTCGTCAGATCAGTTATATGACCTTCTTTTACCAGAGATTGCTGAAATCTATTATTCACCTTCTCAATTTGAAATGTGACGTCATCATCGTTGTATACTCGCACACGGAGAAAGTAATCATCGCTCCAAGGAATACCCTCAAAACGTTCACCCAAAATCGAAGTCTCCACCTCCTCATATCGCCGTGCAGGAACTGTGCGCGCCGCAACAGGAGTTTCTGGCTGTGGTTTTTCCGGTTGATTCGGCCCCGATTCGCTACACCCTGAAACCACCAGCATCAGACACATTATCAATTGCTCTAGTCTATTTCGTCTCACATTCATGATTTCGCCTTTCCTATTATTTCACCACCACGTAGTAAATGATCACCATCACGACCAAGCCTTTCATCATTGCCCTTTCTTCCTCTTACCGGGCTTCAGTTGCTTGAGTTTCTTCATTGCGTCTTCCAGTTGCTTCTCTACCAGACTCGGTTGAGCGTCTTCCAGCGCCCGGTACTTGGCAAACTCCACTTCCGCCCTAGTCACCGCCACTTCGTGCGACAGGGTACCGGCGTGGGTCAGAATCTCGCGCTAGCTCAACCGCAGGAAGTCATCCAGCTTGGTAATCCAGTCCCGCATCGTCATCGGCTTGCGCTGTTGCGCCTGCAATTCCGCAAATTCCAAGTAGGCCGAGACGATCCGGTTCAGCGTCTCCAGTTCTTCAGCCGCTAGATAGTTCTTGGCAATGCTCACATCGGCCTTGCGTGGCCGGTTGCCGGTCCAACTCGTCAGCCCCATCTGCGGCTTGCCGGCGTCCGCCCGTGCTGCGATTAACTCCGCTGCCGTCTGCCCATGCGCCGCCCAGTGCATCTTGTTCTGCACGGCGCGAAAGAACTGCAAGGTCGTCTCGGCGTTCGGATCGTAGTCCACGCTCGTCGCGTAAATTTCCAGTACCTTGCGCCAGAAAACCTTCTCCGACGACCGGATGTCGCGGATACGCGCCAGCAACTCCTCGAA
>CAIKAP010000088.1 GCA_903825435.1 uncultured Verrucomicrobiota bacterium
GGACAACCACGAACAGCGGCAGTCCGCGCACCATTGGCGTGCGGATCGGGACCGAGCCGCCGAAGAAACGCAACTTGTGTTTTATGGTTCATGTCTGTGCCTCCATTCTGTTTACCGAGTGCTACGAATTCGTAGCAATCTAGTCTCCCCTATGGCCTATTGTCAAGCGCGTAAATCACGGACATGGGAAAAACAAAACAACCCGCCAATATCGTTGGCAAAATGATCCAAAAGAAGCGCTACGCTCTTGGACGACCTTGTTGACCGCGAAACATTCGCGGCAGAAAAGGCGAAATTGATGAGCCAAAAGAAAACCTTGGAAGAACAAAAAGAGCGCTTGCAAGTCGGGCGAGCCGATTGGCTCGAACCGTTCCAAAGTTGGATTTTAACGGCTAAAAACACGGGTAAAATCGCTGTTTCAGGTTCGTCAGAAGATAAAAGGGGTCTCGCCTTGAAAATCTTCGGCTCGAACCTAGTTCTCGACTGCAAAAAAGCCCGTGGTTGCTGCGTTAAACCGTGGTCACTACTGGTGGAAAAATCTCAAACTGGTGGAATGGTGGGCGCGACAGGACTTGAACCTGTGACCTCGCGGGTGTGATCCGCGCGTTCTAGCCAACTGAACTACGCGCCCATCCGAAAACGCGGCGCACACTACCAGCGCTCCGGAAAGATTTCAAGCCTTCCGCAACACCGTATCGTACGCCGCCGGCAGGGCGTGCGGATAATCCAAAGTGTAATGCAGGCCACGCGACTCGCGCCGCTGGAGCGCACTCTCGACAATGAGTTCCGCCACCAGCGCCAAGTTGCGCAACTCGATCAAGTCGGGTGTGACCTTGTAGTCCCAATAGAACTGGTTGATCTCGCGCTGGAGATTCTGGATGCGTGCACGGGCGCGCAACAGCCGTTTGTCAGTCCGCACAATGCCGACGTAGTCCCACATCAACCGTCGGATCTCGTCCCAGTTGTGCGTCACCACGACCAACTCATCCGGGTTTCCCGCGTTGCCGCTCTGCCAAGACGGCAATTCTGACTCCTGACTCCTGACTCCTGACTTCTGCAGCATCGCTTTGCGCGCCGCGCGCTCGGCGACAACGACAGCTTCGAGCAGCGAGTTGCTCGCCAGTCGGTTCGCGCCGTGCAAGCCGGTGCAAGCGACTTCACCGGCGGCGAGTAGACCGGTAATGTCCGTCTCGCCGTCCACATTCGCCACGACGCCGCCGCATTGGTAGTGCGCCGCCGGCACAATCGGCAGCGGTTCCTTGGTCATGTCGAAGCCGTACTCAAGGCACTTCGCGTGGATGTTCGGGAAACGTTTCCGCACGAAGTCGGCGTCCTTGTGCGTGATGTCCAGGAAGACACAGTCGACGCCGGTGCGTTTCATCTCGGCGTCGATAGCGCGCGCCACGATGTCGCGCGGCGCCAGGTCGGCCATCGGATGATACTTCTTCATGAACGGCTGGCCGTCTTTGCCTAGCAACACTGCGCCCTCACCGCGAACCGCCTCGCTGATGAGAAACGATTTCGCCTCCGGGTGGTAAAGGCACGTCGGGTGGAACTGGATGAACTCCATATTCGCAATAGTCGCCCCGGCGCGGTAGGCCATTGCCACGCCGTCACCGCTGGCGATGTCGGGATTGCTCGTATACAAGTACACCTTGCCCGACCCGCCCGTCGCCAGCAGCGTCACCCCCACCGCAAACGCGATGACCTCGCCGCTGAATTCATCAAGCACATAGGCACCAAGACACCGATTCAGGCCGGATTGGTGTAGCTTCTGCGTTGTGATGAGGTCAATCGCCAGCAAGTGCTCAAATACGGTGATATTTTTCTCTACGCTCACGGCGGCCAACAACGCCCGCTCGATCTCCCGTCCCGTAATGTCACCGGCGTGGAGGACGCGGCGTTTCGTGTGACCTCCCTCCTTACCTAGGTCGTATTCGCGGACGTTCTCGCGCTCGGTAAAATGGACACCGCTCTCGGCGAGTTCGCGGACAATCGTCGGACCTTCACTGACAACGGCGCGGACGACGTCCTCCTTGCATAACCCCGCACCAGCGATAAGCGTGTCTTGGATATGCGACTCAAAGCTGTCCTCGGCCGACATGACGGCAGCGATGCCGCCCTGTGCGTAGTTGGTATTGCTTTCCGCGCTCTTCTTCTTCGTAATAATCGCCACGGTACCGTAGCGACATACTTTAAGCGCAAAACTCAACCCGGCGATTCCGCTCCCGATCACCAGAAAATCAAAATCCCGTTGTTGGGCATTTGCCATACAAACATGTTACAATAAAGCCACCATGAAAGCCATCCGCGTCCACCAATTCGGTCTACCCGAAGTCATGAAGCTCGAAACCGTCCCTGACCCTCATCCCACTCCCGGCCAACTCCTCGTCCACATCCACGCTGCCGGCATCAACCCCGTTGACACCTACATCCGTTCCGGCCAATACGCCGCGCCCACGCCCCTGCCCTACACCCCCGGCATGGACGCAGCCGGCATCGTCGAATCCACCGGCCAACGCGTTTACCTCAGCGGCAGCCTTACCGGCACCTATGCTGAACTCGCCCTCTGCGAACCGTCCCAAGTTCATCCCCTTCCCGTCACCCTCACCTTCGCCCAAGGCGCCGCCATCAACATCCCCTACGCCACCGCCTACCGGGCCCTCTTCCAAAAAGCCCGCGCCGTTCCCGGTGAAACCGTTCTCGTCCACGGTGCTAGTGGCGGAGTCGGCATCGCCGCCGTTCAACTCGCCCGCGCTGCCGGTCTTCGCGTCATCGGCACTGCCGGCACCGAACGCGGCCTCCAACTCGTTCGCGAACAAGGCGCGCACCAAGTCCTCGACCACCGCCAGCCCGGCTACCTCAACGGCATCACCGCCGACGTGATTCTCGAAATGCTCGCCAACGTCAACCTCGCCAACGACCTCACCGCGCTCAACAAATTTGGCCGCATCGTCGTCATCGGCAGCCGGGGCAACATCGAGATTGCTCCCCGCGAAATCATGCGCCGCGACGCCACCGTCTTCGGGATGTTGCTCTTCAACATGCCCGCCAACGAAAAAGCCGCCACTCATGCCGGCATCGCCGAGGGATTGGCCAACGGCACATTGCGTCCCGTCATCGGCCACGAGCTTCCCCTCGCCGACGTCGCCAAAACCCACGAAGCCGTCATGTCCCCCGGTGCCTACGGCAAAATCGTGTTGCTACCATAATTGATAGCTTGGGAATACAATGTCACTTCGCGATAAAATCACCTGCAGATGTCTCCGTTGTGGGAAAGAGCACACGCATTTGATCAAAGAGGTGAGTCACAAGAGATGCCCCTTTTGTGGAGGGGAAATAGACTTCAAACCGGCGTTTTCCGAATGGGTGGAACGCCAGCTTGCGAAAATTAGGAAAATGCGCCCTGAAGTAGAGCAGAAGAAGTCGGATTGAACACAATGCCTATCCATCCGAGAGACTGTGTGAAAACTGAAGCGCTGCGGTGAGGTTGGCATTCGGGAATGAGGTTTGATTCATGTTTCGGTGTGATTTTGTGGTGGCGGCTGACTCAGCCCACCGCCAACAGTAGTTTCGGCACGCCGAGGATGCTGATCGCGCGTTTGAGGTTGTACGCCAGCACGGTCAGGCTCATTTCGGTGCGCACTTTCTCCAGGCCACGCAGCAAGAAGTAGCCGGCGTCCATCCCGCGTTTGATGGTGCCAAACGGATGTTCGGCCAGCGCCTTGCGTTGTTTCATCTTGGACGGTTGGGTGGCAACACGCTGTTGCATCTGGTCGAGCAGGTCTTCGTGTTCCCAACGACTCAGCCGCCGGGCTTCTTGGTTGCGGGTGCAACGCGCTTTGAGGGCACACGTCCGACACACGCTGACCGGCGCGCGATAGTAGCGGATCGGGCGACCGAGTTCCAAGCTGCTGGAGCGGTAGCTCAACACTTGCCCGGCGGGACAACGGTAACAATCTTGCTCGCTGTCATAGGCAAAGCGTTCTTTGCCGAAGAGTCCCTGTTGTGTGTTGGCGCTGGTCAGCGCTTTGGGAATGTAACAGGTGATGCCGACGTCGGCGCACTCCTTGACTTGTGCGCCCCAGTAGTAGCCCATGTCGGCAAGCACTTCCAACCTCGCAACGCCGAGCGTCTGTTGAGCGGCGGTGGCCATCGGCGTCAACTGCCCCATGTCGGTCACGGCGTTGGTGACGGCGTGTTCCACAATCAACTTGTGCTTGGCATCCACCGCCGTCTGGACGTTGTAACAAACCTCCGTGCTCTGGCCGACTTTCATCGAGCGGCTGTCGGGGTCGGTCAACGACACCTGTGTCTGGCCGCTGGTCTGCAATTGTTCCAGCCGCACGGCGTTCTGCTGCCGACGCTGTTTCAGGTGTTCGATCTTCTGCTGCAACTGCGCGGCGGTGGGTTGAGCCGCGTTTGGTTCGATGGCGTCGGCGGCATCGAGTTGTTGGAAATAGCCCTCGAT
The DNA here is from genome assembly GCA_903825435.1 of uncultured Verrucomicrobiota bacterium. Lineage (GTDB taxonomy): Bacteria > Verrucomicrobiota > Verrucomicrobiia > Palsa-1439 > Palsa-1439 > CAIKAP01. The sequence continues at coordinate 4,472 of CAIKAP010000088.1, forward strand.
CTTGACGTCGATCTCGGCCAGCGTCGCCCGCAGCTTGCGCTCACTGAAGTTGCGCCGCTTGCTGTTGACCGCCCGCAGCTTGCTGCCGTCAATGGCCACCAGTTCGCCGCCGAACAACTCCAGTTGCCGGCACAGCAGCGTGAACTCGCGGCAGACGGCACGCAACGGCTGGAGGTTGTCTTTGCGAAAGTCGGCGATGGTCTTGAAGTCGGGGCGCAGTTGGCGCAGTAGCCAGAGCAGTTCGACATTGCGCTGCGCCTCACGTTCGAGGCGGCGGCTGGAGCGCAGGCGATTGAGGTAGCCATACAAATAGAGCCGCAGCAAATCGCCGGGATCGTACGGCGGCCGTCCCGTGGAGTTGGCAGTGGCTCGTTGAAAGCCGAGCGCGGAAAGATCAAGACTGTCCACGAACGCATCCAAAAACCGCACCGAGTTATCGGCATGGACATAGTCTTCCAACCGTTCTGGCAACAGCCACGCTTGCTGGCGATCGGCACCTTCGATGTAACTCACAAAGCCTCCTTGATTGGCACCGATTCTATCTACTTGCTTGCTAAACCGGAAGTCTTTTCACACAGTCTCCCGATGAGCCGAACGCGGACACGACACTGCGTCGGCTATCTCGAGCGTTAGAGACTGAGATTATCAATCAGACGGGTCGCGCCGACGTAGGCTGCGATCAACGCCACGTCTCCGGGACGCGCTTCCGTAATTCTTTCCAACGTCTCGCCGTCCACCACCTCGGCGTAGTCTAGCCGCGCTAACGACGCTCCCACCACTTGCTCGCGCATTACCGCTTCGAGTCGCTCCGGGTTCTGTTCGCCTTTCAGGAACAACTCCCGCGCCGCCTTGAGCGCGAGAGACACGACGAGCGCGTGCGACCGTTCCTCCGCATTCAGATACCGGTTCCGGCTGCTCATAGCGAGGCCGTCCGCCTCGCGAACCGTCGCTACCGGCACGATCTGGATGGGATAACGAAGGTCGCGCACCATGCGTTGGATGACTTTGAGTTGCTGGTAATCTTTTTGTCCGAAGAATGCGGCATCGGGTTGGACGGTGTTGAAGAGTTTCGCCACGACGGTGCAGACGCCGCGAAAATGTCCGGGACGCCGCTCCCCTTCCAATCGCCGCGCCACCTGCGATTCGTCCACCCATGTCGAGACGTTGCCGGGACCGTCGGTATACATCTCGGCATCCGTCGGCGCAAACACCGCCGTGACGCCTTCGCGCTCGCAAATGGTGCAATCAGCTTCCAACGTCCGGGGATATTTCGAGAGATCCTCTTTCGGCCCGAACTGCGTCGGGTTGACGTAAATGCTGGCGATAACCGCCGCCCCGGTTTCGCGGGCGCGCCGCATGAGCGTGGCGTGCCCTTCGTGGAGCGCGCCCATCGTCGGCACAAACGCGACAGCCCTGCCGGCGCGCTTCAGCGCAGCGGAAGCGCTGGTCATTTCTCGAACGGTGCTGATGATATTCACGGCGTCATCTTTGATACGGCAATGGTTCGCACAGTGCCAGCAGGTTCTCCACAGGCGTCCCCGGTGGGATTTCGCAACCGGCATTGACAAGAAACGGATTACCAACGAGCGCGTAGTCGCACCGAATCCGCTCGCGGATGGCGGCGGGCGTGCTGCGGAGGATGCCGTTGACGGGGTCAACGTTGCCGGCAAGCGCGACGCGCGGGTTGAGCTTGCGGCGCACAAGCGTCATCTCAACCATGTGGTCCACATCAATCACGTCGAGCGGCAAGGTGGCGATGCCGTCGAGCAGGTGGGTGATGTTGCCGCAAATGTGGAGGCGTACGAACGCGCCCATTGATTTGATGGCGCGGATGAGGCGTTGTTCGCGCGGCAGGATAAGATCCTCGTACAATTGCCGAGAGACTTGCGAGGCGATGGCGTCGCCGATGCCGATGGTGTCCGCGCCAGCGTTGACTTGGGCGCGGGCGTATTCGATGGCGACGTCAACGCAGCGCTCCATCAACTCCCCGCACCACGGCGGATCGTCCATCAAATCAAGCAGGAACTGGTTCACGCCACGCAGGTCTGCCGCCTCTGCCGCCGGACCTTCAACCCAACCAAGGATCGAGTACATATCGCCAGTACGTTCGCGGTACGAACGCACGGTATTGACAGTATTCAGCATCCGCATTGACTTTAGAGGATCCGGCGTTGCCAACCGTCTGAGATCGGTGGTGCTCTCCAATGGAGGGTGTGGGCATTGTGGAACACCCTTGTCGAGAAAGACGATCTCCGCGCCGTAGCCTTGCGTTTCGCTATACGGGTCAGACATCACGCCGACAAGGTCCAACCCAAAATCCTCCGCAGAACGGATGTTCCCCTCGACCTTCACACGGTAATCACTGCAAAACGTGCCATACGTTGCACCGATGTGGTCGGCGGCGAACTGCATCAGGATCGGAATCCGCGGCACGAAATCAAGCGGCTCCCCGCGCAGCATTGCGATGTATCGTTGTTTACCAGTCATAACTCTGAGGCCTCCATTGACTTTGCGCGGCATTTTGTGTCTATATCTAATGGCATGGATGACTCCTACATTCAGCAACTCTTTGCCGAGCGCATCGGCGGCAAGAATTACGGCAAGAGCACTGCAATATACAAGTTTGAAAAAATCAAACGCGCCAAACGTGCAGCGATGGCCGCACATCCCGGCGTCGAGTTGATTGACCTTGGCGTCGGCGAACCCGATGAGATGGCCTTCCCGTTAAGTGTTCAGACATTGCAAGCAGAGGCAGCCAAACCCGAGAACCGTGGCTACGCCGACAATGGCGGCCCCGAATACCGTCAAGCCGCCGCCCGTTGGATGCAAAACGTCTGCGGTGTCAGCGGACTCAATCCCGACACCGAGATCATCCACAGCCTCGGCAGCAAAGCCGCGCTCTCGATCCTACCGGCAGCCCTCATCAATCCCGGTGACGTTGCCATTATGACCGTCCCCGGCTATCCGGTATTCGGAACGCACACGAAATGGTACGGCGGCGAAGTCTTCAACCTGAAGTTGACAGCACAAAACAGTTTTCTCCCGAATTTCGGCGAAATCCCGTCTGATGTGTTGCGACGCGCAAAGGTGATGGTGTTGAATTATCCGAACAACCCGACCGGCGCGAGCGCAACAATGGAATTCTTCGCCGACGCGGTCAAGTTCGCGAAGAAATACAATTTCGTCATCGTCTCCGACGCCGCCTACGCGGCGCTCGTATTCGAAGGCAACCCCCTCTCGATTCTCAGCGTCCCCGGCGCAAAAGACGTCGCCGTCGAGCTACATTCGATGAGCAAAGGCTTTAACATGACCGGCTGGCGACTCGGTTTCGTCGCCGGCAACGAACTACTCGTGAAGGCTTACGGCGATTGCAAGGACAACACCGACAGTGGCCAGTTCCTCGCCATCCAGAAGGCGTGCGCTGTCAGCCTCGACCATCCGGAAATCACCCAGCAGATCACCGTAAAGTATTCACGTCGAATGGATGTATTGATCGCGTTGCTGCGTCCGTTTGGGTTTAATCCTGTCAAGCCGAAAGGTTCTTTCTTTCTCTATGTTCACGCGCCGAAAGCCGTTACAGTCAATGGTACGCGCGTGGAGTTTAGTTCAGCGGAGGAGGTGTCGCAGTGGTTGATCACCGAGAAGCTCATCTCCACCGTCCCGTGGGATGACACGGGGCCGTACTTGCGATTTTCGGTGACGTTCATCGCCGAGAGCGAAAACGCCGAACTTCGCGTGATGGAGGAAATACAGCGGCGATTTGCTGGGTTAAAATTTGAATTCGAGGTGTCGTGTGGAACAAGATACGAAACCAATAGCATCAGAACCGTCTCAAGTAAGCGAGCACCTCGCTGCGCTTGAGCATCGCTATCCTACCTTCATCCAAGCGCGCAAACTATACATGCGCGAGGGCGGCGCGGACCGTTTCTCGCAGTTCTATGTTGACTACATCGCGTTGGGCGGCCGACAAAATTTCGAAGAATCCCTGATGGGGATTCTCACAGAAAAAGAGCAAAACCTTCTCCACTCCGATCCGTCCTTCACGAAAGCGTGGAGGACATTTGTCAACCTGCACTGGACGCAAAAGCAAATTTCCCGCGCCCTGTTGGCCTTCACCAGCATCGTGGTTGTGCCGCTTCTGATTTTCCTGCTCGGCTGGACGCTCATCGAATCAATACGAGCCGCGACTGGCGGGAAATGATTTTGTCTCGACGTCGCGCTTGTACGCGGTAAACGCTGTCCGCATTATTTCAACCAAATTCGCATACCGCCGCGCGTGCTTAGGCGTGACTCCGGTAAACAACCCTAGCATGTCGTTGCTCACCAAAATCTGGCCGTCACAATCCGCGCCCGACCCGATCCCAATGGTTGGAATCGAAATACTCTGTGAAACCTCCCGCGCCACTGACGCCACAACGCACTCCAAGACGACCCCGAACGCGCCCGCATCCTCCAACAACCGCGCGTCCCGCACCAACGCCGCTGCTGCCGCCTCCGAGCGTCCTTGTAGTTTGTAACTCGTCGCCGATTGTGGCAGCAATCCGATATGCCCCAGCACCGGAATCCCCACACCGACGATCGCCCTCACCTGCGCCAACACTGCTTTGCCGCCCTCTAATTTCACGCCGTCGGCACCTGCCTCCATGAACCGTTGCGCGTTCGTCACCGCCTGTTCCGAAGTTTCGTAACTCAGACACGGCATGTCGCCAATCACCATCGCCTGTGGTTTTGCCCGCGCCACGGCACGTGTGTGATGAAGCATCTCTTCCATCGTCACTGAGCGTGTGTTCTCATAGCCAAGGACGACCATTCCCAAAGAATCCCCCACCAAAATCAACGGCACACCAGCCGCGTCTTCCAATTGGGCTGTAACAAAATCATACGCCGTCAATGCTGCGATCTTCTCGCCGCGCCGCTTCATCTCACGCAATGTTTGTGAAGTGAGTTTCACCATTCCTGCTGGACGAATCTAACGTCCCCTTCCCCCACTGGCAACTCCCGAAGCAGCATCTGCACGGTCCTAGCCGTCCTTTTCACAAGCATGTCCGGACAAATCGTCGAAAGCGGCAACAGCACAAAACGACGCTGCGCCAGCCGAGGATGCGGAATAACCAAACCTTCCTCCAACACCTCGCACTCGCCGAAATACAAAACATCGAGGTCAATCGTCCGAGGCGCGTTCGGCCCCGCCGCACGGTCGCGACCATGCGCCTTCTCGTATGAGAGCAACTTCTTCAGCAACGTCCGCGGTGCGCCCTGAAACTCGATCTCCAGCACCGCGTTCAAAAACTTCGCCACACCTGGCAAGCAATCCACCGGCTCGGTCTCGTACAACGGCGACGCCCGGTGCCATTGTTCCGGGGACAAACTCAGTAGGTAGCGTTTCGCCTGTTGAAGATGCAGCAGGCGGTCACCAACGTTCGAGCCGAGTGACAGACCGACTTTCATGACCGCTCAACGCAGCCCCAAGACGTCCTGCATGTCGTAAAGACCGGGCTTCTGCTGCACGGCCCATTTTGCCGCGTGGAGCGCACCTCGCGCAAAAATCTCACGGCTGCTCGCCCGGTGCGTCAACTCAATCCGCTCACCCGGCATGCCAAAGGTCACCGTGTGATCGCCGACGACGTCGCCGATGCGCAACGAATGAGCGGACGCCACTTTGCCGTTCGCCTTACGGATCGCTTCCTGCAATCCCTTCGCCGTTCCGCTGGGCGCGTCTTTCTTCGCCGTGTGATGCGTCTCGACAATCTCGCAATCCCATTGCGGAACGATTCCAGCAACCTTGCTGCAGAGCCAGAACAACGTGTTCACACCCGTGCTGTAGTTACCGGTCCAGACACACGGCACCGCCTTCACGAGGCCGAGCACGGCCTGTTTCCCGGCATCGCCGTGTCCTGTCGTGCCGATGACGAGCGCTTTCTTGTGTTGTCCCGCGAGACGGGCAACCGACTCGGTCGCTTCGCGCACCGAGAAATCCACCACCACATCGCAGCCGCCAATGATCTTCGAGAGATCGTCGCCAAGATCAACCTCACCAACAAGTTTCAGTTCGGGATCGGCCTGCACGCAACCGACCAGCGCGCGGCCCATGCGGCCTTTCGCGCCGCAGATGATGACGCGGACCGGGTTCATTTCACCAGCCACAGCCCGACCAGCGTCTTCTTGAGCTGCGCTTTGTTGTTGTCGGCCATCGGCACCAGCGGCAGCCGGTACGTCTCCTCAATCCGGCCTGCCATCGCCAGCGCGGCCTTGATCGGGATCGGGTTCGTCTCGATGAACGCGTCCTTGAACAACGGGAACAACCTCGCGTGAATCAGACCGGCCTTCGCGAAATCACCCTTCTGCGCCGCGTGGACCATGTCGCCCACCTCGCGCGGCGCGATGTTGGACACCACGCTGATGACGCCGACGGCGCCGACAGCCATCATCGGCAACGTCAACGAATCGTCACCGGACAGAATCGCGAAATCCTTGTCCACGAGCGTGCGGATCTGGCTCACGCGATCCACGTTCCCCGTCGCCTCCTTCAACCCGACGACGAGCTTCGGCAGATCGCGGCGCAACCGCGCCGTGGTTTCGTTGGCGACATCCACGCCGCAACGCCCGGGGATGTTGTAAATGATGATTGGCAGTTCCGACGCCTCAGCGATGGCGCGGAAGTGCGCGTACAAACCCGCCTGCGTCGGCTTGTTGTAATACGGCGACACCTGCAACGACGCGTCCGCGCCAACGTCCTTCGCGTGCTTCGTCAATGTGATCGCCTCGTCGGTGCAGTTCGAGCCGGTGCCCGCGATAATCTTGCAGCGCTTGGCGGCGAACTTGATCACCAGCTCGATGACGTGGTTGTGTTCGTTGTGGTCGAGCGTCGGCGACTCACCCGTCGTGCCGCACGGCACGAGGCCGTCAATGCCGTTGGCGATCTGGAACTCGACCAGATCGCGCAAACGCGGCTCGTCCACTTTTCCAGCCTTCGTGAAAGGCGTGACAATTGCGGTATAGGCTCCGGTAAACATAGCGTGCGGCATCATAGGAACGAGCCGCCTTTTTGCAAGCTCCGGCTTACACGCCGCTCTGCTGCAGCATCCGCTTCAGTTCGACGCTGAACTCCTGCATGTCCTTCTGCGTCGGCTTTGAAGCGCCAAGCTCCGGCTCCAGACTGAGCCGTCCCATCTCGTCAATGAACCAATGCGCCTTCGCGCCGCTGGCAAACCGCGCGTACCCGCTTAACATTGCCCCCGGCGGCGGCACCTGGTTCACGCTGATCGAAAGTTTGCCCACCGGCTCCGGCGTCAACGACACGGGCGCTGCCACAGACGGAACGGTTGGCACCTTCGGCCGTTCCTTCTCCGGCAACTTCGTCTCCGGCATTTCCGACAACAACAACCGCAGCTCCATGTACGTGATCGTGTCGCCCTTCTCCTTGCACAGGTAATCCTGCACCTGTGAAAGCGTCTGGCCTTCCGCCAGCAGCTTACGAACAATCTCTTTGCGTTCCTCGTTGGTCATACTGATACCTTAACACGCTACGACACAGGTTGTAAATCACACAGACTACTTACTCCTCAGTGCGACAGTGCAGTGTCCCAAGAGAGGACAGAATTCAACTAACCGGTTTATTGATTTGATCCCGCCGCTGGTTAGCTGGAGGCTATTTCTTCTTCTTGTCGGTGCTCTTGACAGGAGCATCCACGGCGTCGATTCGGGTGGCGGTCTTATTGCTATCAGTGACCGAGACGCGCATGCCCTTCTGCAGATCTTCCAATTTAGACGGTTTGTCGTTTATGTATATCTTGGTGAAGGCCGTAATGGTGTACGCAACGGTTTGTCGATTCTTGTCTTGCCCCGTGGACACTTTCACCGAGAAATTCGCTGCATCAACACTTTCAATCGTATCCGGTTGTGGCGGTGGCGGTAGCTTCGCCTTCCCATTGGCTGACGCCACCGGGGCTACGGTTAGCGATCCCATCACCAAGACCAACATGATCCATTTGATTTGCTTCATCATCATCGGTTCCTTTCCTCACCTATTTTCTTTTCTTTGTGGCGGGCTTAATCGGATCCCCCTTGCCTTGGGCATCAATGCGCTCCGCGTTCTTACTGTCCGAACTGGTCACCTTCGCCGTCATCCCCTTCTTAAGGTCTTCAATCTTAGCCGATTTACCATTGACCACAATCTCCGTGAGTGCCGTCACGTTGTACATCGTCTCCTTGCCGTCCTTTCCAATAATCTTGAACGTAAGGTTTTGAAGATCAACTCCAGTAATCGTGTCTATCTTCACATCCGTGGCGGGCGAAGCCGTTGTTTTTGCGGATGCCGCCGTCGCAACGACAGTCAATGTCGCTGCCAATACCATAACAATCCATCTCATCTTGTCATCTTCTTTCCTGCTCGCCTGAAGAATACCTCGATTGCTTCACCTTGCAACTCAAATCAGGTGTGACACGCTCACGATAATCGACGCCCATCGGCTAACTCCACCGGTTCAAACCAACCGAAAGTGCTGTGGTAATTCTCGGTGGCAACAGCGACAGCGCAGCATTGCACGCATATTTGCACAGAGTCTTCTACCACATACAGCGTGGAAGGATCTCCTTCGCTTACCCGCGCACTGGTTATCGACATCATGCACGAAGTTGTTGCCGCCGCCGCCTGTGTGGCCGACGGATTCCAGAAGGCTTCGTCGAAAAAATGTTCGACTACGAAGCACATCGCCCGATGGAAGTCGAGGCCATCTTTGGCAATCCGCTCCGCGCCGCCCAACGCAACGGTGCGGCCAGTCCGCTACTCCAAACCCTCTACCGCAAACTGAAGATCCTCGATGCAGCCAATACGAATTGTATGCCGTAGTCGCTATTGCTCCCCACCCCTATACCTCTCAGCAGATCAGCGACCCCGAACGATAACTCCGTCGGGAAGAGATCGCGCAAAGCGCTTCCATAGGGTTTGGACCACCTCTATGTATTCTGCGGACGTGGCGTATACACGGATGACAGACTGGTCGGCATAAAATGTAGGCGGCGTCTCCCATTCACCGACAGCCACCCACGATGACGGCAGGCGACTCTCGAACCACCGTGGGTAAAGAACGGCCATCCTGACGTGGCGCATTTTGGCAACTCTGACAATGTCATTTGTCGCCATGCGCGCTCCCCCACCGAGTTTGGCCGTCTCCCAAGAAGTCAGGCCAAAGAGATCCAACACTGGCACGTCGGTGAAGAACAGAGTACAGCCAACATCGTTGAGGATGACAAACTCTCCGCCACCCACTTCTCTGGCCAATCGTGCAATCTGATACATCTGGCTGTAAATCTCCCGCGAGATATTGGGCATCCAATACCAAGCTGCGGCTCTTCCGACACCCGTCATCAGCAGCAATAGCGCACCGAGCAAGCAGTATATCGGACGGACAATTCCTCGCTGGGTAATCGACTGAGTCCATTTGCGAAGCGCGGCCACGGAAACCGCCAACGCCAGCGCACCAAGCCCGATCAGGTATGCATTATAACGGCCTAGCGATCTATTCCTGGCAAGCATCTGATGCAAACCGGCGCAGACCAGGAACATCAATAGAAACAGCAGGGCACATCGGGCGGGCGTTCCGATTTGTCTTCGTCGCATCAACAAGACGACAGCCAACAATGCGCCAACAAGTAAGACTGATTGTATGTCATCCGGGAAATCGCACAGCGCCAACGCAATTCTCCGAAGGTAATCACCATCACTCGCAAGCACCGTTTTGATTAGGATGGGATTGGCGAAAAAACTGTGTCCTTGGTGAATTTGCCAGATACCTTGGGCCAGCGTCGGAATCGCACAAACGATGAGCACTACAACCGCCGTCACGTAACGACGCATCAGCAACAGCACAAGTGCTCCGCCGGCAGCCACAAATACCATCTCCATACGACAGAGAACACCCAACAGAACCCATAAGGAAAGATACCGCTCTGCTCGACAGTCACCCTCCAAGCACTGCAATAAATGGATACCAAACAACGTTACAAATAAAATCTGCAACACATGCTCCATGCCCATTAGAATCAGCGGCACAAGTCCCGTCATCCAGATGAATGAAAGCAAGAACACCAACACTCGGGCTGGCGAAAACCGGGTTTTGAGGTAACGCCCTAACACCCAAAGTGTCAACAACGCCGCCAACAGGTTGATTACTCCAGCAAGGATATGTGTCACCTGCGCACCTGTCAGCTTGATCAGTACCGCCATCCCCACAATCCACCCGGCGCAAGTGGAGCCTGATGGAAATTCTCCGCCAGCTGTGCCGTCCACCAACCGACGGGCCAGTCCGAGGTTAATGTAGAAGTCGTCACTGCCATACAGAAACATCCCACCGCTTTGTTGAGCCATCAGCCAAACAGTGACACCCGCACCAACAACCACCAAAGCCGCTGTAAGAAGGAACGGCAATTGCCGAATCAGTGAGTCTAACGCGCTACGCATTCGATTTATGTCCATGAAAGCCACCGCTGCGCCGCGATATTTCGAACTCAAGCGGCTTCACGCCAAAAACCCTGCCATCAATCTAATCGGTATGCGAGCTTTTTCACTGGTGCTACTTGCTGTTGCGGGATGACACTTTGCTCGCGCTGTCGGAAACGGTTATAGTGAGCGTACATGAAGACCAAGGAACTCCTGCGGTTGGCCGAGCGTGTCCTGTCGCTGCCTACGTCACCTTACCACGAACACGCGGTGCGCGCGTTCGTCGAGGAGCATTGCCGCAGCCTCGGCTTGCGCGTCGGGCGCGACGCCGCAGGCAACGTCTTCGTCCGCTACCAACGCGGACCGCGTCGGAAACCGCTGGTGGTGGTGGCGCACATGGATCATCCCGGCTTCGAGGCGCTCGGACCGAACCGCGCCCGATTCCTCGGCGGCGTGCCGAAGGAAGTGTTCCAGCGCGGCGTCCGCGTCAGATTCCACACTTCCGACGGTATCGTGCACATGCGCATCCGTTGCCGGCTCGCGGGCGAAAAGCGGGTCGACCTGACCGGGACGGCGAATTTACAGCGAGTCGACTTCGGGAGCTTGGACTTGCTAATGTTCCGGTTTTGTTCCGGCCAGATTCGCGCAACTGGAATTGACGATTTGCTCGGTGTCGTTTAGAGATGAATGTGTGGGGTGTTTTTATGCGGGCGGAAAGTCGGTTTCCTGGGCGCGGTCGAGGCGGATTCCGCGCGAAGCGCTGGTTGTTTCGCTGGAGACGAGCAAGGAACGTCCGTGGGGCGGATCGGCAACGGCCCGGTCATTCGCGTCGGCGACCGTACGACGATGTTCGACCCCGCTGCGTCGCAGTTCCTCACCGAAACCGCCCGTCGTTCAGCGATTTCAGCGCAGCGTTGTCTAATGGACAGCGTCATGTGCGAGGCGACGGCGTTCGCGGCGCGCGGCTACCGGGTCAGCGACCTGTGTCTGGCACTCGGCAACTACCACAACATCGGCCCCGGCAAACGCCCGGCAGCTGAGTACGTGAGTGCGAGCGACTTTGAGGGACTGGTGGCGTTGACGACGGAAGCGGCACGGCAGTGGCCCCGCTTCGACAACGTGACAGATGGCTTGCGGAAACGGGTGGATCGGATTTACCATTCGGCACCACGGAAGTTGAGCGACGAATGAAACGATTGATCATGGCGGCGCTGTTGTCAGCGGGGTACGTTCTCGGCCAGACCGAGACGAACGCGCCACCGCAAGGACCACCGCCCGAAGTAGTGGCGCGTCAGGAATATCAGATCGGGCTGGGGTTGTTGCAAGAGAACAATTTCGCCAGTGCCGCTGAGTCGTTCCAGCGAGCCACGGTGGCGCAGCCGGATTTCGCGGAGGCGTACCGTCAATGGGGGACTGCACTGTTGCAGCTTGGCCGTCTCAGCGGCACTCCCCAACGACAGGGTCAGCGCCTCCAAGAAGCCGCCGCCAAGCTTGGCAAGGCGGCGGAACTGGCGCCGAAGGATCGCATGACATGGTTGTTGTGGAGCGACACGTTGGCGTTGATCGGCGATCTACCGGTTGAACCGTCGTTGCGGCTGGCCTGTTACCAAGGCGCCGTCGAGAAGGCACGCAAGGCAGTTGAGCTTGCCCCCGAAGAATGGGAGTCGTACACGAAATGGGCCGGTGTCCTCACGGCCAAGCTGTCGGAATTCGCCGCCAGCGAACGCGCCCGCGTCCAGCTTCACTTGGAAGCCGCCAGCCTGTACAGCAATGCCGTCGAACGCGCCAACTTCAGGGGCGACATCGGCACCGCCTGCGCGAACTGGGGCGCCGCGCTCGTGCGGGCCGCCCGCGCCTCGACAGTGCCCGACCAAAAGCAGACGTTTCTACGCGAAGCCATCGAAAAGTTCCATCGCTCGTCGCAAGCCGCCCCGAACTCCGCCGTGACCTACACGATGTGCGGTTCCGCGTTCATGCAGTTCGGTAAACTGACCGGCGTCCGCAACGATCTGCGCGATGCGATCAATCAGTTCACCATCAGCCTCTCACTCAGACCTGATGATGCCGCAACGCTGTACGCGCTGGCCTGCGCCCATGCGCTCATCGGCAACCCGATCGTGGCAATCGAGACGTTGAAGAAATGTTTCGCTGCCGACGCCTCTGGTATCTATAGCAAGCTTGCCCTGAAGGACCCCGATCTTACCAGCCTCCGCGATGACCTCGCGTTCAAGGACCTGTACGGCACGTCCGCCCTGCCGCACGGCATCGGCACCAGCAACCCGCCCTTGCGCGACGGGCCGCGTTAAACATCCCACCAATAGTTTTGACAGCATGTGGCGGCTGTGGCAGATTCCCGCCCGCGTCAACCTGACCAGACGCCGTCGAGACGGTAGCTCAGCTGGTAGAGCAACGGCCTTTTAAGCCGTGGGTCCTGGGTTCGAATCCCAGCCGTCTCACCAGATTTTTTGTTGCATGGAGAATTGAATATGAAACGACAGATCGCAGTCATCGCCGCCCTCTGCCTGCTAACCGCAGTAACTCACGCCGGTCGTTGGGAATGTTATACACCGACCGGGACCTTCATGGTCAACACCGTCCAGATCGTCTCGATCAGCACCCACGAGTACGTTCTCAATGCCGCCGCCCGGGTCACTGAGCTGACCATCGGTACCACTTCGGCGGTCGTCGCCCGCTTTTACTACGTCGAGCCGCTTGTCTCCACCAGCACCGGCCCGACCGCGCGTATCGGTGACCTGATTGATCGCGTCCAAGAAAAAGCCGGTACGGTCGCAGACCGACTCGGACAGGAACAAGTCTGGAAGAAAGTCGTCAAGGATTACCCCGCCACCACCCACGCTCACACCGTCGAGTATCGCGTGGACACGAAGGCACACATCGACCTGCTCTTCAATAGCGCCGTCACCGCCTGGCGCACCGGTTCCAATAGCATCATCCGCGTCTCGTTGCCGTCCGACTCCGAATAGCCGCGCCTTACTGCGTCAGCTTTTGGAAAATGCCGAGCAACCTCTCGGCACCTTTCTGTACCGCGCCCTTGGTGTCCTCGAACAGTTCCGCTCCTGCCGCCGTGATTAGGCGTGTGCTGAGATCTTCCTGAATATTATCAGTCGGGCCTTGCACCTTGACCTTTGTCCACTGGTAGCCATCACGCTCGACGGTGAACACGCGCGTGCGTGCGCCCGGCAGCCAGCGTAACGTCCCCGCCGACACGCCAACGTCGAACTCGCCGGTGATGACGTCTTTCTCAACGACGCAGCCGCCTTCGATGCGAAGCAGGCCGGTGGATTCCATCGCCAACTTCTGCAGCGTCAGACGGGTCGGCGTCCACATGTAGTCAGTCCGCGCCTTGTGCAGTTGGAGCTGACGGAACTGTTCCGAGCCGGTGAACACAGCTAAACGGTTCAACACCGGCAGCGCCTCCATCCTGCCGTCAATCAACTGGATGCTCCCCTCCGCGCTCATCGTCTTCGACTCCGCGAGTCGTCCGCGCACCCGGCTTTCGCCGCGCGCCTTGCCGACGAGCCGGCCGCGCCAGTCTCTTGACAACCAACGATCCACGGGCACTTCGTCGAACCGCAGCGTCAGGTCAGACTCGCGCGTCGAGCCGAGGCCGAGTTGGCCGTTGATGTTGACCTTGCCGCCCTCAGTGAGCCGCAACAGGCTGTCGGTGATGAACACGGTGTCGCGTTGGAAACGAACGTGCGCCTGCTCGATCCACATCGGCTGTACATCGGAGAAACTCAACTCACCACTGCTCGCACTGGTCTCCCAGAAATCGTCGCCGATCTTCACCGTCATCCCCGCGTGGCGCACCGCACCGGAGACCGAGCCGCCCGTTGTCCACTCGATGTTGCCGTCGTGGACCTTCAACGGTTCCAGCACGAGGCGAAGGGAGCTTTTTGAGGACGCCGTTGTTGGCGTGAAGGTACCGGTTGCGACGGACGGACCGACCGTGACTTTGAGACGTTGGATGTCGAGGCCCCTGATACGCCACTCACGGCGGAACATACCGGAGACTTCGAGGTCGGCGCGGACCTGGTCGGCGCGTAATTCCTTCAGCGGCGAACCGGGCAGGCCGCGCGCGTGGAAACCGTCGGAGTGCGCCGTCGTGCCCGTCCAGTGCAGCGGCAGGTACTCACCCTCGGCGTGCAACGCCGACGCCGTCTTCGCACTGACGAGTTTACGGAAGCCGTCGCTGTGCAAGTAGCGGTTCAACCACCAGTGCGCGCCGATGACCACCAGCACCAGCCCAAATGCCAACCCGGCCACCAAACCACCCAACACGCGCAACCACAGGCTAGAAGTTGACGTTGAGTTCATCGGTGCAGGGATTCCTTGCAAGACATGACTGCGATGTTACTATGCCACGCAGCAGGACGCAAGGATTCGGAATGGCTGACATCGTTTTCAGATGCCCACATTGTCCACAACATCTCCGCGCAACGGAAGAAGATCTGGGCAAACGGATGAAGTGTTCCCATTGCCGCACTGAGAGCGTCGTGCCGCAGCCCGCCGAACAGATCGAGTGCCACAAGTGCCACACCACCGTCCAGATTTCCCTTTTTGACCTCCGCGAAACCTTCCAGTGCCCCGGCTGCGGTGCCGACATCTGTTTCTCCACCCCGTCCAGCACGGCCGTAACAAAATCGGAACATCGGCGCTGGTCGCTGTTCGGCGCGAGCGGCTGGCGAATCGTAGATTGCCTGACCGGCGACATCCATCCCATCGAGCGGTTCCCGTTCGAAATCGGCTCCGACGAGAAGACACACCTCCATGCCCGCGGCGCGCACGCCCTGCATTGCGCGCTCGAAGAGGACGGCAAGGCGCTGAACCTCGTCAAACGCGACCCGCGCGCCCGTGTGATCGTCGACGGCATCGAGACATCGGGCGTCACACGACTCGAACGCGGCACCGAACACACCTTGCGCATCGGCCCGCACTACTACATCCTGCACGGCGGACGACGGCTCGATCATTGGCAGTCACAGGTGGACGCCTCGCTCTGGTTCATCTGTGACACGCAACGCCGCCTCATGGAAGGACCGTACTCGCGCCGCGAGCTTGTCGTCGTGCTGGACCAACACCCGCGCGATCCCATCCACACGTTGATTCGTCCGCAAGGTCTCCTCGCGGGATTCCCGATCAACCAGTTCGGCGAAGCGCGCGAACTGTTCCGTTTCCAACCGAAGATTCCCCTGCCCCCGCCGCCCAAGCCGGATTTTTCGGCGACTGATGACAACGCAATGCCGATCGTCTTCGGACCGCCGCTGCTGCGCCTCAACGAAATCACGCTGGAGATCAACCAGGGTGACTCACCGCAACGTCTACTGCACGAACTCAGCCTCGATCTACCCGGCGGACACCTCACCGCCATCGTCGGCGCCTCCGGCTGCGGCAAGAGCACACTGCTGAAGACCATCGCCGGCATCATGGAGCCGACGGCGGGCATCGTGTCGTGGCGCAACCGCAACCTCGCCGAGAAAGACCTCGCACCGACCGAGATCGGCTACGTACCGCAGTTCAGCATCGTCTTCGAGCACCTGACCATCTTGGAGAGCATGGACAACGCGTTGCGCCTCCGCGTCGCAGGGTTGTCCACCGCTGACCGACGCTCGCGCACCGAGCGAATCCTGCGCGAAGTCGGCCTCTTGAACATCGCCCAGCGTCAAGTCCGCGTCCTCTCTGGCGGCGAACGCCGGCGTTTGTCGCTCGCGCTGGAGAGCGTGACGCTCCCAGCGTTGCTGCTCTGTGACGAGGTCACCAGCGGCCTCGACCCGAAGGCGGAAGAAGAAGTCGTCGAGTTGATGCACCGCCTCTCGCGCGAGGACAAACGGCTCGTCATTTCCGTCACACACAGCCTCCGACAACTCGACCGCTATGATTCCGTCGCTGTGATGTACCAAGGCTGCCTCGTTTATCACGGCCCCAGCCACAACGTCGCCCGCTACTTCGGCGTCGAGGAGAACGGCCAAGTCTTCACTGAACTGGCCAAGCGCCCCGCCGTTGAATGGCACGCGCTCTGGCTGAAATACCGCGAACAATACCACTTGCCAATGGCATCCGCGGCAACAGATGAAACTGCGAAGACGGAAGATGAAGAGGAGGCGACCGAGCGCACACCGGACGCGCTCACACAGTTCTGGGTCTTGTGGCGCCGTCGGACGAAAATCTTCTTCCGCGACCGCGGACAACTCTGGCTGCACCTGGCGTTGTTGTTCGGGTTCCCGTGCCTCGTGATCATCTTCGCGTTGCACGGCCTGCCACAAATGCAGAGCCTGAGCATGGGCAGCGATGTCAGTCCCGTCCAACAACTGAAGGAAACCACCGGCTACATCATCAGTTCATCGCGCGTCGGCAGCCTCGTGTCGGGACTGATCATGTTCCAAGTGATCCTGCTGGCGTTGATGGCGTCCAACAACGCCGCCCGCGAGGTCGCGGCGGAACGGTTGATCTTCGAGAAGGAGAAACTCGGCGGCCTCCGCCCGATCAGCTACCTCGCCAGCAAGGTCGTGTTCCTGTCGATGCTCGTGGCGGCGCAATCCATCTGGATGGCCGTGTTCGTCACGTTCGTCTGCCGGTTCCCCGGTGATCTTGTCCTGCAAACGTGGCTGCTGTTGCTCGGCAACGCCGCCATCACCGCCGCGTCGCTCGGCATCTCCAGCCTGATGAAATCGCCGGAACAAGCATCGCTCGTTTCGATTTATCTTGTCGGCTTCCAGATCCCGTTGTCCGGAGCGTTTCTGGCGTTGCCCGACGTGCTCGGCAAACTGAGTCGCCCGTTCATCGCCGCCTACTGGAGCTGGTCCGGCATCGTCGAGACGATGCGGGAAACGCGGTTCTACGACGCCGTCCTACTGGTCACGCAAACCGATCTCGCCAGCATCCCGCTCTGCCTCTGGGCACTCGCCTTCCACGTCCTGTTCGGCCTGCTGCTGGCCTACATCGGCTGCCGCCAGAGCCGCTGGGATTAGCCTGCAAGTTTATCAGGTCTGCTTGTCACCACATTGGCAAGCCCAACGGGTGTATGTTTCGCGCAATAAAGGTGCTACCGGCTTCAGGAGCCGTACGGGCGTATAAATCCGAAGTGCGATTCGTTGGGATTCTTGATCAGATAGTCATACAGACACCACAGCATCACACCGGCAATGCGCGACTTCTCGGCAGCATTCAGGACGACTTGATAAAACCGCACTTGCTCTGCTTCGGCACCCGCCGCGTCCTTAATTCGTTGTTTTCGTCCACATTCCACCCCACGGGGTCTCACGTGGAAAATAGTTCACACCGCGAATGGAAAGAGATTCCAATTCACGCACCATCACCACAGGCGAATCTTCAACCGCAACGGGACGCACGATGTCACAGTTGGCGTTGTGCGGCTGCGATTTGTCTAGCATCATCGCGGCCGCCGCCGCGCACGCACGTCCAGCCGACGGGGGACTTTGCGTCGTCCTCAAACAACCGGTTCTGCACTATCTCCGCGTAGATCCCGCCGCCGCCGGCACGGTTGATCTTCTCGAAAAGGAGACCGACCGTAGCAAGAAGAATGGCGAGAAGGATATTCTTGGTCATGCTTGGTTTCTTCAGCGATGTCTATTTTACGTTGATCTTGATCGGCGTGCCCACCTCGACATGCGGGGCACCGGGCATGTCCGGGGTGATCCAACTGACGCCGAACGTCGCGGACGCGCTGCCGTTGGGGCCGGTGATGGAGGCGTTCTTGGTGGATTCGTAACGAACCTTGCCATCTTCGTCATAATCAACGGAGTGCTCGCTGAGCTTGCCACTGACCTGAAGTTTGGGACCAAAGCCAGCCCGGCTGCTGGTGAACAGCGCCATGTCGGAGCCGAAACCGGTGAAGGTGTCGGCGGGGACGTTTTGTGCCTGGAAGTTTTGGTTCGTGGTCTTGACCCGGCGCGTTTGGCCGCCGCTGTAGGTTTCTTTATCGACGACAGTCTGGCTCGCCTTGAAGGAGAGCGTGCGCTTCTCGGGGTCAAGCGAGCCGGTGATTGTCGCCTTGATGTTGATGGGGCCGCGCGTGGTGTCGTTCTCGTACGGGTGCGCGATCTCTTCTTTGTAGTCCACGGTGAAGTTGTTGCCGGACCAGGCGATCTTAACGACGGGCGCTTTCTTCTGACGAGACTGTCGAAAAAGTCTCTTGGGCATGATTCTGGTTGTGTGGAGGTGAGTTCGCAAGTCTGAATCTGGTATTTTCGACGTGCCGTGATTGTTTGGGCCGGTGAGAGCTTTAGTTTCTCCTACTGGTGGCGTA
>CAIKAP010000089.1 GCA_903825435.1 uncultured Verrucomicrobiota bacterium
ACGACGCTGAGGAATGGATGAAAAAGCAAAAGCCAGCAGGCCCATCTTTCGGAGCCACTCAAAGCCGCCAAAGCGCAGGAGTCGCACCGCGTCCCTACAAACTCCCCGGATGGCTTGCACCGCCGGACTCACTGGCTCAGAAGTTCGTCAACTCGCTCGGTTCCTGACCGGTCATCCCAACTCGGGATACTTCCGCAGGAACTTCTCGCAGACGCGATCCGTCGCCGGGATTCCGTTCACGGCGACGCCATCGAGCAACTCGCGCACGTCGGCGCGTAGTTCTTCCAGCAATTCTCTCTGATAATCGGCATCATTTCGCATCATCCTCACATCTGATTGAAGATAGTCGTTCTCCTCACGCAGCCTCTTCACTTTCGCCCGTAGCAGCGGAACACATGTGCAATGGCGCTCGTCGCAGTCGCAACGCTCATCCATCGCGCCAAACGTGGCGTTCTCCACGTCTTCCTTGTAGGCGCGGAGGCTTTCAATCACTTGGCACAATAGAGTTTCAATATCATTGGCGCGTTCCAGCGGAACAAACAGATCATCCCTGCCGACAATCGCAACCGCCGCAGCTTCTGAAAGTGTCATCTTGTTGCTCATGGCTTTCAATTTCCCTTCCCGCTCATCCGCCGTGCCCGGTGAACAATCGCCGCCGCCAGCCGCGGCACGAACTCATCGAGCCACTTCTGCTCATCCGCATCCGGCAGCAACGAGGCATCAGCCTGCGGCAAAATCCAAGACGCCACCCACGGCAGACTGGTCGGCATCGACGGCATGGTGAAATCAAGCCCGGTGTCAACCGTGTGGCCCACCTTCAAAATCTCGTCCGTGACATTCAGATAATGGCTATCCATCATTTCCCACGCCTCCGCAGCACCAGCCACGGACCAGGCGCAGACGCAGAACGCGACCACTGCGTCCTTCCCGCGCCGCACATCAAAGACGACAACGCCATTACCACGCTGTATGATAGTGCGCCATGAACCACCACCAGGCACCAGATCGCCGCTCTTGACGACCATCGGGATCAGTGAACTGATTTCGTCACGCTCGAAACGAGCGATTGGGATAAGAATGGAAAGGCCGGTGTTTATGGACAGATGTATCATAGTCGTAAGCGTTTAGATATTATCGAGTTATAAGAGATATGCATGACCTGCTACCTTGGCACGGATCGTTCAATAACACTGTTCGGCCAATTACTTCATGCGGACATTAGCATCCGTGTCGTTGATCTTGACGTCTAGGAATGTGGCTTGAGTCCACGGAATATCGATCCCGCGAGTTTGCTTTAGCCAAGCCGATTTGGCATGTCCATCGAACCACGCTATTGGGGTAATAATGCAGCCAATGAGTAGCGCGACTACAAGACGCTCTACGATGAACTCACCAAGTTTAATGCCACCCGCATCTTGGAGTCTGATTGGCGCTTTGAGCGAATCAATACTAACACCAAAGAACTTAGAGATTACTTCAAGAAGTTCATTGACGATGACGACGGGCTTTTTATCGCGGAGATAACCGAGTGGGCCTCCCGCAAGGCTCCTGCCGGAACAGGCGATCTTCCTTGATCCGCCCCATATCAGGCCGGCATTTCCTTCCGATATTTCGACCTCTACTTGAGAACACAAACTCACGGGAATTCCGCTAAGTTTGATCAGCGTTCCCGCCTCTAATATAGTTTTCATGTTTCCGATAGCTAGCAGCCAGTGACCACTCTAGGGCAGGTCGCGCCCTCAAAATCAAGACAACGAACAAGCCGTGGGAGAGCGACGCCGAGAAACCCCACAGTTAATCCGGGCTACTTTCGCGGCGCGCCTCCACAGCGGCGTTCTGCTGATACAATTCATCGACGTGGCAGACATAGGGAGCGCATTTTCCCCGGCGGATCATGGCCCATATCCCCGCGACGGCTAACACCTCGACGTTGCGCCGTTCCTTTTTGTAGCGCATTCCTCCGCTGGGGGTCCATGTTGCTTTGCTGGCCCGATGAGTGGCCGGGCCAAGCAGAACCAGGCGTGGGACTCGACCCGCACCAGCGGGCGTGTCAGTTTTGGAAGTCGGGGCTTTCATGGCGCTGGTTTGGTCGAGTCCACATGAGCGTTCGGCAGAAAAGGAACCACAAATTTTAACCGTTGATCGCCGCAATTGGAAATCCCGAAGAATTCACGATTTGCAACAATCCCAATATCAAAGGAAACAATATCAGGAATGTCACATCCCGCATCTTCGCATCCCTTGCGAATTTGATTCAGAACAGAAAACACAAACAATTGTATAGTCATGGAATTAGATTATTTTGTTGAGACCACATTGACACAGATCCTTGGCGGCGTGGCAAAGGCCAAGGAGAAGTTCGGAAGCCAAGTTGGCATTAGCACTAAACACCCAAGCGGAACAGTTGCTGTTGCCGAAGACAGCCAAGGATGGCTTGCGTATCTGGTTGAGTTTAACATTGAGGTTTCCGCGTCTTCCAAAGGGAACGGAAAGATCAAAGTAGGGTGGGCGGCGATAGGAGCCGGTGCCGGAGGTGAAGCCTCTAGAAAGTCCTCGCATACCAACCGCATTCGATTTACCGTTCCTATTCATTACAGCAAGGTCCACTAAAATGAAGAGGTCGAACAAGACGTGGCTGGACAACCGGCGCGAGCTTCTCAGTTTCATTTCAACCTCCATTCAACATCCGCCAGTGCCAGCACATCGGCGTTCGAAGAATCCAAAACCGAGATCCGCAATCCGTCACCAGAACGCGACACTGTGAAGGCATTGCCAGTCAGGACGATCTCACGACCGGCTGACGCACCGACCGCTCGCGCCGATTCCTCGCGCTCGATAGCCTCCGACAGCGCACGCTGCAGGAACTCAGAGCGATACCGCGCCGCCGCATTCGGTGCCAGGGCACAGTAAATCGACTGCAAGGCCCGCCCTGACTCCTTGGCAAGCCAGGCGGGTTTCAGCCCTAGCGCCTTCAATCGCGGTGTCATTTCTTCAAAGCGGACCATGCGGGCACTATAACCACCGATTCAGCCCCTACAAGAATTATTTTCGGCAAATTGAAAAATAAATGTGGACACGGGACGGAAAATAACCATTATTCGCTCGCAAGCCGCAACATCCCCCACGATGAGCCGAATCCTTCACCTTTTTCCCTGTCGCACCTGCGGTGCCCCGGCGATCATTACGTTTCACCCATTGGCCGGTGCCCCATACTGCCTGGCCGAATGCTCGGCCCGGTTCGACTGCCCATCATGGGACATGACCCGCTGGCACTTCAACGAGGCCGACGCCGCGCAGGCGTGGAACGAGGGGCGAATACTTTCCGATCCTGAGCCGGGGGTGAGGTCTCCGGTCAAAACGCACTCCACTGATCCATGGGGGAATCAAGCTAACAATGAGACTCAGGGTCGGAATCCCACTCTCGCGGAAAGCCAAGTGGCCGCGCCGCAGCCAAACCGAACCACACCCCAACATGCCCGCTAAAAAGAAAGCGCCAGCACCGAAGGCACCGCCCATGAAGGCACCCCCGATGGCACCGAAAGCACCCGCGAAAGCGATGCCGCCGATGCCCAAAGGAATGCCACCCATGGGACCGCCGATGAAAGGCCGCTGCTGAACACCCAGGCCGGCGGCGCCCACCAAAGCGCCGCCGGCCAACTTCCACCCATGCCGATCATGAGCGCCGAGGCCTCCATAGCCACCTACAGCGACGAAGCCCTGCTGGATGCCGCCCAGCAACTCCGCAACCACGAACGCGCCGGCTGGCCTAATTCGTGGGAAGCGAAGCGACTGCTGGCAATCCTGCGCGAAATCCGCCGCCGCGGCCTCGACCGCCAACCCCAAGAATGACCCATGCCGAGTTCAACTCCATACCGTGGTCCGAGATTCCGCTCGGATGGGATTGTATCGCCTACTTCAATCATGATGACCCGGAAGCCGTCATATGCATGCGCCAGCACATCGCCCGCGGCAAGCGACCGATCCTCGCACACGACAAGCGCCGCCTGAGCGTGTGGCTGCCGACAATCCCGCTTTTCACCGATCCTCAACCCCCGCCACCCAAACCATGAGTGCAGCCACCAGCAAAAGCGCCATCGCATGCCAGGCCCGCAGGAAAGCGCAAGGCCTCTGCATCCGGTGCGGCCAGCCACAGCACCCGAAATCAAAGAACCACTGCAAAAGGTGCCGCGCCCTCTGCGCCGACTACACCCGCAACCGGTACAGAGCAAAGCAAGGAATCCCGCTCGACGCTCCAATGGCCATCCACGGGAAAAAGCGGGCACAGCACCGACTCTGCACCGAATTGGCTGCAGCATTCACCCGCGCAATCTCACGCATAACGCAACCAACCCCCACCCCATGACCACAGACCCCATGCCCTACATCATCAGCGCCGCCATGGTTGGCACTGCCCTCGGCTACGGCACCGCCCGCTGGCAGTTCCGCCACCTCATCAAACGCGCCAACGCGGACTTGCGAGCCAACATCGAACGCTGGATCCGCAATAGCCAGAACGGCCCGAGACTCTGAAACCGAACCTACCGAAAGCAACCGCCATGAAATACCAAATCATCATCACCAGAATCGACACCAAAAAAACCACCAAGCGCGGAGAATACACCGTCATCGACAAGGTGCCGTGGACGCAGAAAGAATTGAGCAAAGCAAGCGACGAAATCTACGGCACATCCGTCAATTTTTTGAACGAGAATCCGCTGCGTGAAGTGCGCGGGTACGCGCCCAACTACGAAGCGCTGGAAAGCGTCAGCACGCAGGTTTTACAACAGGAAGTCGAAGACCTCGACCTCGCCGCCGTCATCAAGGCCATCAACAAACTCTGACTCTCTCCACAACCCCCAACCAACACCATGAAAGAAACAACCGCATTAATCCTGAAAGGTGCCGGATACGGCATCGAAATCGACCCGTCAGCCGAAACCACCAAGCTCCGCATCCTCAAGGAAGCGGCGCTCATCTTCGAGGTCAACGACCCGACCGCCTGCGCCGCAGCCCGCATCCAACTCGACCAACTGTCCAGCATGCGAATCCTCGTCGAGAAATCCCGCACCGAGGTCAAGAAGCCAGTCCTACAAGTCGGACGCGACATCGACAGCAAGGCCGCTGACTTCGTCGCCGACATCCTGCTGGCCGAGGCCCGAGTTAGGAAGCTGATGGAGGACTACGCCGCCAAGGTCGAAGCCGAGCGCCAGCGAGTCCTGCGCGAGATGGAAGCCAAGCGCCGGGAGGAGGAGAGCCAAGAAGCACTGCGCCAGCAAGCCGCCCGCGAGGTCGAGCGCCAGCGCCAGGAAGCGGAGCAGGCCGCCGAAGCCGCCCGCCACGCTGCCGAGGAAGCGGAATGGAACGCCACCACGCCCGAGGAGGAAGCCGCCGCAGCCAAGGCAGCGGAAGCCGCCGCCGAAACAGCCAGGCTGGCACAGATGGCCGCCGATAGGCAGCGCCAAGAAGATGCCGCCCGCGCCGCCGCCGTGTGCGAAGCATCGCTGGCCGCCACCGCCGCACCGGTCATGGTGCCGGAAAAGGTCAAGGGTGCCAAGATGGTGACAGACTTCACGGTCACCGACCTCGACGCGCTCTACCATTGGGACGCGCAAATGGTGTCTATGAGCGTGCGCCGCATGGAAATCCTAGCCGCTATCGAGCGGCTGACGGTCGGCGAAGAATTGCCCGCGATCCCCGGCCTGAACATCTTCCGCAAGCCGGTCGTCCGGTAACCCACTAACCCCAACCAGAAAGCAACAATATGAACACGCAACTATCCCAACCTGCCCGCCGCAGCGCCCTAATCACGATGGCGAACCGACTCAACGTCGAACCCGACCAACTACTCAAGAGCCTCAAGGAAACAGTCTGCAAAGGCTGCACCGACTCCGAACTAATGGCCTTTGGCATCGTCGCTAACGAATACGGCCTCAACCCGTTCATCAAACACATCTACGCATTCCCGGCCAAGGGAGGCGGAATCGTCCCGGTCGTCAGCGTTGACGGCTGGATCACCATGGCCAACAACCACCCGCAGATGGACGGGCTAGAGTTCGCCGACGAGCACGACGACAAGCGCAACCTCGTCGCTATCACCTGCTCGATCTACCGCAAGGATCGCGCCCGCCCGGTCGTGGTGAAGGAATACCTCAATGAGTGCCGCCGCAACACCGACCCATGGAAGATGGAACACCGGATGCTTCGACACAAGGCACTCATTCAGTGCGCTCGCTACGCATTCGGATTCTCAGGCGTCTATGACGAGGACGAGGCCGCAGACATTGCCCGCAGCGGAGGCATGCGCGAGACGACTGGCCGCGTGGTGGAAGAAAACCCCTACACCGACCAACCCGCCACCGGGCAACCCGGCCAGCAAGCCGCTGACGCGCCCGAGAAGGCCGCCCACAAGCCGCGTGGCACCAAGCAGCCGGAATCCGCCCAGGACGCGCCAACCGCCGCACCAGAGCCTCAAACACCCCCACGCAAGCAGATGGTCGACGACCTGAAGGCAGCGTTTAAGGCGGCCGGCATCACGGCCCCCTACGCGGTCACCCTCGCCCGATCCGCCGGATTCATGAAAGCGGCAGACGACCGGTGCCGGAACGAAGCCACTCCCCGCCTGTCCAGCACCAGCGACATGACCGACGCGGAGATGGTCGAGATGTGGCAGGTGCGCGACACCCTGTTCTCCGGCCAACCCGCCAAGACCGAAACCAAGACCGACGACGACGATGCCGGCGCGGACTACCCGATGGACGGCGAAGGGCAGGAAGGAGGGAACGAGTGATGAGAATCATCGACTGCAACCAAAACACACCTGAATGGTTCTCCGCTCGCGCTGGCGTGTTCAGCGCATCCGAGTATGGCCCGTACATCACTGGAAGCGGAAAGACCGCCGACACTGCCCGGCTGAAATACATCCTCCAAAAGATCCGCGACACCCAGGTGAAAGATGCGTGGGAAATCCAAGAAGAGGACAAGGAAGAAAAGGCCATGAGCTACAACATCGCCGTGCAGCGTGGCAACGCGCTGGAACCGGAGGCGCGGGAATGGTATGAGCAACACTCCGGCCAGATTGTAACCAAGATCGGCTTCATCACCGACGACGCCGGGAACATCGGATGCAGCCCTGACGGGATGCTGGTAGGCGACAATGAGCACCCGTGGTCGCACGGAATCGAAATCAAATGCCCGATGCCAACAACCCACCTACGCCGCCTGCTCGACGGCGCGTTGCCCGACGAACACAAATACCAAGTCCACGGAAGCATGGCTATTACCGGCCTCAACCGATGGGACTACCTGAGCTACTGCCCAGGCGAAGCGCCGCTGCTGATCACCGTTCGACGCGATGCATTCACCGAGGACTTGCTGCGCGGCCTGCACGCGATGGTGCAAGAACGTGACCGGATCAAAGCCAAACTCGCCTCGCTCTGGCAGGCGGCATACGGGAAGAAGTAACCCCATGAAGATCATCCCCAACCAAACCAACAACCAACACCAAATGCAAGACATCGAATCCCAACTGACCGACCTCGAACTGCGCCACAAGCGTCACCAACAGCTTATGGAAGATCAACACGACCGCAAGTGGCAGCGGCGCGAGGACCACAAGAAACGCCGCTACCGCATCAAGCAAATCCCGATCCTCCTGCGGTAACGCGCACCACTCTCCCAACCGTCATGGCTCACAGAATACAATGGTCCGACGATATAATCGCACGCCTTGGAAAGGTGACGGACGGGACTATTGCGAAGGAGATCGGAACGTCCGCGGGATATGTTCAGCGGAAAAGGCAATTGCTCGGCATACCAAGGATGTCCATCCCGTCCATCATCGGTGTGCCCGCCATAATTAATGGCAAGGCGAACCCGGAGTATACCAAAAGATGGCGCAACGCACATCCACTCACCCCGGAACAAAAGGCCAGAATCATCGAGAAGAGAAAGGCGTACCTCAAGTCCGAAAAAGGCATATTATACAAGGAACGTCTCAGAAAAAGGCGCAATGCAAGGCGAAAATCCAGTACAACTCCAAAAATTCGCCACGACAACTTAAGCGCCAAGGCTGTATACTCACTAGGAATGAGTCAAAAAGACTTGGCGAAAATCCTCGGAATAAACGAAACCG
Organism: uncultured Verrucomicrobiota bacterium; assembly: GCA_903825435.1. Lineage (GTDB taxonomy): Bacteria > Verrucomicrobiota > Verrucomicrobiia > Palsa-1439 > Palsa-1439 > CAIKAP01. The sequence continues at coordinate 8,132 of CAIKAP010000089.1, forward strand.
AGATATCCGCGTTCGTTCAGGAGAAAAAACCACGTAACAAAAGACACGCGACCCTGCTTCGCCAATATCTACGCAGCCAGGGAGCGCTTGGAGACGAGGAAATCGCGCCAATCCAAATCAGCGAGGAAGAAGCGTTCATGATAAAGACGTTGTCAAGCAACCTGTCACCATTCGACATACTCACCAACGATGAAATAGCAGCAGCCCTGCAAGACTCGATATCCCGCCTCAAGGAAAATGAAAAAAAAGTTCTCCGTTACCGATTCTTTCATAAATACACACTGGAAGATACGGGAAAAGCAATGCGGAAGACCAGAGAGAGCATCAGGCAAATACAAGATAGAGCGCTGCGCAGGCTGCGGCACCCAAGCTCGCCAATCATGCAATTGTTCGACGGTATATTTCAATAAGACTAACCAACACCCATCTCCCAACGAGAAACCAAACCATGAAAACGAAAAAGAAAGCAACCCGAGTCCCAACCCACATCACCAAGTTCGACGCGCCCTCATTTAGAGGCTATCGTGTTCAAATTCAACGAGACGGCCACAAGTACATTCAATACGTCGGCGCGGCCAAACAGCCATCCACGTTGCCGACAAAGCGCATGGCACTCGCCTATGGACGCGCCACCGACCTTCTGGCCGACCTCGCGCTCATCATCAGCAAGCCCAGCCACAAGCACGACGGCATCCTGACGGCAAAGGCTCACAAGACCATCACCAGGCTGGGATACAACATCATCACGCTCTCCTAACAACCAACAACCACAATCAGAAAACCAACCACCATGCCTGAACTAAAAAGCATCACCATCGGCCGCAAGGCCATCACATTCGTCACCGAGATCAACGCCGGCAACACCGACCCTGAAATCGACAGCGAAGTCAGAACCACGACCGCCAAGGCTGAGCCGCTCGCCAGCTTCACAAAAGCGTTCGACGCGCTGCGGCCAGTTGCCACCAATATCCTCGAAACCGAGGACCAGTGGCAGCATGGCGTGACGGTCGAGAAGCTGACCATCAGCCGCACCAAGCATGGCACCCGGAGCGTCAAGCTTCGCCTGACCAAACAACTCGACAGCCGCACTGACCTGCTGCACCGGATCGACACACCGTTCGTCCAGGTTGATAAACCAGCCGATGGCGAGAGTGGCGAGGTCCAAGTCGAACCGAAACACCAGAAGGCAATCCTTAAGGCCATCCAAGAAGCCGAGGCTTACGCGGACGGGAAACGCTCGCAGTCGTTGTTCAGCTTCGAGGACGCCAAGAAGACGTTGCAGGCCACCGCTGACATCGGCCAGGCAAACCTTGGATTCGGAGGCTAACGCCATGATCCCGGCATCCCTCAAAGGAAAGGAACTTGAGGCGCTTCTATTGGAAGCAGCCAAACGAGAGGAATCGGCTGGACGTCTCACCATGTCGCGCTATGGCGTGCAGGGTGTGACATTCGGGGGGAAAACGATTCTGGTGCCATCACTTCCAGATTTTGAGGGATGCCTTCCAGGCGGCCGCCAAATCATCATCGAGGCCAAGTGCTGCCAGGGATCGGCATTCCCACTGGCAGACGACCACTTCCGCGACCGGCAATACCGCCACATGGCCACCCGCGCCAGATTCGGTGCGCTCGCATTCCTCGTCATCCACTTCGCCGAGCGCTACCTCAAAACCACCGGCACAGACCCAGGCATGACCGTGGCTGTCCCTGTGGACGAGCAGATGCAGTTCTGGATGGCGTACACCAACCGTGAAGCCCGCACCCTGAGCCGAAGCGAGGCAACAACCATCGGCACCATCGTCCCGTGGAACGTGCCTAAAGGCTGCCGGAAGCCGCTCCCAAACCTCATGGCGTTCCTGATGCCGACCCACCCGTGCAACCGGCCTGCGACCCTGCAGGACACGCCGGTGCCCGCACCGCTGACCGAGCATGACGCATGGGAGCTATTCCCTCAATACGAAGATTTTCCAGCCCCATGAAAAATAGTTCTGGACTCGCCAACAAATTCCGACATTCTCCAACCGTCTGGACACCCCGCTTGAAACCGGCCAGCACCTCCCAAAACATGAAACTACCACAAACAGCCTCCTGCGCTTTTCATCCGCCCGTGCATGTTCGGGAGTTTCACGGATGGGAAGCGCTGGGGGTTTTTTGCGATATGATGACGAAGGCAAAAAAAGGAACCTGTACAACCATTAAAAACGCACGAAACCAAAAAGAATACTTCATTTGGTCCGGCATGAAAACCCGCTGCTATAACGACAAACGAAAAGGGTATGAGAACTACGGTGGAAGAGGGATCACTGTATGCGATAGATGGTTTTGCTCTTACGACAACTTCATATCTGGCATGGGTCCAAGACCCAGCCCACAACATACCATAGACAGAATTGACAACGATCTCGGTTACTCACCAGACAACTGCCGCTGGGCCACACGTAGAGAACAAAACAATAACTCGAGACGCCAAAACATGATGACACACCGAAACAAATCCATGAACCTAACTCAATGGGCAAGGGAGCTTAACATGAGTCGTAAAGGCTTAACTGACAGGTTTGCTGCTGGGTGGAGTCAGGAACGCGCCCTTTCAAAACCTAACCAGAAAAAACGCCAATGTTCGATATAGGATCACGCGTGGTTTGTTGTGACGACCGTTTCCCCAACTGCTGCAAAGCCATCTTCCCGACCCTTCCGCGCAAAGGCCACCGCTACACCGTCCGTGACGTGGTCGCCGGCCAGGAATTGAACCTCCAGCGCACGGTCGCCATCCTGCTCGACGAGATCCACACACCTCCCAACCAACACGGAATAGAACCAGGATTCCGTCCCAGCCGCTTCGTGGACGCCAGCGAGGTCGCGGTGAGCCACCAGGAGGCCACCACCAGCATCGGCTCCTTCACGGCCCGCAGGAAGGCATTCGAGAACGCCAATGGTGATGCGCGGCGGTAGCCGTCGCATCCACCTTCTTGTTCTGAGTCTTAATTTTTGAATCACTATGCAACAACTACTTCCAGGATACGAACCAACCCACAGCGAATTTGTGGATCTGATGACACCGCAAGAGAGGATCGATCGAGCGTTGATCTTGCTCCGCGAAAATGAACCTGACGATGGGTATTATCTAGCGTTCAGCGGGGGGAAAGACTCAGTAGTAATCAAACGCCTGGCCGAGATGGCGACTGTGAAATTCGATGCGTGGTATAACAATACGACGATTGACCCGCCCGAACTGGTGAAATTCATCAAGTCACACCATGCCGATGTTCGGTGGAACCAGCCAAAGCACGGAAGCATGATGGCGCGGGTCGCAACCAAAAACGGACTACCGCCCACAAGGTCAATGAGGTGGTGCTGCGACGAATACAAAGAACAGGGCGGCGATAGCAGGATGAAGATTTTCGGAGTGCGCGGAGCGGAAAGCGCAGCAAGGTCAAGGAGGTGGTCAGAGATCAGCATGGACGCTTACAAGAACACGGCAATTTGCCCCATCGTTCACTGGTCTGACGCCCATGTGTGGGAGTTTATCCGGTCGGAAAATGTCCCATACTGCTCACTCTATGACGAGGGATGGACAAGGTTGGGATGCGTGGGATGCCCGCTCAATCCGCAAAGCCAAGCAAAGGAGTTTGAACGCTGGCCGAGATACCGCGAAAATTGGAAGCGAGCGATAATCAAGAATTGGGATGCGTTCAAAGACGTTCCGAGGCGCGACGGAAAGCCACGGTATCATGCCAAGTTCAAGACTGGTGATGACATGTGGCAATGGTGGCTATCGACCAACGCGCCGGACTATTTTAGAGGCGACTGCCAGAGCATGATGCTTTGGACGTCCGAGGACGGGTTGCCTTTCTTTGATCCTCAGAACAGCCAAGCCATCCCACGCGAAGCGTTGGGATCGGCGACCTGTTCGACACCCGAGGAAAATCAACCATGAAACACTCCCCGCCAATGTCGCCCGACCAGTGGCACCTCCGCAACCCGTACGGGCGGCGCAAGAAGCGCAAGCTCGACGCCTACCCACCCGAGTGGCCGGCCACAGCCGAACGCATCAAGGCAGCCGCAGGATGGCGCTGTGAGCGATGCCAGCACGCCAACGACCTGCCGAGCGGTCATGTCCTGACGGTACACCACCTTGACGGCCACAAGCACAACCTGGCCGATTGGAATTTGGCTGCACTGTGCCAGCGGTGTCACCTCAAGATCCAAGGCCGGGTGAAGATGGACCAGATGTTCTTCGCCGAGGTGCTCGACGTGAGCGAGTGGTTCAAACCGCACCTAAAAGGCTACCTCGCCAGCCTTTCCAAACTTCCCCAGGCCGCCGGCGAGTGCCGGAACTCCCGCGAGAGCGGGCAGGTCGCGCCACCGCCCGAGACGCAGCTACCCTCACCGGGGCTGGTTGACGTAAGCGCCGCGGGCGGTGGCAGTGAGACAGTATGCCCGCACTGCGGGGGCGATGTGATCATCACGTGGACACGCGGCTGGGCCGCTGACGGAACGCACCTCCTGGGGCACTGCTGCGACAACCGGCACGGTGGCTGCGGCCGCCACTTCGACAGCCAAATTACACCCACCTCTGCGCCCGTTGCCAACGGCGCAGAAACCTGCCATTGTCTTCCCGTCACACGATGTGACGCGTCCGACTAAGCCCGGAATGAAAACGATTCGACCAACAATGCGCCCCGGTCGGCGCGACAGGAACCCCGAGGGGGTTCGGCTTAGATGTTGTGCCGCCGGGGCGAACCTCGAATCAGCAGATAAATGAAAAGATTCACAGAAACTGGCAAGTGGGACGACGTGTGGTTCAGAAAACTTACACCGGCCACCAAACTTCTCTGGTATTGGATGCTTGATAAATGCGACCACGCGGGAGTCATCGAACCTGACTTCGATCTAGCATCCTTCCAAACCGGATCACCCATAGGCATTGATAACCTTTCAGAAATTGGCGAAAGGGTAAGAAAGATTTCAGACACCAAATGGGTGATTGTGAAATTTGTGTTGTTTCAGTACGGGAAGCTTTCAAAGGACTGCAAACCGCACGCTCCAGTTTTTGCGGCCCTTGAACGACACGGTCTCTCAGCCGCCGCCACAATCCAAAATGAAACATTTACGGAGATCGTTCCTGTCTATCTACGAGAGAAAATCATCGAGCGGGACGGTCCAATTTGCGCCTATACCGGAAAACAATTGGACCCATGGGAAGTCGTTGTGGATCACATAGTTCCAAGAATCAAAGGAGGACTTGCGGAACCAACAAATCTGGTGGTTGTTGACGCCAAGGTAAACGGTAGAAAAAGAGACATGGATCTCGATGAATTCTGTGGCGCGGAAGGGCTCGACTTAAAGGCAGTCCAAGACACTTTGAGAGCGAGAACTAAAAAGGATTTGAAAGGGTATCGGAAAGGCTTTCAAAGCCTACAGGAAGAGGAAAAGGAAAAGAGTACGGAAAAGGAAACGGATTCTGGTGATTCCGCGCACGCGAAAACAACCCCACCCCACGACGAATTCGCCGACGCCCCCGAACAACCCAAACCACTCTGCACCATCAAGCAGGCCAAAAGCCACGCTGGCACCTGCGGACTCACCGACTCCGAAGCAGAATTCTGGTGGCACGCCAGAAACAAGACTGGATGGACGACCGGAACATCGGGAGGCGGTGCTGCCCGCAAGATCACCTCGTGGCAATCCGACATGGCCAGCGCCACCTCATGGGTCCGCGAAGGCTGCGCCAAATCCAAACAGCCCATCGCTGCCAACGGAAAGCCCGCCAAACGATTCTCAGGAATGCAAGAAACCATCGACATGCCAGCCCTATGAACCACCCCAAGACACCCATCCAAGGATTCCCAACGCGCTACGCGGAATTGCAGCCACAGGAGGACAAAGACCACCCGTGGACCGCCGCCGCCGCACGCGTCTACAAAGCCCTCAAGAAAGGCGGATTGATCGCCCTCTACGGCAACCGCGGCACCGGCAAAACCTACATGGCGAGGGACATGGCCAACCGCTGCGAAAACTACCCCGACCCGTGGTTCCCGCAAAAATACGCTGACGGCACCCCGATCAACGCCAGGCCGGCGATCTACAGCACCGCGATGATGATCTTCCTCCAAATCCGCAACACCTACCGCAACGACTGCCCGACCAGCGAACTCGACCTGATGGAAAGCTGGAAGGATGCCGCCCTGCTAGTGATCGACGAAATCCAAGAGCGAGGCGAATCGACCTTCGAAGACCAGAAGCTGGCCGCCATCATCGACATGCGATACCAGCATAACCGGCCAACCATCCTCATCGCCAACTACGCCACCAGCCGCGAATTCGCTGCAGCCGTCTCACCATCGATCGCCAGCCGGATGCAGGAAAACGGTGGATCAATCCTCTGCGACTGGCCCAGCTTCCGCGCCACACCCCACCAGAACCCAGCCTGATGCACCCCCTCGACGAATTCGCCGACGACCCGATGCCAACCCAGGCACCACGACTGCAGGCGGCACCAGCACCGACCCCAAGCTACACCGAGGACGTGACACGCGCCCTGCCGCACGCCATCGGCCCGGAAAAATCCATCCTGAGCAGCATGCTGCAGGAGCCCCAACAATGGATCGGTGCCGCCGTCGAAATCGGCCTGACTGCCAGCCATTTTTACATGCCCAGCCACGCAACCCTATTCGCCACTCTTGTGGACCTCGAAAACCAGGGCACCGAGATCGAACTTGTCAGCCTGGTGCAGAAGCTGCTCGACACCGGCCTGCTCGACCGGATCGGCGGACCAGCGGCTCTCACCGACATCTACACCTACGCGCCAAGCGCCGGCCACTTCCGGCACCACGCCAAGATCGTGCAGGACAAGTTCGTCCTGCGCTCGATCATCCAAAACGCCACCGAGTCCATCGCGGCCGCCTACGACGCGCCCGACGAAGTGGACGAACTACTCGACAGCACCGAGGAGCGATTTATGGCGATTCGCAACACCCGCGAGACAGGAACCGACGTGGCGGTCAAGACCACTGTGGAAGTCGTCTGCGACATGGTGCAGGCCAAGATGCGCGGAGAGCAGGAAGTGTTCGGCATCAGCACCGGCTACGACACCCTCGACCGCCTCGGCGTGACGTTAAAACCCGGCGAGGTATTCATCATCGCCGCCAGACCATCTATCGGAAAGACGAGCCTCATGATGAACATCGCCGAGCGAGTCTGCCTCGACTGCCAGAACCCAACACTGGTGTTCAGCCTCGAAATGACCCGCACCCAACTGATCGACCGCCTGATTTTCAGCCGCGCCAGGATCAACAGCGCCGAAGTGGTCAGCGGTTGGAATCCGAACAAAGGCGACCTACAACGATTCCACCGCGCCGCCATGGACGTCGCCACATCCCTGCTGCATATCAACGACCAACCCGACCTCACCATCGGCCAACTCCGCGCCATCGCCCGCAGGAAGCACAAGGAGGCCAAACTAAAGCTGATCGCCATCGACTACCTGCAACTCCTGCACTCGACCAGCAAACAGGCCACCGGCAGCCGTGAACGCGAAGTGGCGGAAATCAGCAGCGGCATCAAGGCTCTGGCCAAAGAACTCGGCATCCCGATCATCCTGCTGGCGCAACTCAACCGCGGCCCCGAGCAGCGCACCGGCAAGAACTACGGCAAGCCCAGGCTGGCCGACCTACGCGAGAGCGGGAGCATCGAGCAGGACGCCGACATGGTCAGCCTACTCTACCGGGCCAGCTATTACGCCGACGACGAGGCATCCGCTACGGACGACGCCAGCGCGGAACTCATCATAGCCAAGAACCGCAATGGCCCGACCGGATCCGCGCACCTGACATTCTGCAAGGAACTCATGCGGTTTGAAAGCGGGTCGCCGGCCGCAGAACAGAACATGCCAAAACAACGATCCTTTCTATCCCGCGATGACGACTGAAATCACACCCGCACACCAAGCAATCCTCGAGCGCGTGAAGCAGATCACCTACGCCCGCCAGATCAACTGGATCACCAGTCAGCCGCAGGACTCGGAACTGGAAACAACCCACCAAGCGGAACTCAAGTGCCTCAGTGAGTCGCTGACCCAGCACGAACCAGTAGCCACCAAACAAACCCTGCTCCAGCGGTTCTTCGCGTGGATGGAAAGAATGAAAATATGAACGTCCAAGGCCACGCGTCGGGGCGGCAGGAACCACAACTGAAGCGATAACGCATCTCCAATCCTATGAGCAACGAAACTAGAACCAATGCCCCGTCGCGTGCGCCGACTTGTTCGGCTGGAAAAGTTCGCTGGCCGCGATCCGCCGGATTGGAAGTTGCCAAAGAACTCTGCGACCGACTCAAACCGTGCTGCGAAAAGCTGATCGTGGCGGGCAGTCTTCGCCGCCGGAAATCCGACATTGGTGACGTGGAAATCCTCTACGTCTCGCGCATGGAATCCCGCCCATTCGACATGTTCTCCTCCGTCTCGGTCAGCCTGGCGGAAGAGGAGATTGCGAGGATGCTGGAAGACGGGACGGTGATGAAGCGCCCGTCGAAAGTCGGTGGCACGGCATGGGGAGACAAAAACAAGCTGGCGCTTCACCGCTCCGGCATGCCCGTCGATCTATTCCGCACGATGCCCGAATCATGGTGGAACTATCTGGTCTGCCGCACCGGCCCAGCCGATAGCAATACGCGGATCGCCCACGAGGCGCAGCACAAAGGCTACCGCTGGAATCCCTATGGTGCCGGATATACCTGCCTTGCCGATGGCCGCATCACGCCGATGGACAGCGAGGAATCCGTCTTCGCATTCGTCGGCCTTCCCTACCTTGAACCATGGAACCGAAAATAATTTCTCTGCCGAACGCCGATGTCCAGCCGACCACACCAGCGCCCCAATAGCATGAAAGCACGAACTAACAAGAACGCTGGTGCGGGTCGGCTGGGACGCCTTGTTCGGCCTTTCGAGGTCGGGGAAAGCGTGTACTACCAGAACCACGCTGCCGGATACCAGATATTCCCGCTGGAAGTGTTGGACATCGCAGGAAATATCGTCACCGCCAGAAACGAAGAATGCCGGACATTCACGTTCCGAGCCGATACAGGACGGGCCACATGGTCCCCGAATCTGTCGATCAAGCATTGGCCGAACGTCTAAATGCACCCACCGCTATGAGCGCCCCCGACCCGACCGTTAAAACCCCTGACGCAGCCGCGAATAGCGGTTGCGGTGCCATGCCTTGTTCTCCCGTTATGACGCGGTACTGGACACTTCTGTTTGAGACGCACGACGGGATGTGCCACCCAACAAGAATTACCTTCAGGACCGAAGGAACCGAAGCCGACGCTCGACGGCATGGATCGGAATATATGCAACGCGAATCCCGGTGGCTGAAATCCATCTGCGATTGTTACCCAACAGAGATCAAATCATGAGCGACCCCGAAACAGAAACAGTCAACGTCACCATCATAGGAGAGACGGAGAAAGCCTATCGTTTAAGCGATGGCGAACTTGAGAGATGGTTCCCGAAATCGGAAGTCACCTTCCAACAGCGGAACATCAAGACCGGCAAGGCCACAGCGGAAATCCCGCTCTGGCTGCTCGAAGCGAAAGGATGGAACTAATGAAAGGACTACGACTCGACAACCCGAACGGCATGCTACCCGATCCCGGCGAATATGGACGCGACTCACGCGGCGACTGGTATGGCATGACTCCCAACGGACACCTTGCAAACCTCAGCGCTCATGCCGTCATGGAAGAGGACGACGGGACGATCACCGTGCATCCATCCATCTTGGTGAAGGCACCGGATGGCACCGAACTGTGGCACGGATTCCTACGCGACGGCGTGTGGGAACCGTGCGGACACTATTGGGAGAACGTCAAAGTGCATGCGCCCGCGCCAAGCCCGGAGATTGAAACGCAACAAGCAAGCTTTTGCGGGTCGCATGCCACGCCTTGTTCGGAATCTTCAATTATTGGGGACTCAACCTTGCCCACGTCTGAAATTCCCTCCCTGCAAAACCCCAACCGCAAGAATCCCACCAATCTGAAAGAAAAATCCGCGCAACTTTATCCGGGGTACCCTTGGGGAACGGAAAAAGCCCGCCTGGAAGAGTGGTATGGCATCCCATTAGACCTAACAGGAAAGAGCGTGCTGTCGCGACACGAATTCGCAAAAGTAGCAGCGCTTCTTCACTGCATTGAGGTAATTTGCCCGACGATGACCATTGCCGAACTACTTCATGAACTTCTTCTCTATGCGCGTGACAGATCGCTTCCCAGGTGCATTGTGAGCCATCTAGTGGAACATCCATTATTCTCAGATCAGCGAATAATGAAGTTGGATGGTCCGAGCGCTCAATCTGACCTAGAATCATTGATGCTTCATACCATGTGTGGGTCGCTTCAAGGTTTGGTGTCATTGTGTGATATGCCTTCTGATTGTTTCTCTAAGGTGTCATCAAATATCGCTTAATCTCCAATATGCTGGGAAAACTCATGAGCAACCCAACTGCATGCCGAAAAGGACTCCCATCGGGATCGCCTCCAAACTTCTCAACAAACCGATCAAGGTCGTTGGGAAGCCATTCTGCAATCTTATGCCCCGGCAGCAAACCAAGGAAGCGCATCTTGAAAATAGCGATTCCCTGCTGCGTAACCGACAGCATGACCTTTTCTCCTGAATCCAACTGCACAGTCGAATACCGTGACTCCATGTATGTGATGATACGTGCCATATTTTTATTTCCGAACGCTGATGGTGATGCGTCGGCGCGGAAACCGCCGCTGTAACTACTGAGCCTCTCGCCGTCGCATCCACCTTCTTGTTCTGAGTCTTAATTCCAAACCGCTGCCATGCCCAAAAGCTACTCACCACCGAAAAACCCAAGCCGCCAATACCTGGAAGACATCGCCTGGATCAAGGCGTTTGTCGGGTGCGGGTGGACTGGAAAACGCGCCATCGGGGCTGCCGACGCAGCCATAGGAATCACCATCATCCTGCCACAAAAGAAAAAACGTCCGAACTGACGCTATGAGCGCCCCAGACGCAAAATTAACCCCGGAGCCCGCCGCGAATGCGGTTAGCTCCAGGGTCTTGTTGGACGTCTTAGACGAGCGTGGACATGACGTTGAGCGGGGCGGCCTCAGGCATGCGGCCGGACTCCCAGCCCTCGACTGTGCGTCGGGACACGCCGCACTTGTCGGCAAGCTGTTGTGTGCTCAATTTGAGCTTGGCGCGGATCGCCTTGATGCCGGGGGCGTAGTCCATGACCTTCCCGTCATCCCCGAGGATGACGGGTTGGCCGTAAGAACTTGCAGAGTGATTGCATGTGACTCTCATGGCTTATGCGAGGTTGGCGGTGACAAAATCCCCATGCTTGGAGTCCACCCAAAGGCCGCGCAGCGAGCCGTCAGGCATGCGGGTCCAAAACGTGGCGGTGATGAGCTTGCCGGATGCAAATCCGACCGCAGCGCCCATGGATTCCGGGCGGGCGAAAAATCCGGTGCCGCGATCCTCAGTGATGAGGCCGCGCCGGCCGGTAGTGTCTATGATGTGTTTGATGGTCATGGTTGTGTGTGGGGTTGGAGATTACAGGGTTTTGATCGCGGCTTGCAGCTCGGCGAGAGAGTAACCGCGAGCAAGGCAAGCGGTGTTGGCGGCGGCAAGATCTTTGGCTGTCCACCCCTGGGCCTTGGCCCACGCGCGGGCGGATTCGATGCCCTCGCGAGTGGCCAACGGGCTGGCGGCAGCGCGGGCGGAGGCCAACTCGGCGCTCAGACGCTCAATCTCGGACTCGTCAACGTAGCCGCCTTGGGACTCGTTGTTGACGGCGCGGAAAGCGGCGCGCTTGGCGGCGGCGGCTTTGAGATCGGATTCGATGGAGGTGATGGGGCGGGTGGTCATGGTCTTGGTGGTTTGCAGGGGCCTCATTGCCCGCTGACGAGATCAATTTACGCTTTTCTGCGTAACGGTCAACAATTATTTTCGCATTTCTGCATATTTTTTTTCAGGGCCGATTTCGGTCCGTCCAACGCTAACTGTCCACCCGTGGGCGAGAAAGAATAAGCCAATGGACCCATCAGACCGACTCCAAATGTACTACGACGCATTCAGCGCACGCCAGCGCCTAGCAAAAGAGCAAGCGAAACGCCCATCGGGTGCGACGGATTGTTCGACGGTTCTTGTAACCGCTCGCGACCCACAAGCAGTGGAGCTTCTTACCCGCGCCGTCAAATGGTTGGACCGCCTGCACAACCGCAGGGACATGGTATCCCCTGCATTTTGGGATAACTATACCGACCCCGAACCGCTGTTGCGCGATGTCCGCAAGTATCTGTCGAACGCAGAGGTATCCGACCGATGACAGCGCCCCAGGACATCACCACACCCCAAGACTCCCCCGCTGGCAGCGGTTCGGATCACCGTCTTGTTCGTGGTCTTTGGGGACGCCCGAAAAAAATCTCACTTTGTGCGAAAATAAATGTTGGCTTGGTTCGCCCTTTGTGCGATTCTCTCCCCGTCGCCGCGAGCGACGCAAACAACCAACCAAATCAATCGAATGAAACTGCAAATCACAAACCGCCGGGCGCTGCTGAAAAACTTCAACGTCGAGAACTGCACGACCGCCGCAAACTCAAGATACGTCGGTGCCGAAGTCCTCACGAATCGCAACAATCCGCTGGCCATCGGCTTCAAGCACACGAATGGAAGTGGATACCACATCCTGACTTTCCGGTGCGTTGATCGTGCGACCGGGAAATGCGTCTGCACAGAGTCGGGATTCGAGGAAACCGCAAAACATGTCTATTGCGCATGAACTTCTCAGAAACCATCCGCACCGAACGCGAGCGCCTCGGCCTGACACAGGCAGGGGTGGCCGCTCGTCTTGGCGTCTCCAAGTCGGTCATCGAAAAATGGGAAGCCGGCACCCGCACCCCCCTTGCAATCACGCAAGAGGGGGTGCTCTCCCGTCTTCGATCAACCCCGAAATCCCGAAAGTGAATCCCACGAACGACCAAGCTGAGCGATGAGAGGGAGCGTGCAAATGATGTTCGATTGCAACGTGGACGTGCCCGCGCTCCCTCTCATTCGCTCCAGCGCGTGGTTAGACGGCCTTTCCGGCGAAGCGTTCGACTCTCAATGGCGGCAATGCTCTGCAATCGAAAAGTGCTCCGTGACTGCGCTCGACGAATACATCCGGGCGCACTACCTCGGCAAGCGGCCGGCCATCGTGATGCTCGCGCTGAAAATGACGGTGCGGAAAGAGCCTGTCGGAATGGTCATCTACTCGATGCCGCCACGGGAAGCGGACACGCGCTACGGTGGCAAGACGTGGGAACTGGCCAGACTCTACCTGCTCGACGAAATCCCGCGCAATGCCGAGACGTGGCTGATAGGCCGCAGCGTCCGCTACATCAAACAGAACCATCGGGAAGTGAAATACCTCCTGAGCTACGCTGACCCGTCCGCTGGTCATCGCGGCACAATCTACCAAGCGGCCAACTGGAAAGCAGACGGAAGGACAGACGATGAACGCAAAACACCACGATGCGACTACTACGACGACCGCACCGGCCAGAAATACGGCAGGCGCGGGAACATGCCAGCGGATGCCGTCATCGTCCGCAAACCGAGGGTGTCCAAGTGGCGCTACGTCTTGGCCGTCTAACAGTTTTATTATACCACCCGTGCCAAGGAATGACTCCGATGCGTAGCCGATACAACAGACGAAAGGCCAAGCGATTACGCGAACATTGCCGGATGATTGCAAAGGATCGCTGGCGCGACCGGCCTCAACCAGACCCTGAGCGAATACGAGAACTAGAGGAGATCGAGATCAACAATCTACCGCGCAAGCAAGGTGATGCCCTCGGATGTTGGCAATGGACGGATTTCGGGACTGGCAAGATCCGTCGATGGATCGTGCGAATTGGCGACAGATCTGACCGAATCACCACCGAAACGCCAGATGGTAAGAAAACGCTGTCGAGCGGGTGGACATGGGTAATGGACCACCTGAGAGGATACTTGGCCGGAAGGAAATGAAACCATGAAGACTATCACCTATCTACGCGCCGGTCGCCAGCGCCGATCAACGGGAACCATGTGCGGTGCCAATAGCCTCGGTCAGTGGGTTAAGCCAGCGCACATAGGATGGAAACGCGTGCTCGTTACCAAGGAAGAAGTCGCCGCCGGTGCCAAGCAGCCGCCTTACACGCCCAGGCAAAAGAACGCGGAATCGCCAGAGAAAGAAAAGCGCGAACGCAAGCCTAAGCCTCCGGTGGTGCCGAGGTGGAAACTGTTGGTGGACTCGCTCCGTTTGTTTCGATTCCCATCCAGCGACGGACGCAAAACGGCGGAAGTGCAAATCGACTTGCTCTTGACGATTGCCGACGAACTGGAGTCCGCACACACCCAACCATCCCTACCGCTATGACAACCCCATCCAAGCCCACGGATCTATGGACACCCGACGACGCACCGACCGTCGAGGAAGACGGACTCGCGCCATTCCGCTATTGGGTGGAGTCAGACAGCGACATCGAGCGGCGCTATTTGTGCGACATCACCGCCAACGACGGACTAGGCCGGTGCTCATGCGTGGACTTCCAGATGGTCTGCGAGCCAAACCAGCGCCGCCTTGGATTCCGCATCCCCTACGCGAAAGGCAGGACAGGAAGAACAGATTGCCGGCATTTGAACGCGTCCAGAGCCTACTTCTTCGAGCACGTCACCCGCCCAATGCTGGCCGGATTCAAGAACGGCATCAGCCAACCCTCACCCCAAACCAACCAAGAACCATGAGCAAAGGACCAAGACCCCGCCCCTACAACCCGCACGTCGAAGCCGCCAACCGCGCGGCCATCGACTTCTCGAAACGCCAGGACCGCAAGCACTGTGAAAGGCATACCCGGGAGCATCCCTACTGTGTGGACTGCCTAAAATTGAATTGGCAACAGGATTACCTTCACGCCGCCGAGCGGATCGCCCTCAAGGTGACGGGACCGCCGGAAACGATCCGATTCAATGTCAGCGAGTCAGACTCGGACTATCTCAAGCGAACCGGACATACCCGTGCAGACGTAGAGAGCTTTGTTGTTTTAAGAAAAATAATCGACGAGCCAAAATACTGCCGCCGCTGCGACAAGAACACAGTCCCATCGTGGGGCGACCTCTGCCCGACCTGCGAACGCTTCGAGGACGCCCGCCAGGAAGCCGGGGCCGAGGAGATGGAAGAACGCGCCCTGCGCTCACAGGCCGCCAGGAACTACGCGGAGGAAAACCCATGATCACCTTCCTCAACGGTCCCGCCAAAGGCCAATCCCTCTCGCTCACCCGTGCCGCCTACTTTCTCCGCATCGTCCACGGACCCAAGGGATGGGACGGGCTAGACCAACTCGAAGACACCCCGGCACCCGATGAGACGATCCACATCTATCGCGCCGCCAACACACCAAGCACCGTGCATGTGGACGGCTGCACCAACGGCAAACGCTGGAGCAAGTGGATGGTCCACGGCGAATACCGCCTCGCTATCGAACAGCCCGACGACGCGACCGCAAGAAACAACCCGGCATGGCGCGAGTGGTGCCAAGACCAAGCGAAGAAAGGCAACCGATGAACTCACAGGACTTCACTCAGACCACCTCATGGTATCAGGGAACCCGCAGTGGACGCCCAGGATCAGGCGAGCGCCCGGTGTTCATCCTGCGGCACCCGGATGAACGCTGTTCTACGCCATGGTCACGCTGCACCCGCCGCACTGGACGTGGCACGTCACGGGCAGGACGATGAGCTACGCCGCCACCGGACGCGCCCCGCGCAAGCGCCAGGCCATGCGCCAGGCGATCACCGCCCTCGAAGAGTTCTACGCCAAGTGCCAGGCGCTATCTCCCATAGCGCAGGACGCATCAGGCCGCTTTATCACCGCCCCGCCCGCCAAGTAGTCCCAAAATCGCGCCCAAGCCCTCCACGGGAATCCTGGACGCAAAGACGCCCACCCCGGAAACAGGGTGGGCGTGATTCGTCAAACGGGCGTTCTACTTCCTAGCCCTCCGCTTCGACAGCGACCTGATCGCCATCACCATCTCTGGTGACAACTTCACCCGCCCGCCCTCGCGGGAGTTCACGGTCGCCCGAGTCACCCCGAGCGCGTCAGCCAAGCCCTGCTGGGTCAGTCCCAGCGCCTTGCGGTGTTCGCGGTATTCGATGGCGGTCACAACGCCACCCCCGATCCGACGAGTTCACGCACAGCCGGCAGAGCCACCGGCATCACGCCAAGCGGCTCACGATAGCCAGTGGCGGCGCGCGCAACCAGCGCCCGAGCGGCCCCAGCCGCGTGGTCAGGCACCAGCCAGCCGCGCTTCGATTTGTCCCAGTGACCCCCGAGCGCGATGATCTGCAGCCGCACAGGGTAGGTGTTGCCGGTGATGAGAGTCATGACTCCACCTCCGATCCCTTGAGCGCCGAGCGGGCGGCATTGTAACGATCAGTAGCCTCCGGGGAGCACGAGCACTTCGCGTGGAGCGCTGGCAACGCCTCATGCAACGCGTGGTGCAGATCGGCACGCTGCCACTCCATGGCCAACGCATCCGCCCGCAGGCGATTGTAGGCATGCCCGAGCGTCTGCACATCAGGCGGGCACTCGGCATCAAAGACAGGGTATTCTTCGGCAATTTTCATGGTTTCGTTTCTTTCTTGGTTTGGTTTACAGACGGGAGAGTTTCAGCGGTGAATCCCATGGAACCGCCCACCACAGGAGCACTCGCAATGTTGCCCACGCGCATGGGTGCAGGACGCGTTGCATTTGTGGCCAGAGCCATCCATGTCGAACCGCACCGTGCGCGTCACTGGCAGGAGCGCCCCAGACGGGCTGTAGCCGCACCGGACACCATCGCGGACAGTCACAGCCGACACCGGCACAGACCCGGCAAAATGGCGCGTACGGACGCGAGGACCGGCCACTGGCAGGACGGCGACATCAGAATCGAAGGGGAAGAGGGATTGAGCGGTCATGGAAGCGTTTCTTTCGGGTAGGGGTTGGGGACTCAGGAAGCCTCGCGGCGACAGGGACAACGTAAAGGAGTTTGACATGGATACAACATAATTCTGCATCTGGAAATGACAAACATCCCGACATCCTACAGCCAAGCGGAACGCAGCCCAAAACTATTAGATTTCCACCCCAAGAAAACGCGCCCCTCTGCGCCCCTTTTTTTTGAGCGTGACATCCTGATTACAATGCAGACACGCCGACGAGCGAAGACCACCGACGCGCACATGAAACCGACACCGAAGAAACAAGGGAAGAAACCCACCAAACAGCGCCCGCTCACGGTCAGGCAGCAGCGATTTGCGGAATTGGTGGCTTCTGGAATGAGCGGGACGCAAGCATGGTTACAGGTGTACCCCAAGTGCGCGTACGAAACAGCGCAGGCCAGCGCGAGCAAAAGCATAAGAAAAGACATGGTTGCTGCAAGAATTGCGGAGCTTCGCAAGCCGGTGACCAAGAAACTCTTGTTCACCAAGGACAAACAGCGCGAGGAACTCTACGCAATCGGCACAAATCCCGACGCCAGCCTCATGGCCCGCATCCGCGCCATCGAGGTCGACGCGAAGCTCGCCGGGTTCTTCGCCCCCGAGCAAGTGGTCATGGAGCAAGGCCCGCGCACGCTCGACGCGATCAAGGAGCGTGCCGATAAGATGGCCAGCGCTCTCGACCTGCGGGCCAGGATGCTCGCCGCCAAGGTGGCAGCCAACGGTAACGGCAACGGCCACTCAAACTGCCACAGCAACGGCAATGGCCATGTCGGCAGCCTGTCACGTTGGAACCCGTCCTAATCCCCATGCCCCGCCTCGCCGACCCGCTGGAAATCGCATTTGCAGCCGCCATCCGCGACCGCACACCGGCCGAACTGGAAGCGCTCGCACTAAAATCCCCAGCCATCCACTTTGCCTGCTTCTGCACGATCCGCGACAAAAACAACGACCTGATCGCAGGCCCAACACCAAACATCCTCCAACTGCGGATTTCAGAGGCATACGAAACGCTGACAGCGATGGGAGTGAAGGTGCGCATCATCGTCACCAAGCCCAGGCGGGCCGGATGCTCGACGTTTTGTGCTCACGTCCTCTACCACCACGGGATGCGCAAACCCTGCGAAGGCATCGCCATCGCGGACAAAAAGGAGCACTCGGAAGCCCTGCTCGAAAAGCTGAAATCCTACACCAGCACCGACGCCTATCCATGGGAAACCCCGATGATCAGCGACCCGTCATTCAGCATCGAGTGGGCCAACGGCACCAAGTGGACGGTGGACACGGCCCAGAACCCGAACGCCAGCGTTGGCGACACCAACACGCTCGGCCTGTTCAGCGAGGTCAGCAAGTGGCCCAAGACCACCCAGCGCAACGACGCCGACGTTATGGCAGCCGTGTTGCCAACCCTGAGCGGATCCGCCACCGTGGCATTCAGCGAGTCAACGCCCGAGGGAGCCGTGGGATTCCAGCACGACACGTGGAAAACCGCGGTCACACTGGAAGAGTTCATCCGCATGCACGAAGCCGGCATCAGGCCGGAAGAGCAGTGGGTCAAGGTGTTCGCCGCGTGGTTCGAGTTTGCGGACAACCGGCGCAAAGAACCGATAACGCCCGAGGAAGCGGCGCTGATCGAAGCTACCCTTGAGGACGACGAACGGGCGGAGCGCGAGAAGTATGGACTCGACTATGAGCAGATCGCGTGGCGGCGCGAGATCATCAAAAACGTCTGCAAGGGGGACAAAAAGAAGTTCTCTTACTACTACCCGTCCAACGACATCGACTGTTGGCTTGCCAGCGGCAGCCCGCGCTTCGACATGCAGGTGCTCGCCGAGATGCAGCAGATCGCCAGTAGCCAGACGCCCGAGGTCGGGCACCTCGTCCCCCAGGGGCGCAGCGGAGATGGTCCCATTGTTTTCCAGCGTGCCAACGAGGGTTTGATTTACATATGGGAGCGGCCCGCACCGCGCCTGCGCTACCTGGTGGCGCTCGACCCGGCCACCGACAAGAGCCAAACAGTAGGAGCCGATCCCGACCGGCACAGCCTCAAGGTTTGGCGGGCGGGCTACCACGATACGGCTAACAATGTCTGGCGCAACGCCAAGGTCGTCGCTAGGCTCAAGCCACCGTTCTACGGCGAGGGTGACGAGGTAGCAGCCCACGCGGTGCGCCTGTGCAAGTTCTACGGACACTGCATATTCTGGGGGGAAACCAACATGGGCCTCGACATCGTGCGCCAGGTTAAGGCCGCCGGCATCGCGGTGGGCAAGCGGCATCCGCTCAGCCACCGGACAGGCGAAACCATCGAGCAATTCGGATTCCGCCTCAAGGACGAGCAGGAGCGCAACGCCATCATCGAGGGTCTGGCCGCGGCAATCCGCGAACGCAGGATCGATATCCCGTGCGCCCACACCATGGGCGAGTACATGCGCTTCATCCGCAAACCCAACGGCAGAGCCGAGGCAGCGAGCGGAGCACACGACGACGACGTCATGAGCGATGCCATGGCGTGGGAATCGATGGTCAGCGCCACCGAGTACAGCGTCCACAAGGCCCAGAACGTGGACCCGCCCGACCTGAACTCATGGCGAACGGTCAACGCGGTGCGGCGCGGGTATTGAACCAACGCCCGTTTGATTGCAGCTTGACACCCTGAGCACCAACGGGTAAAGAGCGGGCATGAACACGAACCAACTGCCCTCACTCGCCCAGCCGTGCCCCGCGTGCCTTGGCACCAAGCTCCTACTGAACGATCCCTGCCACCGGCACCGGAAGTGCCCCGCGTGCGGCGGAACCGGTCGGCACAAAGTCGACATCGGCGCGGATACCGACCGGCACAGCGTGCTGATATTGAAAGCAGGCTACCACGACGCAACGAACAACCGATGGATGCCGGCCAAAGTGATCGCTAGGCTCCGCGCAGCCTGACCTCTGCGCCCCTTGGCGGCCGGTGGGAATCGCGTCACCATCACAGACGCTGCAATGATTTCCAGCGGCAACGCAATCAGGACCGGTAAGCCGATAGAGCCGGAAAACGCGGGGGTTTTTCCTTCGACATGGTTCCACCTCATAACTCCCTGACCTGGCAGGGTCCGCATCATCGGCCCAGGACCAAAGAAACAGCCCGAGCAAGTAGCGACCTCGCTCGGGCTGACTGCCTGCGGGATTGGAACCCACAACGGATGGTTAAGACATGGTCGAAGCATAGGCCGCGCAACCCCGTGACACCATGGGCAGTAACCCTGCTAACCACCCCGCCTGCGCCCGTAGCCACCTGATCAGAACCGTGCCACTCTCCCCGGCATGGCCTCATATAGAGATTTGAACGATCCCGACGTCAACGACTTCCTAGATCGAGTTTCCAACGGCACGGCAGGCGTGGACCCACAAGCGAACGCGATGGCCCGGACCACCGGGAACCCGCAAGCGCAGGCGGAAGGCAACATGATCCTGGCCCGGCAGGCAGCGGAGCGAGATGCGCAGCAGCAGCAGCAGGCCGCGCAGATCCAGCAGGACGCCATCAAAGCACAGAAGGACCAAGCCAAAGCGCAGGAGGAGCAGCAAAAGGCCACGGTTCGGGCAGCCGCCGCCGCAGGGATGCAGACCGGAATCGGGATCGCCAGCGGAAAGCAGGAGGTCAAGACCGACGACACCGGCAAACCGCTCTGGAAGGTCGGGGCAGTGGCACCGCCGCGCCAAGTGCCCGCAGTCAACGATGCGATGACAACGGTCCCTGGCCTCGGCGACATTTACCAGCACGGCCACATGGGGATGCCGGTCGGCTACGAGCCGGCCAACGGCCAAGCCGCCGTGCAAACGTGGCGCGACGAGCACAACAACCAGGTGACGCGCCCGGTGCCCACCAAGACCGACATGGACACCGGCAACGTGACCACCACCGGCAAGGACCAGTTCGGCGCGCCGACGACCGTCAATGCCGGGACCGACTTCGCCAACCAGGCGCAGGCGCAGGCGAAAGCCGACCTCGACCAGCGGCACGCGACCATCCAAGCCCGCGAAGCGCAGATCCAGATGCGGCGCTTGCAGTTCGATCCCGCGTTCAAAGCCGTGGATGACGCGGCAACCGACGCCGGCCGCGAACTGGCCGCATTCTACAAGTCTCCGAAGTTCATCCGAACGGACGACGGCAAGTGGGCGAAGCGCGACGCGGACACGGACCTACCGAAGAAGGTGACCACCGTCAAAGTCATCGGCGGCAAGGTTTACCAACCAGGCGAAGTCGAACCGACCGACCCCGAGGAACTGACCAAGTGGCAGCGCCAGAAGGACTACCTCGAATCAGTCAACGCGCAGGCGCAGGCAGCCCGCAACAAGCTCCAGCCTGCCGCCGACCAACTGAAAGTGGCCGAGCAGAAGGTCAAGCAGGACCGCTACCAGCACAGCCTCGACCTGATCCGGCACCTGCACCCCGGCATCGACGATGGGAGCGCCGACCTGCTGGCAGCCACACAGACGGGGCAACCGAGCCAGACCGCGCAGGCGTTCGACGCCATCACGGGACTTCCAGCCGCGGCCCCGCCGTTCAATGGACCGCCAGCGCCGCAGGATTCAGCGCAACCAGGTATTGCGTCCGGCGCAAATCCACAACAGCCGCAACCAGCCGCCACTGGGAAACAGCTACCAACCACCGGCCAAAATCCGCAGTTCGACGCATGGAAGGCACAATACGCGCCCAACGACACCGGCAAGGATTACGACCTGATGGGAGCGTTCAGCGCGGGAATCAAGCCCGATGGCGACCGGGGACACTTCCCCGACACGTTCAAACTGCCGAATCATCCGACATTCTCCGATCAGTCGCAGTATTCCACCAAGGACGCACCCGGCGGCAAGTGGGGCACTGATGCGGACGGGAAGGACACATTCACGCCCTCTCCGTGGATGGCGAAAGACCCGGCGCGGATGGCCTACCTCAAGGATTACATGGCCAAGGCCGAGCCGAACGCGAAATTGATCCTGCCCGAAGCAAAGACCGCCCCCTCGGCGGCGGCGCAACCGCTCATCCCGCTCGACCAGATGGACGACCCATCCAAGCTGACCGCAGCGTCAAAGCTGGTCGGTGGACTCAAAGACCCGGCCAGCGTCAAGGTCGAAACCTTGCCAGCCGGCGTGACGGCGCTCACCCGCAACGGCGACAATATCGGATTCATGTCCCGCGACAGCCAGGGCAACCCGATGTTCGAACTGAGCAGCAGCGTGGAAGGCAGTGACCTGCGGCACCATGTCGATTTCAGCGCGACCACCGGCATCCCGATCTACCTGCAACGCGCTCCCGGCACCGAGCCGCACGACCCGGTCAAGGGTGCCCAATACGTCGCCAGCGTCATGGCAGCGGTCAAGAACGTAACTGACAACCCCGGTTCCTACGCCAACCCGCAGGCGGCCAACGACGCGGTCAAGACCAGCCTCCAGGCGCTCCAAGCCACGCCCGACCAGATCAGCGCCAAGGTACGCACCGGCCAACTGGCCGTGCAGCAGGGGCAGGCGACCATGAAAAACGTGTGGGGAATGAGCCTGCAGCCCGACGATCCGAGCGACCTCAAACTCTTCCACGAATGGTTCATCAAGCAGCCTGCCGACGTCCAGAAGGCATGGAAGAACTCGACCACGCCCGAGGAATCCAACCCGATCAAGGCCGAATACCTCAAGGATTGGATCCAGAACAACGCATGGAAGCCGGGAATGGACCAGGCGTTCGTCGACAAGACGTGGAAGCAGCAACTCCCCGGACGCGCACCGGAAGGCCAACTCGAAACCATCGGGCGAAACCTCGTCATGGACACGGTGCCGGCCATTGGGACGGCGGTCGGAGCGGCCATCGGTGGTCTCCTCGGAATCGAGTCAGGCCCAGGCGCGGTGGCTACGGCAACGGCCGGCGGCATGGCAGGCGCAGCCATCGCCACCAAAGCGCAGAAAGCCATCTTTCACGCGGTCTTCGGCGACAACGCCATGAAGGAAATGGAATACCAGCAGGCGGCCAACAGAGCGGCGCACCCAGGGGCCGACCAGATCGGCGCTATGGCGCCGCTCCTGATCTCCTGCATCGGCAACCCGGTCGGCGGAGCAGTGAAGGTCGAAGGCAAACTCCTCGGCCGTGCGCTCACCGCCAGCGGCAAAGCCGCCATCGCTGCCAACGAGGCCGCGCCATGGGCGGAACGCGTGGCGCAGAATTGGGCAACCGGCATGCGCGTCGGTGGTGGTGACAAACTCCGCGATTGGGTGAACGACAAGACCAACCCGGACGGCAGCCCGATCACGCCATTGTCGGTGCTGAACTCGATGGCCCGCGAAGGCGTGACGTTTGGATCGCTTGGCTTCGCCCCGGAAGCCATCGCAGCCCTGCCAATCATGAAGAACATCTTCGTGAAAGCCGGATACAAAGGCGTGGCGGATTCCACCCTGATGGCAACAAGTGGCGTGCTCTATGACGCGCTGACCACCGGCAAAGCCCCGGACTGGTCCCGCGCCGCCGCCGAATCCAAGAGCGGCATCACGCCATTCTTCCTGCAAAACCTCGTCATGGGTGCCCTGCACCGATCGCTCACCGGTCGAAAGACCGACGCGCGGCCGCAACCGGGAGATGAAGCGCCGCCCGCCGACAGCGCGCCACCCGTCCCGCACGATCCAGTGGCCATCGCCGCCATGGGCGACCAGGAATACGGCGACTGGATCAACAAGAACACGCCGGTCGACGCGTCAAGCGTCAGTTCGCCCGATCACCTGAAAGCCGTCGAGGCTGGAATCACCGCGGCCCGCGCGCGCGGCGACAATCACACCGCCGACATCCTGACCGCGCAGCTTCACAACTCGGAGCAGCCGACCAACCACCAACCCGGCGGAGAAAATGACCTCAGCCCCGAGTCGGCGCAACTCTTCAACCGGAACGCCCGCAACTTCAACCAGGCGCTGGCAGCCACCAAGGAGCGCCTCGGGATCGAGAGCGCACCACCGGCAGCCACGGGCGACCAGAACGCGCCAGCGGGCACGCCAGGTGCAGGACAGGGCACCCAGGCGGAACCAACGCCAGTGACCATGCACCCGTGGGCATCGCAGGAACCGGCCATCTACGCCGGCAGCGAGGAAGCGAACAAACCGAGCGTGCGCGACGCCGTGAGCGAGGCCTACACCAACGGGCAAGCCGTGCATGCCGGCATGGCCAAGATCGCGGAGAAGGCAGGCGTGCCGATTCCCTCTCACTACGAGAAGCAGGGCAACCTGCTGGTGCCCAACCGAGAATCCCGCACCCCGGCGCCCGCCGCCCACACGCCGGCCATCCAACTGCCGCCGATGGAGCTGAAAGGCGGCAACAAACCGGCGACTCCAGCCGCAACCGCTGCACAGCCGCACCCGGAATCCCGCGTCGGTGACCACCCGGTGGCCGTGGCCAACCGCATCAAGGATCGCGTCGAGGCCGAGATGCCCAAGACCAAAGGCAGGATCGACATCCGCCACGAAGAAGGACCGTCGCCGACCGGCGGTGCCGAAGTGGGCAGCGACGGACGAATGACGCTCCGACTCCCCGACATTGCCGCCCACCTCAACCGATTCGACCCAAAAGCGGTCGAGGACTCGGTCGTCAGGATCGCCGTGGCCCACGAAGCCGTCCACATGGTGCAGGTCGAGGCTGTCAAATCGCTGTGGGAAACCGCCAAGAAGTCCGGTTCGAAGCAGGACTACCCCGAATTCTTCCACGAGTTGTATGGCAAGCTTCACGGTGAACTCGCACCGGAAGCCATCAACGCCGCGCGCGAGATCTACGGTGCCGACGCATGGGACGCGCTGCCTGACGATTCCACCCGAGCCGCCGAACTGGCCAGGATGCTCGTAGAAGCAAAGCTCAACCCGGATCCGGCCAAGGCCGATCAATTCTCCGAGCTTTACCGCGCCCTCAAGCTCAAGCAATCGCCCACCCTGATCGCAACCATCCGACAGGCGGTGGAAACGATGATCCGCATGATCAAGAGCGGCGAGCTTCCCGAGTCGTGGAAGGAACACATCGGCAAGCTGGAAGAACTCTACCGCGACATGGCCGGCGAAGAAGCGGAACCCAAGGACGAGCCGAAGCAGGAACCGCCCAAACCTGACACCAAGCCCGCGGCAACCGATGACGAATACACCGCCGTTCCAAACCCGGACGGCAAGACGGCGACCATCCATGAGAACGGCAAGCCCATCGGCAATGTCCCGGCAGACAAAGCCGAGGGATTCCTGACCGACCTGCGCAACGCCAAGACGGCACCCATCCCGGTCACGCGCCGCGCCATTACAGCCGCCAAGGACACGCTCCGCGAGCGCCTGACGGCCCAGCAGGACGACGATTTGACCAACGCCATGGAACCGCTGGCCGAACTCATGGAGAAAATGCCGCCGGACGAGCGCCAACCATGGGTCGAACAGCAGATCGAAGACTGGCTGGCACCCATCCGCGCCGAGCAGGAAGCCAAGGCGCAGCGGTCAGCCATCCAACGCGAGTTCAGGGACCGCCAGAAGCGCCGCCGCGTCGAGCGGGCCAAGGCCATCACCAACGAGAGCGGGTCGATCTTCGCCAAGATGGCCGAACACGGCAAACTCGAGCCACCACCCAACCTGATCGGCATGCTCGCCCGCAAACGGGCGGGAAAACCGCTCACCGAGGCCGACATCAAGGCCAAGCGGGACTCGCAGACATGGGACGACGTGCCAGGCAAAAGCAGCTTTCGGGGCGGCAAAAACTCCACCCTGATGGGTGACGTGATCGACCAATACACCGCGGCCGCACCCGGCGAAGGGCTGGCACCCGACGAGATGGCATCCGAGCTGGGCATGGACCTCAAAGAGTTTACCGAGCAACTCCAGAAGGAACTGCGCCAAGTCGCCAACGGCAAGCCGGATGGTGCGCTCTCCGACGAGCAGATCGGCGAGATGAGCGACGCGCAGATTGCCAAATACATGGCCGACCACCCGTCAGAGTTTGCCGACAACGCACCCAGGGTCACGCCTGAGCAGCAGGCTGCGCAGGACGCAGCCCATGAGGCGGAAATCGAAGCCCAGGCGCGTAAGGCCGAGGAGGACGCGTCCAACACCCTCCACTGGCAGGATTTCGCCGGTCCCGACGCCAAGGTCGGCACCAAGACGGCCGCCAGAGCGCAGGAAATCTTCACCGGCAAGTGGAAGGATGCCGAGGAGCGCGAGAATGATCCGTTCTACGAGCCGCAACCGGACGAACAGAAGCAGTGGATGGCCGACGCGCTCAAGCAGGCGCAGGAGGAGGATGCGGCCAAATCCAGGCCCATCGCCGAAGGGCACGACCTGCTCGGAAACCCGGCGGCATACCGCGAGGAAACGCCGGAAGCCCCGATCGGATCCCCGGTGACAACCCAAAAGATAAAGGCCCAGGCTCCCTACCTGATGAGCGGCAACAAAGGGGACATCGTGGGACGCCACGGCAAACTGTTCCAGACGCTCGCCAAAGGTGCATCCAAGGTCATCGACGCCTTCGGCGGTGCCGGCATCTACACCCATTTCCTCGCCAAAGCCGGGCTGATGCCGAAAGGCAGCACGTTCAATGAGTGGACCCACACCAGGACCATCACCAACAGCCAACTGCGGGACCGGGCGCACGACGTGACCCAAGCCGTGGCATCGCTGAACGCCGAGTATCTGCGGGCATTTCCGCGCGAGACACTCCCGAAATCCCGCGACGAGATGCTCAAAACCCGCGAGAAGATTCTCGATTGGGCTACGCAAAAGGTCCGCGATCTGGTCGGTGACAACCCAAAAAACGACGATCAGGAACGCCTCGTCTTGCCCGAAAACCCGAAAACCGCCGCGCTTTACCTGTTCCTCCAAAACCACGCGAAGGAAAACCGGGTGATCGACTTCTCGCTGGTTGACGGCAAGGTCGAGATCACCAACTCCACCAAGGTGCTCGGCAAGGATGACTTCGACTTCGTGAGCCACGACGAGGACACCAATGTGGTGAAATGGAACCCATCCGGCAAAGTCACCCAACCCATCCACAAACTCGGCCAATTCCTGAAAAACGCCGGTGAGGACTTCAAGGGGATGGATATCACGCGTGGTGACGGATGGGAGGCCGCGGCCAACGCCCCGGACGATGCCTTGGCGTTTGTGGACACCAGCTACTTCCCGAGCGACGAGGACGCAGCCAAAGGCCACAAGGTGATGAATTACGGCGGGAAAACAGAGGCCGATGGCGACTGGCGCACTAATCTGGCGAAAATCCGCAAATATCTGCTACCCAATGCCAACCGAGTGCGGTATGTGCTGACTAACAACTTCAACAGCAACGTCGTGGAAGCCCTCGAAAAGGACGGATGGACGGTGCTTCACACAATCCGCAACCCCAAGAAACCACAACATGAATTCATCGCACTCTCACCGGCCGCGGCACGCGCCGCAGGCATTGAAGCATCAGGACCACGCCGATACGCCCCCGGCGGATTTGAGCGTACAGACATGGGAAGCGCTGAAAGCCAAGGGCTACCCGAAACAGGACAGCGACCCGGCGACGGGCGAGACGTTCGAGACGTACCCGGAATCGGTGTTCAGCCACAGCAACCCGCTGGTGGACGAAATACCGGAGGGAAGCCGCCCGGTGAACTGGCGGGAGATGGACAGCGCGTTCTACAACCCGAGCCAGGCACGGGACGCGAGGTCGGCGCAGACCGAGAAGCAGTAGAACACACCGACCCGTCTGAGTGGCCGCTATTCTCCAGCCCGGTGCCGGAAGAGAAGCCCAAACAATCCCTCGCCGAATTCAAGGAGCAACGCAAGGCCTCCGCCCGCGAGATGATGGCAGCCCGCGAAGCATCAGAATCCACGATCAACCCGCGTGACCGCAATCAATCACCAGGCCGAGATTACCCGGTCCCGCCAAACTCCATCGCCATCCAGCCGCGTGGACTCGACACAATTCCGCTTTCTGACAAGGTCTACACCTACCCGTACGATGGAACTGCCGCAGACGCGGCCAAGGTCGGAGCAAAGGCATTCAAGGAACTCAACGCCAAATTCCCCGAGATGAGCCAGCGCGAAAGCGTGTTCATCGGATCAAACGACGATGGTATGGCACGGCACCGCATGGAGATGGACTTCGTGCATGACCGGGTGAAGGTGACGACGATGGGCAAGGAACAGGGGAAGATCACTGACCTCACTACCGCCGCCACTGCGCCAGACGCCACCACCAAGCTCGGCGACGTGAAGGTCGGCACCATGTCAGCCCTCGGCGCTTACCGCACGCTCACGGCCAAGCTGGAGCGCACGGGCGGCCTGACAGACGCGGAGCAGGGGAAACTCGACGCGGCCAGCAAGGCGCTGGAACAGAGGCTGGCAGCACCGACCGGGGAATCGATACCCACCACCGGCAAACCCTACGATTTCCACTCCGTGCGCAACACGGAAAAATCCCCGAACGCGGGATCACGCTTTGGGCAGGACGTGGAACCAGCCGGGAAATACATGGTCGAATCCAGTCCAGAATCAGCGAAGGGACTCGACCCGAAATTTGAGCATGGACCGGCGCGGCTTGAGTCGCCACTTGTGCTTCCTTTCGGCGGCGGATATGGCGAAGAATCCAACTGGAAGAACGTGCTGTCAAAACAGTTTGACGGGAAGAAAGGCAAGGAGTTGTCGCAGGCCGTACGAGACGCCGGATATGACGGTATCATCACCACGGAACCAAGCACCGGTCCAAACCGACCGGCACACACCAGCGAGATCGTGGACCTGCGATCGATCACACCCACCGACCCCAACGGGCAGATGCGGCTTCTGTCGAGCCCAGTCAGCAAGGATTACGACGCCCGCTACCTCGAACTCGCCAAAGACCCGGAGAAGAACCGGGACGAGTTGCAGCGGATGGTGGATGAGAGGGCCAAGACTGCGGGTGGGAAACAAGTTGAAAGCGACACACTGCTAGATCCAGAAAAGATAGAACCCGTCAACGAAATCGACAAGCCAAAGCAGGTGACGACCCAGGCCAAAATCATGAGAAAGGAAGGGTGGATTGGACGCCCGCTGTTGGTTGCAGACGAGGGAGATAGGATTCAGGCTTTCACCGGCAGTCACAGGCTGGCTGCGGCTGTTGAGGCGGGACTTGATGAAATACCCGTAGTCCACATCCCGGTGGAAGAACTCGCACGGTGGATTGAAGAAGGTGGGGACGAATATGACAGCCTGTTTGTTGACTATCAGGGCTTCTCCAACGGCCGTGAAAGTGACAAGCTGGATGATCTAAAACGCGCTAGAATGGATGGCATTGAAGGATTGGACGATGCTATTGACCTTTTGGAAATCGAAGATGAATCAAACTTCCTTGACACCAAAGAGCGCGGACCACTTCACCGAAACCCATGGATTGTTGATGGTAGGGTGAAATCCGCCGACCCCATCACCCGCGACTCCGCAGGCAACGTCATCCCGCTGTCGCAGCGGTTCAACCCGGAGAGTGACAGCATCCTCCGCAGCAGCCCCGCCCCCGACGACACCACATCCCAGCAAGCCGTCCGCGCCGTCCTCGACCGCATGGGCAAGCGCGAGCGTGACATCTACAACGACACGAACGCCGGAATGCCGCTGGCCGAGGTGATGAAGAAACACGGCGTGAGCGCCAAGGGAGTCGGCAACCTCCTCGACCAAGTGCGGGCACGCATGCAGACCGTCATCAGCGCCGCCAGCCCCGATGGCCTAAAACCCGTGATGCGCGGCGACAAGATCGTCGGCGGCAGGCCCGACCTCGCCGGATCCACGGTGCCGGAAATCGCGGCCATCCACCAGATCAGGAACGAGAACGGCCTGCCCGACCGCGTGAACCTGGCCGAAATCCACGCCCGCGCCCGCCAGACCGTCGACTCCGACTTCAACGGCACGATCAACAACCTGCTCGACAAGCAGAGCAGGCGGGAACCCTACACGCTCGACGACGCGGCCCAGGCGCAATATATCAGCCGAAAGATGGTGCTGGCCGGCGAGGACAACACCACCGAAAACCGGGTGAAGATCGGCCAGTTGACGACCGGGTACATCGACATCGGAACCGACCTGGCACGCAGCATGAGAATCCGGGTGGACGACGCGGCCACGCCCGCCGAGCGCCACGCCCAATACATCGCCGGTGCGCTCTACACGCCCGACGACGTCATCAGGAAGCAGATGCGCAACGCCAAGCCCGAGGTGGCCAGACAGATCATGGAAAAATGGGTCACCACCAAGACCGACCGCATCAAGGCCGAGATGCTCTCCCAAGGAATCGACATCGACGCCAGCCTCAAACAATACCGCGAAGCCGAAGAGGAGCGTCAGCAGGCGGCAGAGGAAAGCCCGCGGACGCAAAAAGCCATCGATGAGACGTTCGCCAAGCTGAACACGGCCGACAAGGTAGCCATCAAGGCGATCAACACCGGAGCATCCGTCGAAATGGCGGCCATGATCTCAGGCATCTCGGTTTTTGACTTGGAACAATCATATCGCAGATACACGGACTCGATCCTCAAGGCAATGAAGGAAACCGCGAAACGGCATGTCGACAATGCCGCGCTCGCATCATCACCAGCACACGATGCGCTATGGGACATCTTGGGAGAATTAGGCGTCAAAAAGTGGGAAGACATACCCAAGACCGAAGTGGACCGCGAGCGCATGATGGTCGAAAAGCAGCAGGCCAAGCGCAAGCAGTCGTCCAAACCCAAAGCGCCCAAGGCACCCGGAGCGGCGACGCCCGAGGCCACCGACGCCAACCAGCAGAACATCCCGCTGGAAGGATCGGCCAAGGACGCCGACCCGGACCACCAGGGGCTGTTCATCCCTGAAGGACCAAAACAAGGCCAACAGGACATCGACCTGCACGGCACCGCCGCCGACCCGGGCGATCACGAGGGGCTGTTCATCGGCGACACCGTGGACAAAAAGACCGTCATGTCCGACAAGAAGGCCAACTGGAAGTCGAAATTCACGACGCTCGAGGACGGCACCATGCTGGAACGCCGGGTGGACAAAAAAGGCAAGGTGACGTGGAAGGTCACCAGCGGCACATTTGATCTAAACGACCCCATCGCCGTGAAGCACGTCCTCGATGCCTTTGGCGTCGCACGCGGAGGCTGGGGTGACAAGATGATGGACTACTGGCGCATGAGCGTGCTGACCGGCCCACAAACGATGATTGTCAACGCATCCAGCCACGCAGCCCACGCGCTCTGGAACGCGGTACCGCGACGCCTGCTGGAAGCCACCGTGAACAACACGCTCGGTCTGGTCGGCCAGAGCAGCCCAGATGCCGCCACCTTCGGCGAGTTCAAGCCGATGGCCAAGGCGCTCGGTGCCGCATTTCACACCGCCGCCCGCATGGCGCTCACATCATGGAAACTCGGTGGATTGCGCACGTTCCAAGCCTACGCGGAAGGCAAGGCGCTCGACCTGCAGTCGCTGGGAGTGGGCGGCGAATACCTGCCGCCGGCCATCAGCGGAAAGTTCGGCGACCTCATGCGCTCGATCAGCTACAAGCCGATGGCCGCCGCTGACGAGTTCATCAAATCGATCTACGGCACCCTCCAGACAGCGGCAATCGCCCACCGGATGGCAGCCGTTGCGGAAGGACTCAAGGGAGACGCCTACGAAGCCCGACTGAACGAACTGATGCAGCCGGGATCGGAGGCTGCGATCCGCGCCATGGACAATACCCAGCGCACAGCGTTTCAAGAAAAACTGGACGGCAAAAACCCGCAGGCGATCTACCGCCTCGACCAAGCATCGCAGTGGCTCAAGAAAATGCGCCGGGAACCGTATATCGGCAAACCACTAAGTTTCATCATCCCGTTTGTCGACACCCCGACCAATCTGGCAAAACTGGGAATGGAGATGACCCCGCTCAACGGATTCCTGATCGCCGCCGACATGGCCCGGTCGCTCAAGCGCCGGATGTTCAATGGCGACATCCCGAAAGAGGAGGCAATCCGCCAAGCCAACGAAATCTACGACCGGATGCGACTGGTCAAAGACATCACCAACCAGACGATGGCATGGGCCGCGTTCCTGGCCATCCGCAACCTCATCAGCAGCGACAACGAGGACGGCCTGCCGTGGATCACCGGCACGACCAGCTACACGGCGACCAAGCGTGGTGAGCGCGACAACGCCAACGCCGTGATGCCGCCGATGAGCATCCGCCTTGGGAAATGGCAGTTCCGATACAACCGCATGGAGCCGTTCGCCATCGCGCTGGCCACCGCCGCCGACCTCGCGCACTCCAATGAGCAGCAAGGCGGATTCGGAATGGCATCAGCCAGCGAGACGGCCGCCAAGTTCAAAGACCAGATGAAGGAAAAGACGTTCCTCTACGGGATCACCAATCTCATCACGGCGTTTGAACAACCGGAGCGCTTCACTCAACGCGAAATCGGCGGTATCCTGACCGGATTCGTGCCAAACCTGATCCGTCAGACAATCCGCGAGTCCGACACCCAGGGCAGAAACACCTACGCGAACACCAAACTCGGGTGGTGGAACTCACTGGCCAAGACGGTCGGCTACCAAGTGGTTCCGCAGTTCGCGCCGCAGAAAATCGACGTATGGGGACGCCCGGTAATGACCAACCGCGGCGACCTGATCGGTGGCACCCGCCCGACCGACCTCGCCATGCACATCTTCGACCCGTCCAACCTGACGATCAACCCGCACATCCTGCCAATCGACCGCTGGATTTTCCGCTACAACCACCAGGTGGCCGAGGATTCCAGCGCCATCGGCATCCAGCCGATCAAGGACACCATCGAAGTGACGGACCCGGTGACCAAGAAGCGCACTCAGGTGCCGCTTTCCGAGCAGGAACACGAACAGGCCAACATCGCCGCCGGCCAGATGGCGCTAAAGGCGCTCGGAGACGGCTGGGAGGACCGCCCGCTCACCGACGACAACGCCAAACTGATCACCAAGGTGGTCGGCCAGTGCCAGGAGGCCCAAAGAAAGATCCTGCACGCCAACAAACTGGTGGAAATGCTCGGGAAGAAGTGATAAAACAGGCCATGGAGGAAAATACATGCGCGAAATGCGGAAAGCCGATGAAATACAACGTCCCGCGATTGGGACCGGCAGGCGGATACGTCCACACTGAGACGAACAGCCCGCTGTGCGCCAAGAACGATGAAAAGCCATCATTAGAGCTTTTCGCCGCGTCAGTTACCCGCCGACCAACGCACCCGCACGAAGAACGCTGGTGACCATCAAATCCCGAGGACAGAGCGCCTCACCCGCCTCACATCGCGGTTCATGATCAGCGCAATTTGCCAGCGCCGCATGTGAAACCGCCGGATCATCACCCTCATCACGCTGATCCTAGCTTGGTCCACCACGACCGACCGAATGTGAGCCGTGATCATCACGGGTGGTATGGCATGCTTCTCGGCAGTCTTGGTAATCAGGCGTCGGCAGCGTTCAACAGTCACAGTATCAAGCCGAACCGATGTTTTGGTCATGGCCGCGTTACTACGCGAATCCGAAATACCTGTCAATCCCTCTCTGCGCCCGTTACGCCCAAAGCCCCGATATGCCACCGTCCCGGCCATGGATATCCATATCCCCGACAACCGGCCCACGGCAGACCAGCGCATGCAAGAGGACCAGGTGCGTAAAACCCCGCCCCTGCTGGACCTGAGCCAAGGCAAAAGCCCGCTCGCCCGCGCCCTCAACCCGATCCAGGCCAACTGGCTGATCAAACACGCCTGTGACCGCTGGTGGACGCTCTGGAACGACCTCGCTGTCTGGCGGGCCAAGATGATCCGATGGGAGGAAATGAGCGAAGGTATCTACACCAGCCGGGTCGGCGCCCCAAACAACACCGACCCCCAATACAAAAAGGACGTTTTCAGCTACTGCAACGACACGATGGGTGTCAGCGAAGCCAACGTGGACTTCGTGGCGGCCCAGGCGATCAACGACCTGTTCGGCACCGACCCGTGGATTGCGGCCACCCCGGACGGTCCCGGCGACAGCAACGAGGAAGTCGACATGGCTGACATCGTATCCAAGCACCTCAGCTGGAAACTCGGGCAATCCAACATGGAACGCGCAATCAAGGACGCGGTGAAAATGGCCGTGTGGGGCGGTACATCCTTCGTCAAGCCGGCATGGCGCCACTTCACCGAAACCTACACCAAGGCCGACACAGTGGCATTCCAAAAGAGCACAAACGCTCCACTGACAGCCCCCGGCGGCGATTACTGGCGCGACAAGGAATCCCTGCAGGCATTCATGACCAACCCGGACACACCGCCGGAACTGCTGGTTGACGGTTCGGACATCGAGTGGCGGGAAATGGACAGCGAGCAGACCGTCACCGTGCTGCGCAACGTCGATACCAGCATCCTCGACTTCAAGGACGTGGCGTTTGACCAGACGCAACCCTACCTGAATTTGATGTTCACCGACTTCTACAGCAGGGTCAGAATGGGCCTGCTCGACGTGGCAGCTCTCTACGGGCTCACCGAGGAACAAACCCAACTGCTGCGCATGGCCTACGCCCACCCGGACGAGGAAGTCCGCTACCGCCGGGGCGAAACCGCCATCAGCATGCGGAGCACCTTCGGCAGCGAGATGGAAGCCAACCCGCAGGTTTCATTCGTGGAGGGATACATGCGGTGCGACCCGCTCAACAATGGCAACCCGATCCGCATCCATTACGTGTTCAGCCCCGAGCTTTACGCCTGCTTCGCCCTCGACTACCTGCCAAACATCACCCCAGACGGCATCCTTCCGGTGTTCCCGATCCGCGTCTTCAAACTGCCCCGGCGAATCCTTGGCCGCGGATACTTCGAGAAATACGAGAACGCCAACAACGCCATCGACCGGATGTATTGCGCATCGGTCTACCGGAACGAACTCGGATCGCACGTCATTTCAGCCATCGACAAATCGCAGTTTCTCAAACCCGATGACATCGCGTCCAAGAACTTCATGGCCGACACACGCGTGCCAGTCGAACTGACCCCGGACGGAGCATTGCAAAAAGCCGTCCAATTCCTGCCCATCCCGGTCAGCGAGGCCATGTCTGAAAAGCTGATGAACCAGCGCCTCCAGATGGTGCAGATGGCATCCGGCGTCATTAGCCCCGCCACTGGCGAACTCCCAGGCGTCCCCAGCACCAACACGGCGACCGGCGACAACATCCTCGAAACCCGCAGTGCGATTCTGGTCAAAGACCCCATCGACCAGATGGTCGAGGACATCCAGCCGGCCGTGGAACTTGCCGCATTCCTGATTTACGACAACCAGGATGTGGATGAAACCTTCCGCTGGGGCGAGGGCAAGGAGTCAGAATTGATGAAAATCAAGGCCGGCGACGTGCAAGGCATGCGGGCAAAGATCAGCCTGACGCTGGTGCAGAGTCAGAACAAACAGAAGCTGGCCGCCGCCAACCAGGCCATCAGTGCCGCTTTGCAATACGTCAATGTGCCCGAGACGGACAAAATCAACCTGCGACCGCTCTTTGTGCAGGCGATCAGCAGCCTCGGGTTTCACAACGCGGACCAGATCATCCGCGAAGGCATCACCAACCCGGCCGGACTGCTGGCCATGCTGCCACCAGAGCAACAACCGGCCATGCAGGCGGCCATGGAATCAGCGGGACTGCTCCAGCCACCGGCACCCGTGGACGCGTCAGGAATGCCCGTGGAAGGCGACCAAGCGGCTGCTGGACCGAGTGACCAGAATGCCCAGCCACCGCTGCCACAAGCCCAGCCAGTGGCCATCCCAACCACTCCTGACAACCCACCCTCTGCGCCCGTTATGCAGGCCCAATAATTCACCTACCATCCCAACCGCACTGGCCATCCAAACACCATGAACGCACCAGCCCAATACTTCCAGCCGCCGCAACCTACAACCAGCAACGCTGGGTACAATTTCAGCGATCCCGCCGCCGAAGACAGCCTGGCGCAACAGGCGTGGAAATGGCGGCCAGCCAACTGCCAGAACGAACCGCCGGTGTCCACCATGACACGCGTGGCGTTGCGCCTGGTCGACCGCAAAACGGGTGAATCCTACAGCGCCGACGAACTGATTGCGGAATACCAACAGGACACCTACGCCGGAATACCCGTCAACTACGTGGCGGCAGTGGCAGCGGTCGGCACGGCAGCGGGGGTGACATGGACCGACAAAACGGGCGGAGCTGGCGGCAACGGGATGATTCTCAATATCGTGGACCCAGGATTTCCGTCGCAAACGGCACTTCTGTTCTCCATCGACGGCGTGAACATCAACGTGTATCCATGCACGGACGACGGGGCAAAGGCGACAGCCGCTAGCGGCTCGTCAGGAAGCGCGGTGACGTGGGAATGGCCGGTTGCCGGAACCGTTGGAAACATGAAGTCGGTGGATTTCTTCAACCCGGGAACCGCGAACTATGCGGGCCGGTGCGAGGTGATCGGCAATGTTTACAACGTGTATCTTCCCACCAATTCCGGCGGGGCGGCCTACAAAACCGCCACGCAGATTGCGGCGGATGAAACCCACTTCTCGAACTTCCCGTTCACGGCAAAGAACGGCGGCAGCAATGTTCCGGCATTCGGTGACGGCGGATCAACGATGGGCACGGGTGGCCTTGGCTACGTCTCGATCAGCACGGCGGCGGAGATTGCCGCTTTGACGGACTTCCCGCTCGCCGCGACCGGCACCACATCCAATGTTCCGATCATCGGCAACGGTCTGGTGACGCTGGCGGATGGTGTTGACGCCACTCCCGGCACGCCTGGCAAGCTCGGTCGGCTGGCATCCTACGGTGGCCTTGCATGGTTCGCCAGCAAGGATAACCCGACGATCACCCAGGACGGATGGGTGCCAATCGAAGCGGGAGCGAATTCGCCCGCCCCGGTCATCGCCACCCCGGCGACCGCCTACACGGTGCCGCTGCCGTCCTCTGCTCCAGCCGGGACGAAGGTGGAGTATCACATCACCTCGACGAGAGGCGGTGATTTGACGCTGGAGACTGGCATCGTGGTGCCGGACAAGTATGCGGGCACGTTTCCGGTGACGATGTCGGCGGGCGGAAAATACATCGTCCAACTCACCTACGCCTTCGCTCAGTGGAACCTCACCGGGATTGAAGGTTCGTTTGTTTTACCATCCTAACTTCATACGACAATGGAAAATCCGAAACTTTACTTCAACGATTCCGACTTACTGGAAGCTTGGGAAAATGTCGAGAATTGGCTTTTGTACCCCAATCTCTATTGGACCGATGACGAACCTACTTCGCCGGTGGAGCTTGATATATGGGTAACAGTTCCCACTCATGTAACCCCGTCCGTCCAAAAGATCTGGCATAACGGGGCATGGGTGACGAACGAGGTGTTCCCGTTTCACCCGACCGAACCGCCGTGGCAATCGGCAACCGCGTATCTGGATTATGATCTTGTTGATCCCCCTCTTCCCGGCACAGGTAACTGTGCCTTGATAAATGCCGACATTGGGGATGTTAATGGAGTTTGGCAGATTACCGGAACCTGTTTTCTAAACGGTGTTATTCTAAATTCCCTAACTATTGTCCGTAACGCTAGATTCCTTGGTTCCGATTTTGAAAACAACGGAACCACGTACGATGGCGTGTTCGGCAACTGGTTTGTCAATTATGGCACTACCAACGATGGTAGGTTTGGTGACGGGTTCGAAAATTATAGCACTACCAATCGTGGTATTTTTGACGACGTGTTTGTCAATTATGGCACTACCTACGATGGTATTTTTGGCGACGCGTTCGACAACTGTGGCACTACCAATAAAGGTGTTTTTGGAAGCGGATTCGATAATGAAGGTGGCGCTTACACAAATGCAGGAGTATTTGGCGACTGGTTCGTAAACTACGGAATGTCCAGTGCCGGAGTGTTCGGCAACGGACTCTACAACGGTGGTTCGGCAGTATCCTATGGTGGCATTTATATGGGAGCCAACACTATGTTCAATGGCAGTGCATTGATCGGCCCAACATGGGCACGCAACATCACTTTCGTCGCGGATGGAGTGACGATCATAGCCCCCGACGTTGGGGCGCCCGATGCAACCTTCACGGTTCTCTCTCTCGCCACCGTGGCGCAAGCCGAAATCCTCGGCCCGCTTCTCTAACCAAACTAAAACAACAACAACGATAAAACATGATCGCTAATCCCAATCCAATCACCACCGGAGTCTTTGACGGCTACTGGATCAGCAACCTCGGAATTTTTCTGCCAACGGCTGACAAGCCGCGCGGATTCCTCGCCGGGAACATGCTGCCATACGACGGCACTCACCTTCTGCAAACTGGCACGAAGCGCATTCAGGTCATGGACCTGGCGACGAAACGTGCCAACGACCCAGCACTTGACGGCATCCTGACCGGACTAGCCGCGGAGTGCCAGCGGCAGGCGGTGAAGACCACTGACGTGAAGTTCGTTCAAGTCCAGGCGGGCGACCCCGCAAAACCTGTGTTCGCGCAAGTGGCATTTGTCGATGGTTCGTTCCATCGCATCCTCGACGTGTTTGGCCTGGCCGGAACCGATCCGGTGTTCGCCGGAGTCTTGACATCCACCATGAACGCACTTGCGGCTCTCGCAGCGTAGGCGACATACCGCACCGGAACATCATAATGGCAACACCAAGACATCCATCTCCCCCCGAAACCATGAGCGAAAACGAAGTAATAGCCCGCCTTGAACGCTTGGAAATCCGCACCGACAAACACATCGAGGGGATATGTTCCGAGCTAAAATTGATCAATGACAAATTGACCGCCATAGCCATTTCCAATGCTGGCCGCCATGAATGCCCACAGCCGGGATTGTGCCTGAACATCGCACCGCGCATCACCGAACTCGAAACGCGGGCGCATGAAAGGGACCGGGATTTCGCTAAACTGCAAAACCGCGTATCATGGATTCTTGGAATCCTATTCATTCTATCCGGTCTAGTCACGCTTTTCGGGCCGTCGATCCGGCATATTTTGAACATCTCATCCTGATGAAAACAACCCGATGGTTGGTCCTTGTAACAGCGGCGCTGTGCGTGTCGTGTGCCACGAAGCAAAGTATACCTCTTCCCGCCCCGGTCGTTAAGCAGCCGCCAATTACGCAACCGATCCAGATTGTTGCGGAGAGCAACCACAAGACGGAAATAGTTGCGGCGAAAATCACGGCGCAGGTGGACAATCTGAAAGACCAGACAGCCTCTCTCGACGACAAGATGGCGCAACTCGATAAGACAATGGCTGATGCCAAACCGACTATCGAATCCCTAGCCGCATCACAAGCAATGGTTCATGCCGCGCACGCGCAGGTGGACGACATGATTGCGAAAGTCACGGAGTTGCAAACCGCTAACGTCGAGATGGCGAAATCGTTACAGGATACCCAGGCGAACATCGTGGCACTCGTCAAGGCCGGGCAACAGAAAGACGAGGAAACGAAGTCTATCCGCGATCAGGTAGTTGTACTGAGTGATAAATACCTCGCCGCCGACAAGCGGGCGACCGTGGCTGAAAAGAAGATCGTCTCAATGACTCCCGCATACGAACTAGGGATTAAGGTCCGCTGGGTATGCGCCATCATTGTCCTACTCGTGGTGCTCTATGCCGGACTCCGCGTTCTTGTTTCCATGGGTAAAATCACCCTACCATTCACGATATGAAAACGACAACCACTTGGATCATCGAAAGATTCTCTGAAAAGTCCACATACATGGGACTGGTGAAACTCGTCATCGGGGCGATGGTTCTCTACTGTGCGTTTTTCCGTACACCTCTTTATGCGCTGGCAATAGCGGGTGCCGGGAAGATCGTCGAGGGGATGATAAACTGCTCGCCCGACCAGGGGACGGTAACACAGAGCCAGACATCCGTTGTGGTTCTCGACAGGCCACAACCACCCCAACCACAACGAGACGCATGACCGAGGAAACCAAAGACCTATGCTGGGCCATCACGGCATCCGCCGCATGGTTCGCCTTCGTCATGGTTCTCTGCTACTTTTTCGCCTTTTACGCCCAATACGAACTCACTCACCCATAAAAACGCTCGGAACCATTCAGGAATGCTCGATAGTCGAACTCGAAGACGGATCGGTCACATGGACAGGCCATGCCTACATTGATGACGACGGCAGCGACAACCGGCACCATGACCCGTGCTGGCAGCCGCAGACGAGCCTCCATCCTGACGGCGGGGCGCTCGACGCGGAATCAGTTCCCTACATCGTCGTGCCACCGCTCATCCTTCTTGGCGTTGCTGGCGTGGTTCTCGGTTGCCAGGCTCATTGCCGCAACACCATCAACGGGTCGGAGTGTGACGCGGTGGTGGGCGACGTGGGGCCACATGAGCGCATCGGCGAAATGTCCTGCGAGTGTGCCCGCCGCCTTGGTTTGTCCGGCGATCCGAACACCGGAGGAACCGAGCAGAAGTCCATCGAATATGTCATTTTCCCAGGTCAACCCGCCATCTGTGATGGCGTTCAGTATTCACTCCAACCATTCCGCACATGAAAGCCGCCCTTTGCGTAGGTCACAGCCGCGTTATTAATCATTCCAAGGACGGCGGCGCAATCGCGTTCAATGGCATCTCCGAATGGGATTTCAACAACGCCCTCGTCAATCATATCGCGGACAAGCTCGACGCCATGGGAATCGACCACATGATTCTGAACGCCTACCAGGGCGACGGCTACGGGTCCGCAATGCAATGGATGGCCGAACAGGTTGACCATGCAGGGTGCGACATCGGCATTGAGTTCCACTTCAACGACGCGGACGCATCCGCCAGCGGTCACGAAGTTCTTTACTGCGCCAGTTCGACCAGAGGCGCGCGACTGGCCGGATTTCTGAATGCCAAGCTGGGATCGACCTTTGGAACCAAGGATCGTGGCATCACGCCAATCGACTCCACCGGACGAGGATGGGCAGCGTTGAGTCTGCCGAAAGCCGTCATGTGCATCCTTGAGCCGTTCTTTGGAAGCAACGAATCAGACTGGAACACCGTCGCCGGGAATGTTGACGCGCTCGCGCAAGCGATTGCCTACGGGATTCAGGACTACGCTCAAAACCAACCATGAAACCATCATACTCATCCTTCGTTCTAGCCATGGTCGGCATCGTCGCCAACCTCCACATCGAACACTGGAAGGCAGACCGCAAAACCAACGAACACCGTGCTCTTGGCGACCTATACGACGACCTCGACGGGCACCTCGACACGTTTGTCGAACTGACGATGGGCCGGTGTGGATCCAGCCAACTCCAAAAAGGCACCGTGAGCCTGAACAGCCAGGCCTACGCGGACCTCATCAAAACCGCCTTGGAAAAGGTCGCCACCACCATCGAGCAGGCCACCGCCGACGCCGCCCAAGACCTTGTGAACGTGCTCGCGGACATGCAGACCGCGCTGAATCACGCCAAGTATTTTTTGATGATCCAGTGACCGGAATCCGGTCCCGCTCTGCGCCCGTTACGGAATCCACGCAAGCCCGCTAAGGTTTGCGCCGATGAACGAACCAACCACCACGCCAGGTGCAGAACCGGCGCCAGTTGTCGAAGCTCCGCAGCCAGGTGCACAACCGGCCGCCGCAGCGCCCACCACGCCCGATTTCAGCAGCCAGACCCGCGAACAACTCGCCAGCCTGATCGCCGAAATCGAATCGCCGCCCAAACCGCCCGCCGCCACGGCAACCCCGCCAGCAGCCCCAGAAACGCCAACGCCAGGTGAACAACCGGCCGCCGCACTGGAAACGCCACCCGAGGTCACCCCGACGACGCCAGCGGATCAAGCCCCACCGAACCGCGTGTCGATCCGCACGCTGGACCCCGGAGAGCAGGCAAAGGTAGCCGAGGCAATGGCCTTGGTGCGAAACGGAACCGTTAAGAACTTCGCGGACGCCTGGCAACAGGTCTCACCGAACCAGACGGCACCGCCAGCCACACCTACCACGCCTGAGACTCCCGCCCAGCCCGCGCTACCGACACAACCAGCCACCCCGCCCGAAGTCGCCCGCATTGAAACCGAACTCGCCAGACTGCGTGAAGAACGCAGAATCGCCAGAACGGAGGATTTCGACAACAACAAGGTCGAGGAACTCACCGTCCAGATCGAGGACTTGGTGCCCCAACTGACCGAGGCCCGCATTCATGCGGAAACCCGCCAGTCGCAGGCCGCCAACTACTCCCAAGGATGGGCGAGCGCAGTCGATACAATCGAAACGAGGTACCCGGAGTTGCAACAGCCGGATTCACCGTTCTCCGAATTGCTCGACGGCTTGGTTCTCAAGGCCCGTGCGGAACGGGATCCAGCACTCGCCGATCCGAATCACCTTGTGATTCTGGCCGACAAAGTCGCGGGAATCCTCAAGACGCCAGCAGC
This sequence comes from uncultured Verrucomicrobiota bacterium, assembly GCA_903825435.1. Taxonomy (GTDB): domain Bacteria; phylum Verrucomicrobiota; class Verrucomicrobiia; order Palsa-1439; family Palsa-1439; genus CAIKAP01. The sequence continues at coordinate 50,542 of CAIKAP010000089.1, forward strand.
GACGACGCCCCAGGCACCCGCCACCCCGATCCCCGATAAGCCAAAACCGGCCCCAGCGGGAGCGACCGTGGCACCAGGACACACCCCGGCAAGCAGACCGACAGTGAGCGCGGTCGTTCAAGCAATCCACCAGGAAACCAGCCGCGACAAACTCGCCGATGCAATTCGGATGATCGAGGCCCGCGGCTAAATCCAAACCACCACCACCAACAGAATCCCACTCTTATGGCTACCCAATACGCAAATCAAATCACCGCCCAGGACATCGCCGATATGACCGGCTATGACTCCAAGGTCAAAGGCGAACTGTACGGCAAGTACCTCGAACGGTGCGCCGGCCAGCACAACGCCTTCAAATTCTTCACCTCCCAGGTGGACGCCAACGGCCGTGCCGGCGGTGTTCGCTCGATCTTCGCTGAGAAGACCGACCTCGCCGCGGGTGGTGCCGATACCATCAACTTCCAGGTCGTCGGTCCTCCCGGCGGTCCCGGTGCCCTCGGCAACCAGGAACTCGTCAGCCGCCTGTCTGTCGCCAAAGTCGCGTCCTACCCGGTGCGCGTCGGTTGGCAGCGTGACGGCTTCGCGCTCACCAAGGACCAAATCGAATTCCTCGCCGCAGGCCGCAACCTGCAAGTGACGGTGCTCGACCTGCTGTCCCAGAAGATGGACATCTACAAGCAGAACTCGCAGATGATGCGCCTGATCACCGCGGCCAAAGCGGCGGGCTCGAACGTGTTTCGCCCGAAGAACAAGACCAGTCTCAACGCGCTGCGCTACGGTGACACCATGTCGCTGTCGCTCGCCACGGCCGGCCGCGCTCGCGCCCGCACCCTCGGTGCCCAGCCATTGTTCCACAAGGTCAGCGACGTTGGCAGCCCGATTGACGGATACCTGGTCTTCGCGTCTGACGCGGCGATGCTCGCCATCCGCAACACGGACGCATTCAACACCGCCGTGCAACTCGCCGACACCCGCGGCCCGGAGAACTCCATGTTCACCGGTGAACTGCTCAAGTGGCAGGGCATGCCGTGGTATGAAATGCCGGTCATCGACCAGCCGTGGGACGACTACCAGGGACTCCCGATTCTGGCCAAGGCCAAACTCGGCTATGCCGTGGGACGCACCACCTACAGCGGGACCACCGACTCCGAACTCTTGGTCAACAAGTCCAACACGCTCTCGCAGTACTTCCAGTTCTTCGAAGGCTACGACTACAAGTTCACCGAAGACCAAGGTGCGGCGCCGGATTCCACGGTCTACTACGCGTGGGTCATCAACCCGAACGGTTCGCTCGGCTTCATCAGCTACGTCGGCAGCGACAACACCGGAAACAAGATCATCATCAACAAGATCCTGAGTCCGCATGCCAACACCCACAATGCGAGCAACACCGGAGCGGGTGCGCTTGTTGCCACCACTGTCGGTGATCTCACGATCAACACCACCGACACGTGGACCGGCGGCGCGGCCACCCTGCCCGCCTCCAGCGCCGACTACGGCACCTGGACCTACACCGACGAATTCGTCGCCGATGCGGTCGTGATTCCGGCCAACAGCCACGGTGTGCCATTCGGTCGGAGCTTCGTGTTCGGCGCGATGTCGAGCTGCTACGCCAACGGTCGCGTCGTCCTGAACCAGGTCGAGCAACTGGTGGACTTCGGCTTCGTCACCGCCAAGGGTTACGAGATGATCTTCGGCACTGGCGTCACCCACAACGCCAACAAGAAGCCCGTCGGATACCTGATGGTCGAACACGCCATCACCCACGAAGGCTACCCGGTCCCGGTGATCGCGTAACCTGAAACATCCCCACTGGCGGGGCGGCGCAATCCGCCGCCCCGCTTTGTTTTTTCCCGAACCAACACCAACAACCAACCCTGAATCCATGCAAGACCTCGACCAAGCCGAACTCGATAAGCTCGCCACTCCTGCCGACATCCGCGCCATCCGCGTCATCCTGCGCCAAGTCAACAACCACGGACCCTACGTGGTGAACGGCCGCGCTCATAAATACATCTTCCGCTTCGACACCACCCTCGACGCCCACAAACTCGACATCCCCGAATCCGTGTGGATGAACGGAGTCCCCGGCGGTGCCTACGTCGACAACGAGAGCGTGTGCCACGACATTCTGGCCAACCGCGCACTCCACCTCGCCCCTCTGGTGCCGCTGATCGTCCCCATGGCCGGCGGCAAGGCCGAAACTCCCAGAGGATACGGCACCGCCGACGCGCCACCCGCTGAATTCCTCGCTTCACTCCGCGCGCTGTTCACCAAGATGGGAGCGCCACCGATCGTCATGGAAGCCCTCGACCTGGCCGACACCGGCAACGCCCAATTGCTGGCCGAGTTCGTGGCTGACGTGGACGTATCGCCGCCGGAACCCATGAACGAGCACTTCGACGCCGCGCCACCGGAACAAACCGCCCCCGGCCTTAATCCCGAAGTGGTCGACCGCATGGAAAAGATGCGTCTGGCCAAAGCCGCCAAGAAAGCCGCCCGCGAACTCGCAACCACATAAATCCCGCATAATTCTGCAACCGGAAGTAGCTCCATGAACATCCTCGCCTGTAGCCGTCACCTGCTGACTCACTTCTCACCCGAGGAGCGGGACATTCCAGACCATGTGGACTACCCCGACCGAAACGCGGCGGTGCTGGCGGCACAGAATGGTGCGCTGCAGGAATTGTACGGTCGTGGCGGGAAATGGGTGCGCCAGGACGACCGCGGCTCCATCCTGTTTGCCCCGACCACAGTCAGAATCACCGTGGCCACCGGCAGCACCGCGGCAACCATCCACACCGACGACTGGCAGGCGTGGATGGCCGGGTGTTCCATCGTCATCGACGGCAGCGCGGTGGACAACCAGATCCGCAACGCCAGCGCGACGGTGACGCTCAAATACCCGCACGACGGCGCGAGCGGTGCCACCACAGGAACGGTCTACTGCGACAGCGTGACGGTGGCCAGTGACGCGCTGGAGGTCATCGAACCGGTGCGCATCGACCGCCGCCAGATCACCCCCATGCCATCGCCTTACGCCGCCCAGCAGGGGCACCCGCTCGGCGACTTCAATTTCCACCAGCACTCGCGCGACAACCCGCTGCCGGTTGCCCGCCTTGCCGAGTCCGCATCAGCGCCGGCCGGATTCGTGGTGGAAACATGGGCACCTGACCAAAACGCCCAAAACCAGATCCGAATCCGCCTGTGGCCCGCCACTAACGCGCAATACGTGCTCGACTACAAGATCATGCTCAAGCCGCCGCGGATCGAGTCGCTGCTCAACCTCGCTGGAGTGACCGCAGCCACCCTTGTCGTGGGCTCTCATAGCTCGGCGGTCATTTACGAATCAGCCATACCGGACGCCAGCGGCAATGACATCACCGTCAGCCACACAATCGTAGCCGGAAGTATCACCATCACGGTGACGGCAAAGGCCATCGCCATCACATTCCCAAGCGGCACCACGGCGGCCCAAGTCGTCGCTGCCGTAAATGCAGACGAAGCAGCGTCCCTGCTTATTCGACCCAGCGTGGGCGAGTCGTCCGGAGTCGGCGCCGCCGCAGCAATCACCGCCACCCACCTAGCAGGCGGCACAGGAACCTACGGCATCTACAACACCGACGAGCTCCCGGTGCCGTTCGACCAGGTGGAAACCATCTTCCTGCCGCTCGCCATCAAGCGCCTGTCTCAAGGACCGTTCTGGCGTGGCGTGACCAATGAGCAAGCCGTCAACGACTCATTCAAGGAAGCCGGCGACCTTCTGAGCAAAGCCAACCCATCACCCACATCCGGCGTGAGATTCAACACCCGATTCTGACCCCACCACCATGCGCGGCAAAGACCCCAATCTGGTCGACACCACAAGGACGCGCCTGACGGCACCTCTGAACGGATGGCTTTATGTGACCAGCCGCCCAAAAGTGGCGCTGGAAATGCCCATTCCGCTGATCGGAGAGACGATGGCTCACCATTTGGGCCAAGACTTCCAAACCAGCTACATCATCGCCGTCACGGATGGCCCGAGTAAAGACGCGGCCGTCATCACCATCACCCACGCGGATATTCCAAGCGAGGCGGATCAACTGGCGTCGAATTGGGAGCGCTCCATAATCACGGTCGGCGGCGTCAACTATCCATGCATCAACCGGTCGGTCATCATCAAGGCGTCCGATTACAAAGTAGCCTCGCCACTCATAGGTAGCGCGATGCCGATTGCCACTGATGGCATGTTCAATAGCGACGGCTACACGCTCCTATACCGCGAAGTCGTCAAAAGCGGGATAAACCTGGAGCCGGTGTTCCGAGTCGAAAAGCGCACCTACATCATCGCCACGGCCGTCGTCGCACAGCAGGCGTATGCGGAGCGGGAAGCAGCGCGGACCACGCAAACGCTGGTCAGCGAAGATGCAGCGGCAGACACGGGACTCACCACGCTGGAATCCAAGGTTGACCAGCTCGGGAACGGTCTCGGAATCAAGACCACACTCGACGTTCTCGGCTGGCACGAGTTGAAGGGATCGACATGGGATGAGGACTTGCAGACGCAGGTGACGCGCCGCGAACTTCCCGTCACTCCTCCAACCAGCTTTGCCGACCCGTTCACCAGCTACCAGATCGTCAACAAGGACCGATTCCTTCGTATCGTTGAGGACGTGCCAGAGGCAGCGCTGGCCGCCCGCCATCATGTTTTCCCGACCACCGACGTTGTATCCCTGCCCGCCGTGCTTACCGGCGTGAAATGCGTCGTGACGCGCAACCGCAGCAACGGCAACTCGGTCAGCGGAGGGACGCAGTTTTCCGTCATGAACGAAAGTTCGATGGCCATCGCCGCCGACTTCATCTACGACATCGTGCAGGGTGGGCAGTTCGGATGCGACGCGGAAGTCCACATCTTCTACCTCAAAACGGCATCCCGTGGCAGCGTGCTCGACCGGACAAATTCAATCCCGTGGCCGCTCTACCGGGAAAAAAGCCACCGGGTTTCAGTCCGCTGCGCACCGCGAAGCCAGCACGTCACCTATTCGTCGTCCCAAGGAGGACAATCCCTGTCCGAAGGATCACAGGTGGGAGCATCCGTCACCACGCAGATGATGCCCGAAAGCCTGCACGCACCACTGGCCATAGAAATCGTCTATGAGGACCACGACGTGCCCAAGGGGCTGGCTGACGCAATCGTCGCCAACATCGAGAGCATCGGCGCAAAGCAACTCGCCATCGTTCGCCAGGCCGTCAGCGGCGGGCGGGTGGTGATGGGAATCGACTGCTCGGTTTCCGGCAACGCGGCGCTGGTCAACAACTACCTCGACCTGATGGACAACCAGAACGCGCTGGCGACCGACCTCCAATTCTCCGATTTCCCGGTCACGGTCGAACCCCGATCGCTGCCGGCCACCAATGTCCCTGATATTATTCCCGGTCGCTACCTCAAGAACTGCAACATCAGCCCCTACAAATACGGATGGGTGCAGGTCGAAGCCAAGGTCATCATCGTAGCCAACCCATGAGTGCAGACGCCCCGCAACCAACACAGCCGACGACGCTCGACATTCAGGCGATCATCAAGGCCTCCGTCGATCAGGCTGTTGCTAAGGCGCTGTCGAACGCGCAGGAGCACGGCAAGGACGTGGACGATTCCCACAAGACCACGTGGCAGCGCAACGAGGACCGGCGCGAGGCCGAGCGCGAGCGCTTCAACACGCAGCGCGAGGTGAAGAAAGAAGAGGCCCGCCGCAAGCGCCAGACAGTGCCGGAGCCGGAGAAAACCAGAGAGCGCGTCCCGACCCGCCACCCGGAAGGACGCACCGTGGAAAGCAAGATGGGAGGCTGGCCGTTCGGAATTCCGCAGCAACCACCATCATCCGACGAAAGCAACTTGACTGTCGGTAATACGTTCATTCTCGAAATCAAGACATGGGTTATCGCGTCCTACGACAGTGCCGTTCCGAAAAGCCCCGAAGAAATCACTAAAATATGGTATCTGAATGGAATCGCGTATAATGACGAGCCTGCAAACTGGCCCGGTGACGACGTGATAATCAGGGCAAGTTGGATAACCCCCCGCATGACATGAACATCCAAGCCATAACCGTAGCGACTGGTGACACCTATCGGGGATTGGCCCTGAGTCTGGGTTTATCGATGCGCCATCATGGATGGCCGGATTTGACCATCGCGTCAGATTCCGAAATAAAGGGATGGGATGGCAGACAGATCGTCTCGCCGGAAATCTCAAAACACTCGCTGCCCAAAACCGCGTTTTCCGAGTTCTTGCTGGATGAACCTGGAATGGTCATGCTTCTCGATGCGGATTGCGAGGCGGTTGGGACATTCATGGGGCTTGACCCGATTCCCGAGGAATCAATTGCGGGCAGAGTAACTGGAGTCTGCGACGCTCCCGGCGGCATCCGTCTGATCTTCCATGTTGCCACATTGTTGTTGTTCGGCAGTGTCCGATTGTCGAAAACCATTGGTTCCACATGGTGCCGTTTCGCAATCGGAAAACATGAGGACGAAACCCCATTGCTGAAAGCGACCATCAACTGCCATAAAATCGACCTCGGAGGATCGTATGATTTTCCGCTCCCGAACCTGCGCCACAAAGGAGTTGTGAGCGGAGAGCGCCACCATAATCCCGCTTAATAAATTTCCAATTAACACCAACCACACACTACCATGGCCTACGCAGCAGACACACCCGCAGACTTCTTCAACCAAGCGCCCTCAACGTCTGGATTCTCCATCGACGGGACGGCAATCATTTTCGGATTGCAAGACGACGCCACCCCCGCCAATCGCTTGCTAACTCATCTCACGTCAACCGATGCCGCCCTCAGCGCCGCCCAGGCGATCTACGCGATTCAGGACGCCATCTACACGAAATACAAGGCGCTCGTTGACGCGGGAAGCGCCCCGGCCAAGTTCTCCGTTGGATGCAACGGCTACCTCGACCCGCTGACCGGCGAGCAGGTGACGACCTACACGGTGCAGCTTCGCCTCGCGCCAACGGGACTGACGGCCAATAACTCGTAGGATCGTCCACAAGGCCCGCCAAGGCGTTTCCGGCACAGACAGCCACCGGAAGCGCCAGACGCGGCCACAGCGAGCCTGTGAGCTAATCTCGGCCAATTCCAGCCAGTCACCCGCTGCGCCCCTATCTTAAATCCACAAACCAAGCCACCATACAGCCATGAGCATCAAATCAGAACGCATAGGAGGATCGACATACGGCACCCGGAAGGTCAGGACCACAATGGCACGATCCGGCAACCCGCTCGACGCGGCCGGCGTCGCCAACCAGCACCTCGACATGGCCGGAAATCCTATCGGCTGGACCGACCGCTACGACGGCATGAACTACGGAGTAAACCAGCATCCCGGCGGGAAGAACTGGAACGACGTGATCGCGGCGCGCCGCCAACTCATCAATGAGATGCGGAAGGCAGGACCGGAAGGCATCACCCCGGCGCACCAAGCACGAGCGCTGGCATTGAAGGTGACGCCCGCAGGATGGCAGCGCGCACTGAGCGACTTGCCAAGGCCAGCCACCGCACCCGGCTACGGCACCACACAGCAGCCAGCCGCGCCACCCAAGCCCGCCGCCCCCTATGCCAGAAGCGCCGATATTCCCGGCATGGCGCCGACCCCGACCATGGACCCGGTCACCGCCGCCTACAAAGCCCAGGCCGACAAGACGCTCAACCCGATCTACCGGCAACCGCCGCCCGACAACACACCCTATCCGCAGCCGACCGCGCCGCTCACGCCGCAGATCGCCACCGACACGTCAGAATCACCAGTCCAATTCAACACGGCCAAACAGCGGATCAATCCCCTCACCGGAAAGCCTTTCGGCTGGAACCCCGGCGACCCAACACCACCAATAGCCGCGCCAGGTGCCCCACAAGCGCCGACAGCCCCCGCGCCCTACAAAGCGCCCCCGCTTTCCCTCAACACCGCCACGACCCCCACAGCGGCGCAACCAGTCACCCCCGGATCGGTGACCGCTCCAAGAAAGCCATCGTGGCAGGACGCTACCGCGCCCATCCCGACCGGCACGCCAAACTCGCCGTTCGCGGGATCGCAACTGACCGCCAACGCGTCCGCAGCCGACGCCAGCCAGAAATATCACGCCGGCCAAGCCGCGGGACTCACCAAAGAAACGATCAAGCCGCCGTCTACGCCTCCGGTCCTGCTGACACCCAATCCGTCCACGCCCGACAACAAGCCGGACGCAGCGGCCGCCACGCAGGCGATCAAGCCGCCAGCCACGCCCGCAACCGACTCGGCGCAGGGAGTCAAACCGCCGCCGCCACCCGCCGCGCCGATCATGAGCGCCTACAATGCGCCAACCAGCACGACTCCCAACTCGCCAGTGCCGGTCAAGATGCCATCGTGGAAAACCTCCGCGCCGTCGCCCGCGGCGATGCCAGCCCCGACGCCCAAGCCGCCTTCCACAATGAGTCCAGCGGACGCCAAAGGAATCACCAGCCCCGACCAGACGCTCAAAAAAACGGTTGAAGGCGGCCTGGACGACGCTGAGGAATGGATGAAAAAGCAAAAGCCAGCAGGCCCATCTTTCGGAGCCACTCAAAGCCGCCAAAGCGCAGGAGTCGCACCGCGTCCCTACAAACTCCCCGGATGGCTTGCACCGCCGGACTCACTGGCTCAGA